>MHMT01000001.1 GCA_001819435.1 Candidatus Portnoybacteria bacterium RBG_13_40_8
GTTAAGTGCCCCGCCTGGGAAGTACGGTCGCAAGACTAAAACTCAAAGGAATAGACGGGAGCTTGCACAAGCGGTGGAGCGTCTGGTTTAATTCGACGATAAGCGAAGAACCTTACCAGGATTTGAAATTCTAGTGAAACCCCGATGAAAGTCGGGTCTTCTACAAGGACACTAGAACAGGTGCTGCATGGTTGTCGTCAGCTTGTGGCGTGAGTTGCTCCGTTAAGTCGGGTAACAAGCGCAACCCTCGTTCTGCGTTACAAGTGTCGCAGGAGACTGCCTCATTATATGAGGAGGAAGGCGAGGATGACGCCAAATCAGCATGGCCCTTTGATATCCTGGGCAACACAGGCGCTACAATGGCCGATACAATGGGTCGCTAAGTCGTAAGATGGAGCCAATCCCATGCAAAGTCGGTCCCAGTTCGGATTGAGGTCTGAAATTCGACCTCATGAAGCCGGAATCGCTAGTAATCGCGGATCAGCTACGCCGCGGTGAATACGTTCTCAAGCTTTGTACTCACCGCCTGTCACGCCAGAGAAGCCGGAAGCACCCGACGTCTCCCGATTTATCGGGATCCTAAGGTGAGTTCGGTGACTAGGGCGAAGTCATAACAAGGCATCCGTAGGGGAACCTGTGGATGGAAATATTTTTACTTAAAAAACGATCGATTAAATAGGTGTTGGTCTTTGGACCATAAAGGAAGACCATAAACCCGCTTTCGTTCCGATGTGCATCGGAACTTCGGCGAGGCAAATCAGGGCAACTATAAAGGATTTGACTTTGATTTTATTTATCCACAGGCTAAAATTTGACTTTTAGCTTGTTTTTTTATTATTTTAGGTATATAATTGGCTTAAGAACAATTTTGATAATAATTAATGAGGTTTTGGTTCGGAATCCAATTTTTTGAACCAGGATCAGATTAAAATCTATGCCTACGGCTTATTGTGTAAAGTGCCGAAAGAAAGGAGTGGAAATGAAAGACCCCAAGGAAGTAAGTTTCAAGGGACGAGGTGGCAAGAGACGAGCTTTAAAGGGTACTTGTCCTATTTGCGGTACCGGAATGTTCAGAATTTTAGGCAAGGCCTAAAGATTTTTGAAAATCTTTTTCAAAATTAACCTTTCAACGGGTTAATTTTGAATTAGGCCCGCTTCGATTCGTGAAGCGAGGCGAGGGCGTGTAGCTCAGATGGTTAGAGCGCAGTCCTGATAAGACTGAGGTCCCTGGTTCGAGCCCAGGCACGCCCAAATTTAATTGGGCCGTTAGCTTAGTGGTAGAGCTTCCGGTTTGCATCCGGAGGACGGGAGTTCGATTCTCCCACGGTCCAACATAAAAACTCAGCGGCCCGCCCTGTTAAATTGAAATTATTTAACAGGGTGAAAATCCGCTCAGGTCCAAAACAAAAAAATGAGGCAGTTGCCTCATTTTTCGTTTATTTTCTGACTCCTATTTCTTTACAATGTTTTCTCCGATCTTATAAATATCTCCGGCGCCGACAGTAAGAATAACGGTGTCTTGATCAGAATTTAATTTTAGATAGTTTTCGATTTCCCAAAAATTCTTAATATAATCGGCATTATTCGAAATCTTGTTTATTGCTTTTACTAAATCTTCAGCGTGGATTA
Organism: Candidatus Portnoybacteria bacterium RBG_13_40_8; assembly: GCA_001819435.1. Classification (GTDB taxonomy): domain Bacteria; phylum Patescibacteriota; class Minisyncoccia; order RBG-13-40-8-A; family RBG-13-40-8-A; genus RBG-13-40-8-A. The sequence goes on from MHMT01000001.1 coordinate 1,630, forward strand.
AATGATCGTCTTGTTCTCTTGCCGCATAAATATCAGTAACGATAACTTTGTTTATATTGGTAAAACTATTCGCAAAATCACTTAACAATATTCGGGTGCGCGAATAGAGATGTGGCTGGAAAACAACAATTATATGTTTGTCCGGAAAATATTTTTTTATTCCCTTTAATGTTGCCTTGATTTCTGTTGGATGATGCCCATAATCATCATAAATTAAGGCTCCATTTTCAATTGTTCCTTTATATTCAAATCTTCTCCATGAGCCCGCATAATTTTTTAAAATTCTTTCCGCCTCTTTTTGTTCTAATCCAATCAATTTAACAGCGCCTAGAGCCGCTTTTGCGTTTTTAAGATTGTGTTCACCGGGAATTAATAATTTAATATTTAATTTTTCTTTTGTATAGTCTGTAATTTCTGCCAATTTATTTATATTTTTCGCTTTTTCAATCGCTGTTAATATATTCTTGTCATTTAAATCACAGATAATATAATTTTTTGTTTTTGCAATTAATTCAGCAAAAGCATTTTGAATATTTTCAATATTTTGGTAATAATCCAAATGGTCATTATCAATATTTAAAACTATCAGAATATTTGGATTAAGATTCAAAAAAGATTCTTTGTATTCACAGGCTTCAACCACAAAATATCTGCTTTGTCCCAAAACAAAATTATCTTGCTGTTTTTTTAACAAACCGCCAACGAATACGGTCGGATCGAGATTTCCGTATATCATTAGTTCGGCAATCATGCAAGTAGTGGTTGTTTTACCATGAGTTCCCGATACGGCAATCGTATACATGTCTTTAGATAAAAGCCCAAGCGCTTCGGGATATGAATAGACGGGAATATTCAATTCTTTAGCAGAAGTCAGTTCGGGGTTATTTTCGCTTATTGCTGGTGAAAAAACAACCATATCTGTGTCTTTCGGCAAATTTTCTTTTTTATGTCCGATAAAAATTTTTCCACCGATATTTTTAATTCTTTCAGTCATTTTCCCTATCGAAATATCAGAACCAGTAACTTTTATTCCTTTTAAGCGTGCCATTCTGGCTATCGCCGATACCCCGATCCCGCCAATTCCGATAAAATGAATTTTTTTGATGTGACTTAACATGAATTTTTAATTGTATCACGGCAGATAGTTGTTGCCAAATAATCGATAACGTTACTCGGGCTGGGAAAAACAAATAAAAAGAGGTAAAATAAAAATATGACAAAAAATAAGCAAGAAATTTTAAAACTTTTATCTGACTATTCCAGGGCACTGGAAATATTATGGAAGTACGACCACGATAAACTGGTTATCCCAAGAGGTAAGAAGGCCGATTTTCCCCTAGACTATAATCATGCCTTAGGTGTTATTAAAGAATTAAAATTAGGGATTGACAAAGGGCTTGGGGCCGGAGATTTGTTTGGACAAGAAATAAGCAAAAAATTTGAAAGCATTATCAAAAACCTTTATCAAACATTCGGCAAAAAAGAATTATATAAAACCATAGAAGAAAAAGCTGCTCATTTATTGTATTTGATTATAAAAGATCATCCTTTTACTGACGGAAATAAAAGAATTTCCGCTTTTCTTTTTATTTATTTTTTATATAAAAATGAACACCTTTATGATAAAAGGGGCGAAAGAAAAATTAATGAAAATACTTTAGTTGCTCTGGTTCTTTTAATTGCCGTAAGCCATTCCGAAGAAAAAGATGCGATGATAAAAATTATTTGCAATTTGCTTAAATAATCCCCGCTTTTATTTGATTTTTTAAGTTATTGTTCTATAATTAGGTTGAGGTCGAAAAACAAATTTAATAATTAAATTTAAAATTTTATGATAGAAATACTTCTTGATTCTTTTGAGACAATTTGGGGCAGTTTTATTGGTTTCATCCCAACGTTTTTGGCAGCTTTGATTGTTTTCATAGTCGGTTGGTTAATTGCCATATTTCTGGGCAAAGTGGCTAATCGAATAATTAAAACGATTAAACTTGATACTCTTTTGGCCAAACTGGGATTTAAAACCGCTTTGAGCAAGGCAAAACTTAATCTTGATTCAGGAAAATTCTTTGAAGAATTGGTGAAATGGTTTTTTATTATCATTTTCCTAATGACAGCAGCAGATATTTTGGGGTTAAGCGAGGTGGCTTTGTTTTTAAGGGCCATACTTTACTATTTGCCCAATGTGATTATAGCGGCAATAGTGTTATTGGGAGCAGTGATTGTAGCCAATTTTATGCAGCGTCTTGTTAGGGCAAGCGTTGATACTGCTGGCTTAAAGTCTTCCTCGGCCATTTCTTCAATTGTTAGATGGGCGATATTGATTTTCGGATTTATCATTGCTTTAACCCAATTAGGCATTGCTCCGGCCTTGCTTCAGACCGTTGTTATAGGAGTGATCGCCATGCTAGCTCTGGCTGGAGGGTTGGCTTTTGGATTAGGCGGCAAAGAACAGGCGACTAAATTAATAGAAAAATTTAGACAGGATTTAAGCGAAAAATAGGCCATTTTACCTTGGTTAAAAACTGGGGTATTGACATGTGATTTTTTACTCTATATAATTAGAGGCATTGATGGTTTATATGAGAAAAAATTTAAAAAATTTAATCCACAAAAGCGGTTGACACAACCGGGTATTGATGTACCTTATGGTTTGACCGCTTTTAAGCGGTTTTTTTTAAACTTAGAACTTTAAAAATTGAATAACCCTAAAACCTATTTAAGCCTAAATAGGTTCGGGTAAATTAAAGTCTATAGATTGTCAGCTAATAAGCAGGTTTACTCAAGGGTATATGGTGAATGCCTTGGGATATTGGGGCGATGAAGGACGTGGCGTAGCTGCGATAAGCCTCGGGGAGGTGTGTAGCAACCTTTGATCCGGGGATTTCCGAATGGGGAAACCCAATCTCGATAAATCGGGATTAGTCCCGTCGAATGATGGGACAGCGAACTCGGCGAAGTAAAACATTTCAGTAGCCGGAGGAAAAGAGAAAGAATTTTATTCCCTTAGTAGCGGCGAGCGAAAAGGGAAGAGCCTAAACCTTTTATAATTTTTCTAAAAAATTCTAAAAGGGGTTGCAAGGTAATGGCGTTGGAGGCAACTCCAGGGAGTAAAAAATTAAGACTTCCTTAGTCGAACATGGCTGGAAAGCCTGACCACAGTGGGTAATAGTCCTTTAGGCGAAAAGGGTCTTATACTCCTTGTCATTATTCTTAAGTACGGCGAGAAACGATAATCTTGTCGGAAACAGGCAGAACTATTCTGCCAAGGCTAAATACCCAATATCACCGATAGTGAACAAGTACCGCGAGGGAAAGGTGAAAAGTAGCCCGATAAGGGCGGTGAAATAGTACCTGAAACCATATACTTACAAAGAGTCGGAGCCTTGACGCAAGTCGGGGTGACGGCGTGCTTTTTGCAGAACGACCCAACGAGTTTTTACGTCTTCTTTGTCTAAGTCCATAAGGACGGAGGCACAGGGAAACCGAGTGTGAATAGCGCGTTTATAAGAGGACGCAAAAGACCCGAAGCCAAGCGAGCTACCCATGACCAGGATGAACTCAGTAGAAATACTGGGGAAGGTCCGAACTCACGAGCCGTGCAATACTCGGAGATGAGTTGTGGGTTGTAGTGAAAAGCTTATCGAGCTTGGTAATAGCTGGTTCTCCTCGAAATAGCTTTTGGGCTAGCCTCTTTTCACTTTCTGGGGGTAGAGCACTAGAAGGAATATCGTGGTTTTACCTAGGTATCCTACTAAACTCCGAATACCAGAAGTTAAAATGAAAAGGGAGTAAGACTACGAGGGCTAAGCTTCGTAGTCAAAAGGGTAACAGCCCAGATCGTCATCTAAGGTCCCTAAGCTAAGTTAAGTGGCAAAAGAAGTGTTTCGTCTTTGACAGATGGGATGTTAGCTTAGAAGTAGCTACCATTTAAAGAGTGTGTAACAACTCACCATTCTATGTTTATCTAGGGCGAGGCGCGCTGAAAATGTTCGGGGCTAAACTTAGCACCGAAGATACGGATTCCGTCTTTTTTAAAAAGATGGAGTGGTAGAGGAGCATTTCCTGCGCAGCGAAGCTCCGTTGTAAGGCGGGGTGGAGCGCAGGGAAGAGAGAATGTTGGGATGAGTAACCGCAAATCCGATGAGAAATCGGATCACCGAAAACCTAAGGTTTCCTTGGCAATGTAAATCAGCCAAGGGTTAGGCGAACCTAAGGCGACCCCGAAAGGGTTAGTCGATGGACAGCCGGTTAATATTCCGGCCCCTCTTCATTTTTCTATGGAGTGACGAAGTTTTGTAACTTAGGCATATTATTGGATTTATGTTGTCTACTTGAGGATGTCTAATAGGTAAATCCGTTAGATACCAGTCCAAGAGTTGGTAAAAGGTTTGTCCACGGACAGGCCAATCTAAGTGAGCAAGCTTCCAAGAAAAACTTCTAAGTCTAAAAATGGAGAGTTCGTACCGTAAACCGAAACAGGTAGGTAGGGCGAGTAGCCCAAGGTGAACAGGTTAACCCTCGTTAAGGAACTCGGCAAAACAACGGCCGTAAGTTCGCAATAAGGCCTTCCGTTCATGAAAACTGAGCGGACGCAGTTAAAGATCCCTAGCGACTGTTTACTAAAAACACAGGTCCCTGCTAACTCGTAAGAGGATGTATAGGGGCTGACGCTTGACCAGTGCTAGAAGGTTAACGATGGGGGTTCTCGCCGTAAGGCGAGAGCTCACTGTCCGAAGCCCTAGTGAACGTCGGCGATAACTATAATCGTCCTAAGGTACCGAAATTCCTTGGCATGTAAGTTATGTCCTGCAGGAAAAGCGGAACGACTGGGGAACTGTCTCAACGAGGAGCCTGGTGAAAATGCAATGTCGGTGAAGATGCCGACTACCTTCGGTAAGACGAAAAGACCCCGGGAGCTTTACTATAGGTTCTCATTGGGTTATCGTTTTTGATGCGTAGTATAGTGGGGAGGCTTTGAAGCCTTGACTTCGGTTGGGGTGGAGCCGACAGTGAAATACCCATCTTTAAAAATGATAATTCTAACCTTCCTGTAATACGGGAAGAGACAGTGAGTGCTAGGTAGTTTAAGTGGGGCGCTTGCCTCCTAAAAGGTAACGGAGGCGTTTATCAAGGTTGGCTAGCTCCGGATGGAAATCGGAGCGGTAGTGTAAAAGCATAAGCCAGCTTTACTGCAAGACGGGCATGTCGCGCAGTTGCGAAAGCAGAATTTAGTGAACCGACCCTGGATTATAGAATCGGGGAAGACATCGGACAAAAGCTACCCCGGGGATAACAGGCTGGTAGGTGCTGAGAGCCCACATCGACGCACCTGTTCGGCACCTCGATGTCGGCTCATCCTATCCTGGGGCTGAAGAAGGTCCCAAGGGTTTGGCTGTTCGCCAATTAAAAGGGTACGTGAGCTGGGTTTAAACCGTCGTGAGACAGGTTGGACTCCTATCTACCGTAGGCGTGGATACTTGAGTGACCTCATCCCTAGTACGAGAGGACCGGGATGAACGAACCTCTGGCGTACCAGCTGCCCTGCCAAGGGCACTGCTGGGTAACTATGTTCGGCAGAGATAAGCGCTGAAAGCATATAAGCGCGAAACTCTTCACAAGATTAGGTATCATAGATTGGTCGAAGACTACGACCTTAATAGGCTTCAGGTATAAGTCCCGTAAGGGATTAAGCCGAGAAGTACTAATAAATCATTAGCCTGTTTATTAGCTGACATTTTATGGACATTAATTTATCTCGAGTGAATCGAGAGATTGTGGTTATTATAAGGGGGCCATACCGGGGATGCTCCACCTGATCCCATTCCGAACTCAGAAGTGAAATTCCCCTAGGGTCAATGGTAGTGCATTAGCGCAAGAGTAGATCGCTCCCTTATAATGACCATAATTTAAAATGATCCTGTTCGTTCCGCCAGCTGGCGGATGGCGGAGGGGGTCATTTTTATTTTCTCTGAATTTTGTTATAATAAAATTAATGACCCACTATATTCAAAAACAACTTTCTATTCTTTTTGTTTTTCTTACTATTCTTTTAGCAACTGGAGTAGGAGTTTATTTTCTTTTCACGCCACAAGGCGAAACCTGTTATGATGGAATCCAAAATCAGGGAGAGACCGGTATAGATTGTGGCGGTCCTTGCGGTTCCTGTCCCGGACCAAGATTATTAAAGATAATTTCCGAAAATTTTATCCCGACCATTGAAAATAATTTTGACTTAGTAGCCAAAGTAGAAAATCCAAATCGTAATTGGGGGATCGAATCAATAAACTATAAATTTAATCTTTATAATAATAATGGTCAGTTAATTGGTTCTAAAGAAGGAATAACCTATGTTTTGCCCGACGAAACGAAATATATTATCGAACAGAGATTTTATTCGGAAATAGAGATAGCGAGTATGAATTTCGAATTGAATAATGCGAGTTGGCAGAACTTGAAAGATTTCAATGAACTTCAATTGAAAATAAGGAATTCCGGCTATCAATTGGTTGATGGCGAATATCGTTTGACGGGAAATGTTGAGAATAAAAGTGATTATAACTTAGATACGATAGAAATAATTGGTTTGCTTTTTGACGAAGGTCAAAAAATTGTTGCTGTTGGCAAAACAAGCATAAACACCTTTATGATAGGAGAAACTCGATCTTTCATAATCGAGTGGCCATATCAGATAGAAAAAGAAATCTTTAATTTGGAAGTTAGGGTATATACCGATGTTTTTCAAGATGACAATTTTATGAGAGTTCATGCCACCCCGGAGAGATTTAAAGAGTATTGATTATGTTTTTCTATATTCTTAAAAAACTGGATTGGGTGTTGGTGATTAGTGTTTTATTGCTTTGCGGAGTCGGACTTTTGTCGATTTATAGCACGCTTTACACTCAAGAATCAAAAATTTTTTATAAGCAAATGGCTTTTATTGTCATTGGCTTTTTTTTAATGTTTGTTTTTGCTTCTCTTGATTATCGTCTTTTTAGAAACCATCCTGTTTTTTTAATCATCATTTATATTTTAAGTGTTTTACTTTTAGTCGGAGTTTTATTATTTGGCAAAGAGACGAGAGGAGCGATGAGTTGGTTTAAATTTGGCCCTTTAAATTTTGAGCCAGTAGAATCGGCAAAATTAGTAATGATTTTGATTCTGGCTCAATATTTTTCCCTTCGTCATATTGAACTTTATCGAGTTCGCCATATTATTATTTCGGGTGTTTATTTGTTGATTCCGGTTGTATTGGTTTTCTTTCAGCCAGATTTAGGCTCGGCTATGGTTCTGGTTTTTCTTTGGCTGGGTACGATGATTATTGCTGGAATTAAATTAAAGCAGCTGTTAATTTTATTTCTTATCGGTGCAATAATTTTTCTTATTGCTTGGTTCGCGATTTTGAAGCCATATCAAAAAGATAGAATAGTTACTTTTATAAATCCTTATTTTGACCCGCATGGTTCTGGTTATCACCGAATCCAATCGGTAATTACTGTTGGTTCTGGTCAATTATGGGGCAGAGGATTGGGACACGGTTCGCAAAGCCAATTAAATTTTTTACCGGATAGAACAACGGATTTTATTTTTGCTTCCATTGCCGAGGAAATGGGTTTTGTGAGTGTGGTTTTTATTTTTGTATTTTATTTTCTATTGTTTTTTAGAATTATAAAAATCGCCCTAAGCGCGACCAATAATTTCTCTCGTTTATTTTGTGTCGGCGCGTGTATTGTTTTTCTTTTTCAGGTTGTTGTGAATATTGGCATGAATTTGGGGGTTTTGCCGATTGCCGGTATTTCTTTGCCGTTCGTCAGCTATGGTGGCAGTAATTTGTTGATTAACTTTATTATCTTGGGAATTGTTCAAAGTATCGCGGTGAGAAATAAGTAGGACGTTCAAAATTTATTTACCAGAAAGACACAGGTCGGCGCCCCAGCGAGGCGCCGCCTTCTTTCTCGCCCTCGCTCTTCCCCGACACAGGTCGGGGAAACCCTGCCCGCTCGGGCTGTGAGAGGTCTTTTTTGATAAATAAATTTTTCACTAAGGAAGCAAGAAAGTTGTCTCAGTGAAAATAAACCCTTCGCTAATGGAGCGAGAGCGGAGTTTATCCCGACAGCTGTCGGGAAGAGGTCTTTTTAATAAATAAATTCCTCGCTAAAGGAGTTGAAGAAAAATTCTGTCAGATATTGACAGGATTTTTAAGTAGGTGTATAATATAGGGGTAGGAAAATTCCTACGAAGGAGGTTAAAATGTTCAAATCTCAGAACAGATTTGTGGCAGCCTTAATGTGGGTTATTCTTTTGGGGGCCTGCTTCCTTTTTTTCAGTTCCTGCGATAAGGAATTACCAGCTCCGGAAAAAGTTGAAAACATTGTGCGGATATTCATGCACGAACCAGGTCGCTACAGCTTCATGATTCAATTATCGGATTCTGATGTGGTCACCATGCGAACCTTCCGTCTATTTAACTGCGAAACCAGATTTATTCTGGATGTGCCGCAAGACGAGAAAATGTGGGCCTACATTCAAGAGAAAGGTAAGGGGCCAGAGTATCGTACTTTTGTAGATTTACACATTCACTCGGTTCGCGACATGGAAGGAGCTGGCTGGGATCACGGTAAGTTCGGGAGAGGTCAAACCCACATTATCCAATGATTTATCGGCTGCCAAAGCGGGCTAGGAATTTTTCCAGCCCGCTTTTTTATTTATAATAAAATCTGTCAAAGTATTGACAGATTTTTATAAATATAGTAAAGTGTGAGTAGTTTTTTAAATTCAAAAAAAAGGAGGAATGCGGATGTTTTATGTTTATGTTTATCGAAAAAAACTGCAAGATTTCGACAAAGTAAGAAAGGTGCTATTTATGTATGGTCCATATAGGACCAAGACGACTGCCAAATTCGCGCTTCGCAGAAGAGGCTGGAAAGAAGAAGGGAACAGCGGAACTTGGTTTTCTGCAAGTAGCTTAGAGAACGGAAGCTTTGCCTTGATTCGTGTGGCGCGTTCCGGCATAGGGCTGAAAAGTTGGCGTAAGTGGAAATGGAAATAAAGGAGGAGAAAATGATCAATATTCAGGCTTGTGAGAAGTTCCTTAAAAAGATTCTTTGTTTGAAAGATGATTTTGTCCTCGAGTTGGACAAAAAAATCTGTTGTTATTTTCTGGCTTTGTTGCGGAAATTCCTGAAACCCCGCGAGTTCCAAATTCTTGATTTGCATTTCGGACTGACCGGAAAGAAGGTGGTCCTTGCTTTTATTGCCGAGGCACTGGGCATTTCTCGTGAAAGAGTCAGGCAGATCGAGGAATCTGTCATCAGAAAGCTCGGCTCTCCGCTCAGAAGCAGAAATCAGGTTTTCCAGATGTTTTTGTGGCATAAAACGCGTTTAATCAGGGAAATTCGCGAACTCCAGGAAGAGAACCGGGCGCTGAAAACAAAACTAACTTTAAGGTTGGATATTGCTACCCCGCTTACTGAAACTAGACTTTCAACTAGAATACTTAACCGTCTTTACAGCGCCGGCATTACAACCATTACTGATTTAATCCGGAAAACAGAAGAAGAACTCTATCAGATAAAAGGAGTGGGGAAGGGGATTTTATCCGACATCAAGTTGTTTCTCGAAGACAATGGTTTGGCCTTACGGAGTAAATGAAATTTTTGGCTCGGTTCCGAATGGACCCGAGCCTTTTGCTTTGAATAAATTATTTTGTTATTATGAATTTATGACTGATTTGATTTTTAAGGTGAAAAAAGCCGAAGAACACGGCAGGTCGGGGATTGAGATTATTTTGAAAGACAAGAAGAAAATTTCCAGAGTGATTACCGAAGATACCGACAAATTACTCGGAATGCTTGACAAGTTATTAAAAAGGAATAAAATAGAATTAGAATCCTTAAATAACATTAAGGTAGAGACTACCAGAGAGGCGGGGCTAACCTCACAGAGGATTGTAAAATCAATTGTTAAAGCCCTTAGCCTAAATCTCTAAAAAAATTAATCTCTGACTGACAAGTTTAGATAAATTGAATAAAAAGCTGTAACAAGCCCAATTTTTGGGTATATCTCTTTTTATCTTTACATTTTAAATTAAATGACCAGGATAAAATATTTTAAAAATTATCCCAAGCACTTATTACCTCTTCCAAATCTCGTTGAAATCCAATTAAACAGCTATAACCAATTTTTAAAAAAGGGTCTTCGAGAATTATTTGATGAAATTTCGCCGATTCGCGATTACGGTGGAAAAGACTTGGCTTTGTATTTTGGCGATTATTATTTAGACGAGCCAAAGTGTGATGAGCTGAAAGCAAAGAAAAACGGTTTATCTTACGAAGCGCCTTTGAGGGTTAAAATAAAACTGGTTAATAAAAAAACCAACGAGACCAAAGAACAGGAAGTATTTTTGACCGACTTACCCCTGATTACTCCTCGGGGAACTTTTATTTTAAACGGAGTAGAAAGAGTGGTTATCTCCCAGCTGATTCGTTCAGCGGGAGTATTTTTTACTACAAATTATATTAAAGGGAGAAAATTACACGGCGCCAAGATTATTCCTAATCGAGGCGCTTGGCTTGAATTTGAAACCGAATATAATGGTTGTATTATGGTCAGAATTGACAGAAAGAGAAAAATACCGGCTACTGCTTTATTGAGAATTTTCGGCCTCATAAAAGAAGAGGATATTTTGAAAGAATTTAAAGATGTTGATAATGGCGAAATTCAATTTATGAAAGAGACCTTGGATCGGGATCACTCTAAAACTCAAGATGATGCCTGGATTGAAATTTATAAAAGAATAAGACCCGGTGATTTGGCGGCAGTTGATAATGCCAGACAATTGATTGAGAATATGTTTAATAATTTTGAGAGGTATGATTTGTCGGAAGTTGGTAGATATAAACTTAATCAAAGAATCGGGACTAAAACCACTCTGAGTAAAGATTATAGAATTTTAAGGAAGGAAGATTTGGTTTTAATCATTAAGGAAATTATTAAATTAAATAACAATCCAGAGATTAGTGGTGACGACATTGATCATTTGGGAAACAGAAGAGTAAGGGCACTTGGCGAGTTATTAGAAAACAAGATAAGGGTTGGCTTAAGCCGAATAGAAAGAATCATTAGAGATAGAATGAGTACTTTAGATATCTATAGCTTGCTTCCGGGTCAACTTATAAATTCCCGACCTCTAATGGCAATGGTTAAAGAATTTTTCACTTCTTCCCAGTTATCTCAATTTATGAATCAAATCAATCCTTTATCAGAACTAGAGCACAAGAGACGTTTATCGGCTATGGGACCAGGAGGATTAACCAAAGAAAGGGCTGGTTTTGAAGTTCGCGATGTTCATCCTAGTCATTATGGTCGAATTTGCCCAATAGAAACTCCCGAAGGCCCGAATATTGGTTTGGTTGGTCATTTGGCATCTTATGCCAGAATTAATTCTTATGGATTTATTGAAACTCCCTATCGAAAAGTTAAAAAAGGATTAGTAACCAATGAAATTGTTTATCTTGATGCTTTTGAAGAAGAAAAATATAATATTGCGCATGCCGGAGTTTCCCTAGATGCCAATAAACACATTAAAGAGAAAAGAGCAGAGGCCAGAATTCACGGCGAACCGGGGATAGTTGACAGGGACAAGATTGATTTAATAGACGTTTCTCCGTACCAATGCATTAGCATTGCTACGGCTTTAATTCCTTTTGTCGAGCACGATGATTCAAATCGGGCTCTGATGGGTTCGAATATGCAGCGTCAGGCAGTTCCTCTTGTTAACCCTCAGGCTCCTTTAGTCGGTACAGGTATCGAAACTAAGGCAGCCAAGGATTCTGGTCAAGTTTCAGTCGCAGAAGAAGACGGAGTAATTAAAGAAGTTGATGCATCTCATATTGTAATTTCTTCCCGCGGCCGAACCAAACACTATCATCTCCATAATTTTCTTCGATCAAATGATTATACTTGCATAACCCAAAGACCGACAGTTGAAAAAGACCAGAGAGTCAAAAGAGGCGATGTCTTGGCCGACAGTTCTTCAACTGATGATGGCGAATTGGCCTTGGGTAGAAATGTTTTGGTTGCTTTCATGTCTTGGTCGGGAGCTAACTTTGAAGACGCCATCATTATTTCCGAAAAAGCAATAAAAGAAGATGTATTTTCTTCTATTCATATCGAAGAGTTCCCATGTGAAGTAAGAGATACCAAGCTGGGCCCGGAAACAACTACTTCTGATATTCCCAATGTTGGCGAAAATCGATTGAAAGATCTTGATGAAGAGGGGATTATTAGAGTCGGAGCCGAGGTAGATCAAGAAGACATATTGGTTGGCAAGATTTCACCTAAAGGAGAAAGTGACTTAACCGCCGAAGAGAGATTACTGAGAGCTATATTTGGTGATAAGGCCAGAGATATCAAAGATACATCTTTAAGATTGCCCCACGGAAAGCGCGGCCGAGTAGTTGGAATAAAGATTTTTTCCCGTGATAAAGGAGATAAACTTACTGCCGGAGTAATTAAGGCTATTCAGGTAGAAATAGCTCAATTTAGAAAAGTGGCAGTAGGAGATAAATTAGCTGGCCGTCATGGAAATAAAGGAGTAATTTCTAAGGTTTTGCCAGAGGAAGACATGCCTCACCTTGCAGATGGTACGCCGGTTGATATAATTCTAAATCCATTAGGAGTAGCCTCTCGTATGAATATTGGCCAGATATTAGAGACTCATTTGGGGTGGGCGGCCCATAAGTTAAATTATCGAACCTACAGCCCGCCATTTTCCGGGTTAACCGAGGAAGAAATAAAAGGAGAACTCAAAAAAGCTGGTTTGCCAGAAACAGGAAAAGTCGTTCTTTACGATGGAAGAAGCGGTGAGCGATTTATTCAACCAGTGACCGTTGGCTATATTTATATGATGAAGTTAAATCATTTAGTTGAAGATAAAATTCATATGCGTTCGATCGGTCCTTATTCTCTGATTACTCAGCAGCCTTTGGGTGGGAAAGCTCAATTCGGCGGTCAGAGATTTGGCGAAATGGAAGTTTGGGCATTAGAGGGATATGGCGCTGCTTTTACTCTTCAAGAAATGCTGACCATCAAATCGGACGATGTGGTTGGCAGGGCCAATGCTTATGATTCAATTATTAAGGGCAGACCAATTCATAATCCGAATATTCCTTCATCTTTCAATGTTTTGGTTAGCGAGTTAAAATCCTTAGGATTCTCCGTAACTCCCCTGAAAGAAGGGGTAAAAGTAGAAGAAAGAGAAATTTCAAGAGAGGAAAAGAGAAAAATAGAAGAGAGAACAATTAAAAGGGGCAAAAATAGATAAGCATGATATTTGATGAATTAAAAAAACCCGAAGATTTTGATGCGCTTCAGCTGAAGATTGCCGGTCCTGAGGAAATTTTAGAATGGTCGCATGGCGAAGTTACTAAGCCAGAGACCATTAATTACCGGACCCAAAGAGCCGAAAAAGACGGCTTATTTTCCGAGGCAATTTTTGGACCAGAAAAAGACTGGGAATGTTATTGTGGTAAATACCGCCGAATTCGATATAAAGGAGTGGTTTGTGATAGGTGCGGGGTAGAAGTAACTCGTTCAATTGTAAGACGAGAGAGAATGGGACATATTAAATTAGCCGTACCCGTTTCTCATATTTGGTTTTTAAGAGGCGTACCATCGAGTATCGGTTTAATATTAAATACCTCTATTCAAAAATTAGAAAAAGTAGTTTATTTTGCTGCCTATATTATTACAAAAGTTGATGAAACTGCTCGGGAAAAAGCATATAAAGAGATTGATAAAGAATATGTAGGAAAATTGAAAATAACAAAGGGCAAAGAAGCAAAGAAAGAACTAAAAACAGCCCGTGACAGAGCGAAAGACGAGTTAAGTAAAATAAAGAAATTAGAAATTATTTCTGAACTCACTTTTCAGCAGCTTTCTCAAAAATTCAGCGAAGTATTTAGCGCTGGAATCGGAGCCGAAGCAGTAAGAGAAATTTTAAAAGATATTAACCTAGACAAGATGGTGTCCGGCATAGAGGAAGAACTGGCCAAGACGCCGGTTGGTCAAAGAAAAAAGATTTTAGCCAGATTAAGACTAGCCAAGGGAATGAAAAAAGCCGGCATTAGACCGGAGTGGTTTTGTTTAACTATTTTACCGGTTATGCCACCAGATTTAAGACCAATGGTCCAGCTAGATGGTGGAAGATATGCTACTTCCGATGTTAATGATTTGTATCGCCGAGTAATCAATAGAAACAACCGATTAAAAAGATTGCTTGAACTTAACGCTCCTGAAGTAATTTGTCGAAACGAAAAAAGAATGCTTCAGGAAGCGGTTGATGCCTTGATAGACAATACTGCCCGCCGAGGTCAGAAAGCAGTAATGGCTTCGACCGGCCAGAGAAGGCAATTAAAGTCTTTGGCCGATATGTTAAGAGGAAAGCAGGGTCGTTTTCGCCAGAATTTATTGGGCAAAAGAGTAGATTATTCTGGTCGATCCGTTATTGTGGTTGGACCCGAATTAAAACTTAATCAATGCGGGCTTCCCAAGACAATGGCCTTGGAATTGTTTAAGCCATTTGTGATTAATAAATTAATTGAGAGAGAATTGGTTTATAATATTAGAGGAGCGAGAAGATTAATCGAGGAGGGCGTTGATGAGGTTTGGGCAATTTTAGAAGAAATTACTGAAAGATACCATGTTCTTCTGAATCGAGCTCCGACTCTTCATAGATTGGGCGTTCAGGCCTTCAAGCCGGTTTTGATCGAAGGTTTGGCTATTCAGATTCACCCAATGGTTTGTAAGGCTTTTAATGCTGATTTTGACGGCGATCAGATGGCGGTTCATCTGCCCTTGTCAGAAAATGCCCAGAAAGAGAGTCGAGAAATTATGCTTTCATCGGTTAATCTTTTTAAACCAGCTACTGGTGAAGCAATCCTTATTCCTACTCAGGATATTGTTTTGGGTTGTTATTTCTTAACCAGAATTTTAGACGGCTCAAAAGGTGAGGGCAAAATATTTTCTAATACCGAAGAAGCAGTTTTAGCTTATCAATCAAGGATTATTGATTTGCAGGCAAAAATAAAAATCAATATTAACGGCACATTATTGGAAACTTCGGTGGGAAGAGCAATTCTGAACTCGGTTCTTCCTGAGAGGATTGATTTTATCAACAAAGAACTGAATGGTAAGCAGTTGAGACTTTTAACCGAAGAAATAATTAGAAAAACAGGCTCTGAAAAAGCCCAAGAATTTTTAGATAGAATAAAGAACTTAGGATTTCAATATGCCACCAAATCAGGCATTAGTTGGGGTATGGATGATTTAAGTAAACCGATTGAGAAAGATAAGATAATTGCCGATGCCCAGAAAGAAGTAGAAGAAGTTAGAAAGCAATATCGAGAAGGACTTTTAACTAAAGTGGAACGAAAATCAAAATCAATTGAAATTTGGGGGCGGGTTAAAAATAAAATAGCAGATTTAGTCCCTAAAACCCTTGACCCCAATGGTCCGGTAAATATGATATTTTCTTCTGGCGCCAGAGGTTCGTGGGTTTCAGCTGTTCAGTTGGTAGGAATGAAAGGCTTAGTTATTAATCCCGCATCAGAGGTTATAGAATTGCCTGTAATCAGTAGTTTTAAGGAAGGGTTTAATGTTTTGGAATATTTTATTTCAACTCATGGTGGCAGAAAGGGTTTGGCTGACACAGCCCTAAAGACTGCTAGTGCAGGATATTTGACCAGAAGATTGGTTGACGTTGCTCAAGATGTTGTGATTAGAGAAGATGATTGCAAAGACAAAGAAGGAATCACAATTTATAAGCGCGACATGGAAGATTTAGGCATTTCTTTTGCCGAGAGAATCGCTGGGAGGATTAGCTTGGAAGAGGTTAAAGATTCAAAGAGCAAAAAGATTATTATTAAGAAAAATGAATTAATCGATAAATTAAAAGCAGAACAGATCGAAGCCGCGGGAATTGAAAAATTATTAGTTAGATCGGTAATTAGTTGCAAGACCAGATTTGGAATTTGTAAAATGTGTTATGGCTATGATCTGGGTAAAAATAAATTAATAGAGTCTGGCGAGGCAGTTGGAATTGTGGCGGCTCAGGCAATCGGTGAGCCGGGCACCCAACTCACCTTAAGAACCTTTCATACGGGTGGTGTTGCCGGAACAGATATAACCCAGGGTCTTCCTCGGGTTGAGGAAATTTTTGAAGCCAGAATTCCCAGAGGAAAAGCAGCTATTTCTGAATTGACCGGTGAAGTAATTAGTATCAAGGAGAAAGGCGACCACAAGATAATAAAAATTCAGGGCTGGATAGAAGATAAACTAAGAAAAAGAAAGAGAAAAAAAGCAATAAAAGAATATGTTATTCCCCCCCAAACAGGAGTTTGGGTTCAAGAGGACGATACAGTGGAACGCGGACAACAACTCTGCGAAGGTCAAATTGATTTAAAAGAATTATTTAAATTAACGGGGCAAGAAGCGGTCCAAAGATACATTCTTAAAGAAGTTCAGAAGATCTACAGCACTCAGGGCGGTGGTTTAAATGATAAGCACATTGAAGTAATAATTCATCAGATGTTTTCTCGGGTAAGGGTTAAAGATTCCGGCGGAACGAATCTTTTAGCTGGTGCAGTTACGGAAAAAGATATATTTTTAAATGAAAACGATAAAGCTAAGAAAGTAGAAAAGAAGCAAGCCGTGGCCCAGTCGCTTATTCTGGGCATTACTAAAGTGGCCCTAAGCACAGAAAGTTTTTTATCCGCTGCCTCATTTCAGGAAACAGTTAGAGTTTTAATCAAGGCTTCAACTCAGGGCAGGGTTGATTCTTTAAGGGGACTGAAAGAGAACGTAATTATTGGTAAATTAATTCCAGCCGGAACAGGATTCAGAGAAAGACACGTAGACGAAAATGAAGATAAGACAGAAAGCAATAAACGGTAAATTAACCTGGATACATTTAAGGCGGGGCCGCTTTGCGGCGCCCGCCTTTTTCTTTTAATTTTCTTTTTGTGATATAATAGAATCGATGAGCAAAAAAGAGAGAAAAAAAATCAAAAAATTGAAGAAAAAGTTAAGAGGTTACAAGGAAAAAGAATTAAAAGAAAAAAAGCCGAAGCTGAATATTAATCCCGAAACCAGAAGAGGGGTTGTGGCAGTGGTTTTATTTACTCTGGCGATTATTCTTATTTTAAGTTTTCAGGGAGTTGGCGGATCATTGGGTGAATATCTTTTTAAGGGTTCGGGTTTTGTTTTCGGCAACTGTCTTTGGCTTATACCTTTAATGTTTTTGGCTGCAGGAATTATCATTTTAAAAGACATTCACAGAAATGTTTATTTTTCTACGCTTTTCGGGATATTAATTTTTATTTTAAGTTTTTTGGGCCTGATTAATATATTGTTTCCCAACGGAGCAAAGAAAGCCGGATGGCTTGGCTATTTAATTAGTTGGCCATTTTTAAAAATCTTTGGTTTTTGGGTAACTTTAGTTGTTTTTATTGCGGCTATTTTAATATCGATTTTAATTTCTTTTAATATTTCTTTAAGAAAAATACCCAAAAAAGAAGAGGAAGGAGAAGCTGGAGAAAAAATATCTCAGGAAATTAAGGGAATGACTGCCGGTTCTACCGATAGAAGAGTCACCAGGTTCGTTAAGGGGATTTTAAAGAAGCCAACCATGGAAGTAAAAGATATAGCCGAAGAAGGGGAAGAATCTTTAAATAAAAAAGAAGAAAAAGAAGAAGAATTGATTCCCACTACCAAGATTGGTATAAAAGAATATACTTTTCCGCCTCTTGAGTTATTGGAATCTGACAAGGGCTATCCCTCAAGTGGTGACGTCAAAACCAATGTGGCGATTATCCAAAAGACCTTGGAAAATTTTGGCATTCCGGTTGAAATGGGAGAAGTAAACGTTGGTCCAACAGTTACTCAATATACTTTAAAACCAGCTGGCGGAGTCAAACTATCTAAGATTACCGCATTACATCGCGATATATCGTTGACTTTAGCCGCTCACCCGATAAGGATTGAGGCACCGATTCCCGGTCGTTCTTTGGTTGGTATTGAAATTCCCAATAAAACAAAGACCTTAGTTCGCTTAAGAGATTTATTGGCTGGCTATGATTATAAGAAGGACGGCCATAATTTAAACATGGTCTTGGGAAGAGATGTGGCTGGCAATCCGGTCTGGGCTAATCTGGTGAAAATGCCGCATATGTTGATTGCCGGAGCAACCGGAAGCGGCAAGAGTATTTGTATTCACAGTTTAATTATTAGTTTGCTTTATCAAAAATCTCCTTGGGAGATGAAATTTATTCTGATTGATCCGAAAAGAGTGGAGCTCCCGTTTTATAACGGTATTCCTCACCTGCTTACCCCGGTAATTGTTGATTTGAACAAAGTGATTAACGCTTTTAAGTGGGCAATTAAAGAAATGGAGGAGCGATATAAAAAATTAGCCGCAGCAGGAGCAAAAGATTTGGCTTCATATAATGAAAAAATGGTTAAATCATCACCAGAAGACATGATGCCTTATATTGTAATTATTGTTGATGAATTAGCCGATATAATGGCTGCATTTGGGAAAGAAGTGGAGTGGGCGATTGTTCGCTTGGCCCAAATGTCCAGGGCGATTGGCATCCATTTAGTTGTTTCCACTCAAAGACCATCAGTAGAGGTTATCACCGGTTTGATTAAGGCAAATATTACTTCAAGAATTGCTCTTCAGGTTGCTTCTCAAGTTGATTCAAGGACTATTTTAGATATGAATGGCGCAGAAAGATTATTGGGTAATGGCGATATGTTATTCTTGGCTGGTGATGTTGGAAAGCCGAAAAGAATTCAAGGCGTATATGCGTCAGAAAAAGAGATAAGAAACGTAGTTAAATTTTTAAAGAAAGAAGCTGGCGAGATTGAATACGAGGAAATCACTCCAGAACCAGAAGAACGGGCAGGTTTTGAGGGGCAGGCTATTTCGTTAGACGATCCGTTATTAGAAGAAGCCAAACAATTAATAATTCAGACTGGTAAGGCCTCGGCCTCTTATTTACAAAGAAGGTTTAGAATTGGCTATGCCCGAGCTGCTTCACTATTGGATGCCTTAGAGCAACAAGGAATCATTGGTCCGGCCGATGGAGCTAAGCCGCGAGAAGTATTGATTAATAAGAACAGAGAAGAGGAAAATATAGAAGAAATTACCGAAGACGAAGATCTGGATGAAGTCCCAATTCCTTCTGAGAAAAAAGAGGAAGAAGATTATATAGAAGATGCCGAAGACACAGAAGATGAAACAAGCGAAGAAGACGATAATAAAGAAGAATCGGAAGAAGAGGAAGAAGAATTCTAATTTAAAATGCAAAGAATAAAATTGGAATTAAAAGACAAGCCACTCGAACCGTTAATCAAGAAAAGATCTTTAATTATTACACCGAAGAGGATTATTTTAGTTGTTTTTATTTTATTTTTGATTGGGGTTGGCTGGTATTTTTGGCACGAAGTATGTTTTTTAATCAAGCCGCTGGATTTAGAAATTATTCAGCCGTCAACCGACATTACGGCAAATCAGGAGAATTTCGAAATCATCGGGAGGACAAACCCCGTAGCCTATTTGACGGTAAATGGTCAAGAAGTGTATATTGATAAAGAAGGCAATTTCAGGAAAGAAATTAGTCTGACGAATGGTTTAAATATAATAAAAATTGAAGCAAAAAATCGTTTTGGCAAAACCAACACCATAATTAGAAGAATAATATATAATCAGTAAATTTTAATAATATGGTAAAACAAACAAAAGAAAAAACTTTTGATAAATCAAAAGTTTTAGAAGAAACAGTTTCTGAAATAAAAGAGCGATTTGGCGAGGGCTCAATTATGAAATTGGGTGAAGCCAAAAAAGTTGATGTTGACGTAATTCCCACCGGTTCAATTTCTTTAGATTTGGCTTTGGGAGTCGGCGGCATGCCCAGAGGAAGGATTATTGAGATTTTCGGTGCCGAAAGCTCCGGGAAAACTACTTTGGCTCTTCATATCGCGGCCGAAGCCCAGAAAAAAGGTGGGATCGCGGCTTATGTTGATGCCGAGCACGCCCTGGATCCGGAATATGGTAAAAGAATCGGGGTTAAGGTTAATGATTTATTGATTTCTCAGCCCGATAGCGGAGAGCAGGCATTACAAATTGTCGAATCCTTGGTTAAATCAGGAACCGTGGATGTGGTTGTGGTTGATTCGGTGGCTGCCCTAACTCCGCAGGCTGAAATTGAAGGTGAAATAGGAGACCAGTTTATTGGTCTTCAGGCCAGATTAATGTCTCAGGCATTAAGAAAACTTGGCTCGCAAATCGCCAAATCCAATTGTATTGTTATTTTTATCAATCAGATCAGAATGAGAATCGGCATAATGTTTGGCAATCCTGAAACAACTCCGGGTGGCAAGGCCTTGAAATTTTATTCTTCGGTAAGAATCGAATTGAAAAGAACCGCGCAAATCAAGAAAGGCGAGGAATCGATTGGCAACAGGATAAAGGCGAAAGTGGTGAAAAATAAGGTTGCCGCGCCGTTTCAAGCAGCCGAATTCGATATCATGTTTAATGAAGGAATTTCTTATGAAGGCGATATTATCAATACCGGATTGAAATATGGCGTAATAAAAAAATCCGCAGCTACCTTGAACTACGGAAGTGAGAAACTTGGCGTAGGCATGGAAAAAGCCAAACAATTTTTAAAGGAAAATCCCAAGGTTGCTAAACAAATTATCGTCGCCATTCATTCAGCCATTAGAATAAAATAAGATTTTATCTTGAAGTAAAGGGAAGAAGGCCCAAGATTCGGGCCTTTTTTATTGCTCGAGACAGTTTTCTCTGATGTTTTGCGCAGGTTCCACTTCGTCTTCTTGATTTTATTTTACAGAGAGGATCTAAAAATCTCGACAAATTTTCTGTGTCTTTATAATCAATGTCTTTGATATTTCTTTTGCAAAAATAACAATCCCTCATAATTAAAATGGTATATCTTCGGTTTTGACTTCATCGGCCGGAGTATCTTCTTCAACTTGAATTTCTGGTACTTCTTCTGCCTTGGGTTCTTCAGCTGTCGTTTTTGATTTATCGGCAAATTGACTGGATTTTGGTCCCATTTGTAATCTTTCGGCCACTATTTCGGTTCTGTATTTTGTTCCACCGTTCTGGTCTTGCCAATTTCTGGTCTGGATTCTTCCTTCAATCATAACCAAGCTGCCTTTTTTAAGGTATTTATTACAAATATCAGCCAATTTTCCAAAAGCTACAATATTGTGAAACTCAGTTTGTTCTTGTTTTTCGTTATTTTCCGGATTAACCCAAACTCGGTTTGTGGCTAAACCAAAATTTGAAACCGTCTGACCACTGGGCAATGCCCTTGATTCCGGGTCTCTGGTTAGTCGACCAATAAGAAAGATTTTATTTAAATTCATATTTTTACCCTGTTAAATGTCGCCATAGGCGACCCCGCTATGCGGGATTTAACGGGGTGAATTAATTATTAAATTTTATCTATTAATTCGTCTAATTTTTTATCAATTTCTTCAAGTTTTCCTTCTGTAGTTTCGGGAGTAGCCGGCTTTTTAAATTCTGGGGTTAGCACCTTTTTTGGGGCGGGCTTTCTTATTGGTCTTAATTTTTCGGGCGCTGCCTTCGCGGTTTCCAATTGAGTGATTATATGTCTTAAAATTTGTTTATTTAATTTAAATTGTTTCGATATTTCGGATAAATTTTCTGGTGAAATCGATGCTTGAGTAGTTAAATAAATACCAAGATTTTGTTTATTAATTGGATAGGCAAGAGTTCTTTTTTCTGATTCTTTAAAATTTATTGTTCCCCCGTACTTAATTATTAAGTCAGTAATTTCTTGTTTTGTTTTATCTAAATCAGCTCCCTCTAATTGTGGGGCAAGAATAAACATAATCTCATAATCTTTTGAAGCTGTCTCTTTTGCTGCTTCATCCATATTTTATCCTATATTAGCAGAATAAATTAATTTTGGCAAGCTAAAATAGTTTAGATTTTGAATTCGATGATATCTCCATCCTTAACTACATAGTTTTTTCCTTCTGCTCTAATTAATCCCTTGGCATGAGCATTGTGCCATGAACCGTATTCTGCCAGTGTTTTATAGTTTATTACCTCGGCCCTGATAAATCTATTCTCAAAGTCAGTATGGACTATTCCGCCGCATTGCGGTGCTGTCGAACCAATTTTAGCTGTCCAAGCTCGGGTTTCTTCTCCGCCTTTTATTGTATAAAAAGTGATTAAGTCAAGAATCTTATAGCAGGTTTTTATTAATACATCTATTCTCGGGTTCATTTTGAGCTCATTTAATTCCTCTGGGCCCAGTTCTGATAATTCCAGTTCCAATTTTAAATCCAAGGGAATAGTATTATCGGGAAGACTTTTGATTAGTTCTAATTCTTTGTCCGTTCCGCGACTGTTAATCAGATAAATTACCGGTTTAATGGTTAGAAGATTCAGGTGTTTAATTAATTCTTTTTCTCTCTGGTCCAAATTCATTTGAGAAATCAACCTTTCTTCGTTTAGGGATTTTTTTATTTTAGCAATGATTTCCAATTCTTTTTTTGATTCTTTTTTTTCCGGATTTTTCGCCTCGCTTTCCAGTTTTTCCCAATGTTTTTCAATGGTTTCCAAGTCTTTCATCATCAATTCGGTATTCACGATATCGATGTCTCTTTGCGCGTCCAGGGTATCTTCCATGTGTTTGATATCCGCCGCCTCGAATGAACGGACAACATGCACAATGGCATCAACTTCGCGAATATAGGATAAAAATTGATTGCCCAGTCCTTCGCCTTTGTGCGCGCCCTTGACCAGACCGGCAATGTCCACGAATTCAATAATTGTCGGCGTTGTTTTCTGAGGTTTCACGATCTGCGAAATTTTATCCAATCTTTCGTCCGGTACCCTGACAATGCCCACATTCGGGTCAATGGTGCAAAAAGGATAATTGGAAATATCCACCTCTTGCTGGGTTAAGGCTTTAAAAAGCGTTGATTTCCCCACATTGGGCAGTCCAATTATACCGACAGAGAAATTCATACGGTTTAATTATATCATGTGCTATAATAAAAACATATGACCAATTTGGATAAAATTTTTAAGGCGAATGACGTCAGAGGGATTTATCCTAATGAAATAAATGAGGATATGGCTTATAAAATTGGCAGAGCAACAGCCAAATTTTTAAGAACCAGAGAGATTGTGGTTGGCCGCGATAATCGCCTTTCTTCGGAAAGTTTATCAAAGTCGCTTTGCGAAGGAATTTTAGACGAAGGAGTTAATATTTTGGACATTGGCTTGGTAACTACGCCTGCGTTTTATTTAACGATAATAAAATATGATTTCAAGGGCGGAATAATGGTAACCGCTTCCCATAATCCCAAAGAATACAATGGTTTTAAATTTGTTAAAGACGATGCCCTGCCTCTGGGAATGGATTCGGGCTTGGATAAAATTAAAAAAATGGTAAAGAAAGGATTTATACGAAAATGGGATGGGAAAAGAGGTAGATTAAACAGAAGAGAAATTCTGTCACATTATCTTAAAAACATTCTCAGGTTTGCCGATATTGGTAAAATCAAGCCGTTAAAAATTATTATTGATACTGCCAATGGCACAGCCGGAATAGTGGTGCCGGAATTATTTAAGAATTTTCCAATTGAGGTAATCCATATTTTTTCCGAATTGGACGGCTCGTTTCCCAATCACGATCCTAATCCGGTAATTTCGGAAAATACCACAGCCCTACAAAAAAAGATTTTATCGGAACACGCTGATTTGGGAGTTTCTTTTGATGGCGACGGAGACAGAGTTATTTTCTTTGACGAGAAAGGAGAAAGGGTGGGTCCGGATTTAATCGCCGCCTTGTTGGTTCATTACTTATTTGAAAACGTCGGCAAAATTCTTTATACGCCCGTAGCTAGTAAAATATTCAGGGAAGAGATTAAAAGATCGCACAACGAGCCAATTTGTTCAAAAGTTGGTCACACTTTTTTGAAAAACAAAATGGTGAATCAAAAGATTTTCTTCGGCGCCGAATCATCAGGTCATTATTATCTGAAAGATAATTATTATGTTGAGTCGCCGTTTATTGTTTTAATTAAGGTAATGGAATTAATTTCCGAGAAGAAGAAATCGCTATCCGAATTAATCGGCCCATTTAATAAATATTACAGAGACAGAGAAGATTTTAAGGTTAAAAATCAAAATAAATTGATTAAAAGGTTGGAAAACAAATATAAGAATGCTTCAAAACTTTCCTTATACGATGGATTGACTGTCGAATTTCCGGATTGGTGGTTTAATTTTCGTCCCTCCAATACTGAACCAATCACGCGTTTAGTGGTTGAAGCCAAAACAAAAATTTTATTGGATAAGAAACTTAAAGAAATAAAATCCCTAATAATCGAATAAAAAAACCCACACCCGAAAAGTGTGGATTTTTTTATTCTTCTAAAGCTAT
>MHMT01000002.1 GCA_001819435.1 Candidatus Portnoybacteria bacterium RBG_13_40_8
GGGTCCGAACACAGGCAGTTTATCAACTGCAATAATTATTTTGTTCATATAGAACTCTCCATATCTGCAAAGATCATTTTTTTGTTATAACAAAAAGGGCATTCAGCGCGAGTAAA
The DNA here is from genome assembly GCA_001819435.1 of Candidatus Portnoybacteria bacterium RBG_13_40_8. Classification (GTDB taxonomy): domain Bacteria; phylum Patescibacteriota; class Minisyncoccia; order RBG-13-40-8-A; family RBG-13-40-8-A; genus RBG-13-40-8-A. Next base: position 117 of record MHMT01000002.1, read on the forward strand.
TTTGGTAAAAAATTAATAAGCTTTGATTTACCCAGAAAAAATTTCTGCTCAATGATAATATTTTTCTTGGAGCAATAATCGATGAAGTCGTTAATCGTCAAGAAACGAATATTCGGTGTTTCGAACCAGTAATGCGGTAAGGCCTCATTGATGGGAGTCTTTCCCGCAAGTAGGAGCGTCAAACGCGCTGTTATATGGGCAAAGTTCGGAAATCCCACAATGACGCGTTTTCCGACCCTTAGGGACTCCTGGATGACAAAATCAGCTTTTTTAATTTCCTGCATGATTTGATTAAGAATCACAAAATCAAAAGATTTATCGGGATAATCAACTAAGCCGCTTTCGATATCTCCCTGGAGCACAGTCAGACCTCGTTCGACGCATTGATGCATTTGATCTTCGTCCAATTCGATACCTTGAACGAGAGCTTTTTTTTCCTGCGTGAGGAAAGCAAGCAGTTCACCGCTGCCGCAACCTAAATCCAGAACATGCGCTCCTGCGGAAATAATCTGAGAAATAATTTGATGGTCGGCTTTCATATTTACAATTATTATTCTTTCTGTTTTTTACCTGTGTTCAAGTTTCGTCAATCAGGGCTGACATTGGCCAGAAAATTTTTAATTAACCGTGTTTCGTCGTCGGTTTCAATTAAAAAAGCATCATGCCCGTAGGTCGAGATTAAATCGAAATAGGTAGTATAAGCATGTTTTCTTTTCAAGAGACGGACAATGTCTTGCGACTGATGAGCCGGATAAAGCCAATCCGATTTAAAAGAAATCACCAGAAACCTGACCGCCGTTTTCTTAACAGCAGACATGAACTTTTCGCCGGATAGATCAAAGTAGTCTATAGCTTTGGTTATGTAAAGATAAGAATTTGCGTCGAATCGTTTGACAAAGTTATATCCGCGGTAACGCAGATAGCCTTCTACTTCAAAATCATCTTTAAATTGAAAGCTCAAGTTTTCATTTTTAAGTTTACGCGAAAATTTTTCCTCCATAGAAAGATCGCTCATATAAGTAATGTGCCCGATCATGCGGGCTACAGCCAGTCCATTTTCCGGCTGTCCGTGTTCATAATAGTATCCTTCACGCCATACCGAATCAGCCATTATTGATTGTCGCATAACTTCATTAAAAGCGATTTGTTGCGGTGAGTGTTTTAACGCAGTGGCAATGGGTATTGCCGCAATAATCCTTTCCGGGTAGACTGATGCCCATTGCAGGGCTTGCATTCCACCCATGGAGCCGCCAATAACGCAAAGGAGCTTTTCAATACCGAAAGAATCAATTAAATGCCGTTGAGCCTCCACCATATCCGCAATCGTGATCAAAGGAAAATCAAGAGCGTAAGGTTTTTGGGTTTCCGGATTTATCGAAGAAGGGCCGGTGCTTCCTTTACAGCCACCGATTACATTGGAACAGATAACAAAGTAAAGATCTGTGTCCAGAGCTTTACCCGGTCCAATCATATTATCCCACCAGCCGGGTGTTTTATCATCTTTGGAAATCCCGGCGGCATGAGCATCTCCTGAAAGGGCGTGGCAGACCAGAATGGCATTTGATTTATTGGCGTTTAGCTTGCCGTAAGTTTCGTAAGCAAGAGTAACCGGCCCGATGCTGCGGCCTGATTTGAGCTGCAGTGTATCGGGTGGCTCAGCAAAGGTTAAGTATTGTGTATGGACAATTCCTAAAGAATCTTTTTTCATAAATTTAATTAATTCCGAATATGTGTAAAAAAATACAAGTAGAAGTTTAACTCAAGTTATTTGCAACATCCTTTCGATGGCTCTTCTTGCTTTATCCATCGTGTCCCGAGAGACTTTTATTTCATATTCCAAATCCTGAAGCGACCAGAGAATCTTTTCCAGATTAATCCGTTTCATGTTCGGGCAGGCAGCTTTATCACTTGCCGGATAGAATATCTTTTCCGGATTTTCCTTTTTCAGCCGGTGAATAATGCCTATTTCCGTGGCGATGATAAATTCGACGGCCGGATCGTTGTGAACAAAACTGCACATTTTTTCCGTCGAGGCCACCATGTCGGCAAGCGCAGTTATTTCCGGCCTGCATTCTGGGTGGGCAAGCACTTTAGCCTGTGGATGAAGCTCTCTGGCCTGGAGAATATTTTCCGGAAGCAGTCGGGCATGTGTCGGGCAGAATCCTTCCCAGGTAATAAATTTGCGGCCAACCTGCGCCGAAACGTATTGAGCCAGATATTTATCCGGAATAAAAATGATCTCCTCATGACTTTTCAATATGTGTTGAACCATCTTCAGGGCGTTGGACGATGTGCAGCAGTAATCGCAATGCGCTTTAACATTCGCGGACGTGTTAACATAGCATAATGTGACGGCATGGGGATGCTGTGCCTGAAGCGCTTGCAGGCCCTCCGCGTCAATCATGTCCGCCATCGGGCAGCCGGCTTTCTTGTCGGGGAGTAATACTATTTTATCTGGCGATAAAATCTTGGCTGTTTCCGCCATGAAGTGAACACCGCAAAAAACGATGACATCTGCGTCGGTTTTGGCTGCGGTCATGCTCAGTCCCAGCGAATCGCCGACAAAATCGGCGATGTCATGAACTTCGGGAAGCTGATAGTTATGCGCCAGAATGATCGCGTTTTTTTCTTTTTTCAGTTTTTTTATTTGATCCGTTATATCCATACAAAAAGTTTCAACTCCCGGTTTTATGACTATGTTTGGCCTTGGTTAATTTCTCTTTCTTTATTTGCGCCAGTTCGGCCAGGGTAAGGCTGTTTAAAGTTTCGCTGATTTTATTTCCTAAAAGATTCCAGATATCACGTGTCGGGCAAATCGCGGAACGGTTACAGCTTGATGGTTGTTTGATACAATGCACTAAACAAATTTCTCCTTCGAGAGCTTCAATAATATTTCGTAATGATATCTCGCTTGGATCTTGGGCTAAATTATATCCACCTCGCGCTCCACGCAGCGATTTTATCAATCCGGCTGCCCGTAATGGAATTACAATTAGGCTTAAATATTTTTCTGATATTTCCTCGCTGGCGGCTATATCCTTTAATAAAACAGGTTTTCCGCCATTGGCGCAAGCCAACGCCGTCATTAATCTGACGCCGTATCTTGATCTCGTTGAAAGCTTCATTTTTATATAATTTAAATTACAAGCCGCAATAAATACTATTAACTCGATAGGAATTAAAACATTACAAAATGTTTGTCAAGGATAATGTAAAAAAAATTGGAAATAATTGTAAATATCGTAAAGAATGCGATGGTCGAATTATATAAACAGGATGGTTTAAATAATTAAAGATTGTATAATTTTTGCGCATTTTCCCGTAAAATATTACGGGCTATTATCATGGCTGTATCTTCATCGATGATATTGTCGTCAATCATACTTTTAAGTGCTAAGTAGACGGCGTCGCGTCCCACCTTAGAACATACATAAATATATCTTTCGCCGTGATGAGCTCCGGAACCATACATAATTTTATTCCAGAGAGGCGGCTTTTCCAGCCATTTTCTTAAAGTGCCGGCAAGAATACTAGGGTGATTTCTAAACATGATGTTTCCGGAAATATCAATATAAACGTTATTGGGCATTAATCCGCGAGCTAGAGCAAGCAACTCAGCACTGTCAAAACGCGGATAACCTCCGTGCAATACAACAAGTTTTGCTTCACTGACGACAGGGTCACAAATCATCTCAGATAAATTCAAAGGGTCAAAACAGCCAATATGATTGTCGGACAAAGCGAGGTGCCATTGCACAGGCAAATTATATTCAATACTTTTACGCATTATATGCCAAACGAGAAAATCTTGCAGTTTTCGATATGCATTTTTATCGCCTTTTTTGGCGTGTTCGAAAATCCTTAAGCCTTCATTTTGCGGAATATTTTCACAATAAGCGCTGCGTACAAAAGAGAAGGAAAAGCTGAAGCCTACCGCGCCATTTTTGATAAAATTATCAAGTGCCCTGTCTACAAATTCCAGGTAGTCGAAAAAATTATCAGAGGAGTATTTGTTTTTAACCTTGATAATATTAAATGTATGGTCATAAGCGGCTATGCAAGAGGTAGCCAAAGGGTTTCTATTGGTCAAATATGTGTTATCAAAGGGAAATAAGAGAGGATCAACTGTGGGAATAAATTTAATGCGCGGGTTATTTCTCAAATCGGGATTGAGGAATGATGCTGCTATAAGGGTTTCTATGCCTGCGGTATCGAGTACTTTATCGATTAAATATCTCAGGTTATTGCGTTGACGGTCATATTCAGTAAATAGATCGTCTTGTTTATCGGGATTGTTGATATCTTCGCGGTTGAAACCATATATTTTTTCATATGCTTCATAATGCGCTTCACGTAAATAAGGAAAATCGGCATGGGAATTATTAGGATTAAGATATGTGTCATTGGCGGTAAGAAGCCTGTTTTCCGGCGGATAATCCTCAAAATAGCCGGCCAATCCGGGATAAGCATGCTGGTCGATCAGGCTAATTTTATCGATTGATTCTCTGAGCTTTTTGGTCATGACCCTACCCAATATGGAAGAGATAATTTCATCACGGCAATGATTATCGTCCTAATTACGCCGGACGGTTTCGGCAATATATTCAGCTATCATTTTGCCTAAATCATAAGGCATTGAGCTATCAGAGTTGCCGCCGGAAGATGCTGTTGCGGAAGATTTATTAGTAGAGAAATTTTTTTCACGGAGAGTTTTTCTTGTTCCCGCATCTACAAGTCTTACACTGGCAGCCATTTCCGAATTACCCATAAACGCTCCGCTTAAGCCGCGGGCGGAGCTACTGGCAAGTTTTAAGGTGGTAATGCGGGTTTTTACAATAAGAGCTGCCGCTTCACGCGATGTGCTTAAACGAGCCTTTTCAATTTTTGGAGCAACATTATTTTTCAAAAGTTCGTTCATTGCCGTGCTTTCACAAATAACAGTTGCATCCGGAAAATCTCTTTCCAAATCTTGATCAACTTCAAATCTTTGAATTATTATTTTTGTATATATTTTTTCCAGGGGCGCATCTTTTCTAAAGGAGGCGTCTTCGACGGATTTAACTGCTGTTAATTTCGCGCAGGACATTGTAAAAAATATGCAAAGATAGATTAAAATAAACAAAAATATCTTATTATGATTTATTGTCTTTGGGGTCATAAAAGGCGCCTTTAAAATATGATTTTCATTCAATGTTTAATTTTCACCTATAATAAATTTGATATAAACACAACCGTAAAAACCTGATAAAAAATATTTTTTCAAGTAGCTATTATTGCTTGTTTTATATGCAAATAAAACCCTTTAAACTATTTTGATCATTGATTTTGTTATGAAATAATGTTAAAATTACAGTATCTTATGGGAAAAAATTAATGATTGATTGTAAAAAAATTATAATATTCTTTATAGCTTTTATTTTTATTCCTATCTCAGTTTTCGCTTCCGAAAAGATAAATGAACGTTTAAACCTAAAGGCCGCATTGCTTGTGGATATGGATAGCGGCGAAATTCTTTTTAAACAAAACGTGGATAAACTTATTCAGCCTGCTTCTCTTTCTAAGATATTAACACTTTATTTGGTCAATGAAGATATACGTTTAGGCCGGGTTAACCCCTATGATATGGTCAAAACAAGCGCAAAAGCCGTAAAGACAAAAGGATCGAAAATATTTTATGTAGAGGGTGAAGAAGTTAATTTTGGTGATCTCATTAAAATTATGGCTATCTTTTCGGCTAATGATGCCGCCGTCGCCGTGGCGGAACATTTAGCCGGAAATATGGAAAAGTTTGTCGAGAGAATGAACGCTAAAGCCAAAGAACTAGGTATGAAGCACAGCTATTTTGTTAATCCGCACGGTTTGCCTGATCGGCATCAATTATCGACCGCAAGAGATATTTATATCTTATCGCGGGATTACTTGCAGCGTTTTCCTGATTCTTTAAAAATTCATTCAGCTCAGTATTTTATCTATAATTATGGTATTTACCAAAACCGCAATACCTTACTTCAAGAAAACAGTGATGTTGATGGTTTAAAAACAGGCTATGTCCGCGCTGCCGGTTATCATGTGGTGGCTACGGCGAAAAGAGGAGATAGACGTTTAATTGCTGTTGTGCTGGGGGCGAAAACTCCTAAAATACGCGACAGTCAAACAAAAAAACTTTTAGAGTTTGGTTTTCGAATAATAAATAGCAAGAATCAAAATTCGATGGTTGGAGCCTGATGGGGATAGTTGTGGGTAAATCAAACGTTCGGCTGCATTAATACTTCCGGGTTTAATTATCTGTTATCAAGTTTTCTTCTTTATTGGCGTTATTCGCGGGATTAGATATTTCCTTTTTTAATTTATCCGAGAAGATAATGAGCTTTTCCCCGGGTAATACTTTCTTCCCATTGGTTATGCCATTCCAGATCATAATCGCTTTCACGGGAACATTAAAGCGTTCGGCAATTTGTGATAAATTATCACCAGTTTTAACGATATAAATCTGTTCATTTTTTTCCAGAATCCATTTCGATAAAAGATTTTCATAACGCTCGGAGAAACCCATGGCCGCACCCTTGGGAACCATTAACTTATATTTACCGGCGGGTAGATAATAGCTTTTAAGTTGAGGATTAAGGTCTTTGATTACCTTGAAATATGTTTTTCCCGCTTGCGCAATGATATACAAAGGCACAGGTTGGTTTGTCGATATATCCACATAATCGCATTGCACCGGCTTATAAAGATCATTTTTGGACAGGCTGTAGCCGTATTTATTAGGATTAGATATGATTAGTTTTGCCGCTAAAATTCTAAAAATATATCTTTGTGTTTCCTGATACAAATCAAGTTCATAGTAATTGCTGACTTTTTGCACGATCATTTCCGCTTTGAGGCCTTCCTCCCCCATATTATAAGCGGCCGCGGCCAATGTCCATGAACCAAAAAGCGCGTAAAGGTCTTTGAGATAATTGAGCGCTGCTTCCGTAGAAGCGTAAAAATTGCGGCGTTCGTCAATATCATTATTAACTATCAGGCCATATTTTATGGCGGTATTTTCGATAAATTGCCAGTATCCTGTGGCTCCTTTATCCGATCTTGCGTGAGGTTTTAAGGAACTTTCCGCGATGGCAATGTATTTGAGGTCATCAGGCATTGAATGATCCTTTAAAACTTTTTCAATATGGGG
>MHMT01000003.1 GCA_001819435.1 Candidatus Portnoybacteria bacterium RBG_13_40_8
AGTTATTTAATTATTTGGGACAAGATAAAGAGGTTAATCGGACAAGGCAAAACTTTGGATTTGGGCGCATCGCCCATGGGCTCGACGCTGGAAATTTTCAAGCGCGGCTGGGGAGGAACGGAATACCCAATTTATCAAATCGGAATAAAAAGGAGCGAAGAATCTCTTCGCTTCTCGAAATTGCGCAAAATTTGGGGTTTGTTGCCGAATTTTATAATCAGAAAATTCAGTCCTTTTTTGATAAAATACCGGTTATAATTTTATCGATATCTTTTTCAGTGAACCAATTCTGCAGAGGGAAATTAATAATTCTTTTGGCCGCCTCGGCCGTATTGGATAGATTCGGATAGATCGGTTTATGCCAGATGTGTGAACAAAAAATATGTTTTTTCCTGAGCTTATTGAATAATTCATCTCGATTCATATTTTGGGGAACAAGAGCAGAAATATGGGTAATTCCTGGACTGGTCTGAAAACCGATTTTATTTAATTTTTCCTGAAAGTATCGGGCTAATTTTATTCTTTTTTGGGCTTGTTCTCCAAAATTATCTAGATACCGATTAAAGATTTTTAAAGATATTTTTGATGCTTTGCGCGGCTCGGAATAATCTTTAATGGCAAGAGTTTTTTCTTCTTTTCTGAGTTTTTCCGAAAATTTAGCCAGGTACGGGAATAGACGAACAAATTTAATCAAATTAGTTAATCTAAATTTATATTCGCCAAGATTAATATCAATAGGATTCCTAGAGACAAGAAACCCGCCATTTATTGAGGGAATAAATTTGCTTAAACTAAAAAACGCCGCGTCACCAGAATTTCCAAGATATTTGCTTTGATTTTTTATACCGAATGAATGGGCACAATCCTCGATTATTTTTAAATTATGCTTCTTGGCAATTTCCGAAATTTTATCCATATCATTCGGAAAACCATAGGTATGAGAAATAAGAATTGACTTGGTTTCGGGAGTAATTCTTTTTTCTATTTCTGGAATCTGAATATTAAAATTTTTTAAATCTATATCAAGATAAATCGGCCCGATATGATAATGTTCAAAAATAGGTAGAAAAATATCGCAAAGATAGGCCGGGACCAGCATTTCCGAATTTTTCAACCCCAATTCTTCAATCGCGACCTGAAAAGCTGAACGGCCAGAATCGGTAAAAACAATGTAGCATCTCGGGAAAAATTTAGCTAATTTATTTCTTAATTCAATTTCAGAAAAACCCCTTAAAAAAGGTTTTAACGAAAAAATTTTAAATTGCGGATGGACAAACATATGAAAATTTTAATGCCGATTTTACACTACCCGCCAGTAATCGGGGGATTTGAGGTTTTTTCCCAAAATATTGCCGAGGGAATAGTCAAGACCGATGATGTTTGGGTTATTACAAGCAAGGTTGTAAATACGCCGAACCAAGAAACAAAAGGTAATTTGAGAATATTTAGGACATCGGCTTGGACCCTTGAGAACCTTTCTTACAGTAGGCCCTGGTTTATTTTTGGGGCGATGATTTGGATTCTTTTTAGGTCAATTAAATTGATAAAAAAAGAAAAAATCGATTTAATCCATGCCCAGGGTTTTTTAAGCGGAATTTTGGGGTATATTTTAAAAAAAATAACCAAGACTCCATATATTTTAACCATTCAATCGGCTGATTTCAGTGTATATCATCCGCGTTTGAATATCAATATTATTAAGGAAATTTATCAAAAAATAGAAAAAATAGTTTTTAAAAATGCCGATTTCTGTCACGCGGTAAGTTTTTACCTCGAAAATCACCTTAAACAACGTGGCGCAAAAAGAACCATAACTATTCCCGATGGAGTGAGTGAAAACAAATTCAAGCCCGACAAAAATAAGATTACAATCAGAAAAGAATTGGGTTTCGATACGGAAAATTTAATTGTTTGCGTTTCCCGCCTGGAGCATAAAAATGGTACGCACGATTTAATCAAGGCAGCTGAATATCTAAAAGATTTAGATTTTAAAATTATGATTTGCGGAGATGGCTCGGATAGAGAAAAATTGGAGAAAATGGTGGGAGAATTGGACCTCAAACACAAGGTATTTCTTATTGGCGATATTCTTCATGCTGATTTGCCGAGATATGTCGCTTGCGGGGATATTTTTGTGCGCCCTTCTTTGGCCGAGGGATTTGGTATAGTTTTTTTGGAGGCAATGGCAGCTGGATTAGCGGTTATCGGTACGCAGGTTGGCGGAATTCCCGATTTTCTTAAGGATAGAGAAACGGGCTTATTTTGTGAGTCGGGAAATCCAAAAGACATAGCCGAAAAAATTAAGATTTTAATCCAAGACAGAACCTTAAGAGAAAAACTTATCAAAAACAGCAGACAAATGGTTTTAGATGTTTATAATTGGGATAAAATCAGCGAGCGTTTAATTGATGTTTATAAGCAAATTTTAAATCTATGAAAATAGTCATTGCTTCGGGAATATATCTTTCGGATATCGGAGGTCCGGCAACTTACTCGCAATTGATTGCGAGAGAATTTACTAAACAGGGAATAGATATAAGAATAATTTGCTATAGCGACGAGAAAGATAACTTTATTGACCAGCAGGAGAAATTTAAAATAAAAAGAGTTTTAAGAAAACACAATGTTTTACTCCGTTATTGGATTTATTTTTGGAATTTACTTAACCTAGCCAAAAACACTGATGTTATTTACGCTCAAGGGCCTCTGGCAGCCGGTTTTCCGGCAATGTTAGCATCAAGGATTTTAAAGAGAAAGTTTGTGATTAAAATTGTCGGTGATTATGCCTGGGAACAATATCAAAATAACAAATCCCAAAACCTAATGCCCAATGACCAATTGGATTTAATAGAGCCATTCCAGAATAAAAAATATGATTTTTTGACGGAATTAAGAAGAAAGATTCAGAAATTGGTGGTTAAAAAAGCAAATAAAGTCATTGTTCCCAGTGAATTCTTGAAGAAAATAGTTTCTGGATGGAAGATTGATTCTAATAAAATTTTTGTTGTTTATAATTCCGCATCCGGAATAGAAAACGTCAAAGGAGATTTGAAAATTGGCGGAGATATTATTATTTCTGGCGGGAGACTGGAACCCTGGAAGGGGATGGCTGCTTTAATTGAAATTATGTCGGATTTACTGAGGGAAAATTCCAATTTTAGATTAATTATCGTTGGTTATGGTCCGGAGCGGGACAATTTAAAAATTAAAATTAAAGATTTAAAACTGGAGAAAGAAGTTCGATTGATAGACAGGTTGCCGCATCGGGAATTTTTGGAGTATTTTAAAGCAAGCAAGGTATTTGTCTTGAATTCCGGCTATGAGGGTTTTTCTCATCTTCTTTTGGAGGCGATGGCAGTCGGCTTGCCGATTATTACCACCAATATTTGCGGCAATCCCGAAATAGTCAAAGACGGCTACAATGGATTATTGGTCGAATACAACAACAAGGCCCAACTGAAAGAAGCCATTTTGAAAATCTGGAAAAACAAGGATTTACAGAATAAATTCAGCGAAAACGGAAAAAAAACAGTCTTAGAGTTTAGTCTTGAAAGAATGCTTAATGAGACAATCAAAATACTGACATCATGATTATTTTACTCCAAATCAATTATTCAAAAGACCATTCCGAGGTTACGTTGCCTTTGGGGATTTTGTCTGTCGGGAGCGCTTTGAAAAGGGCGGGTTTTGATGTAAAATTGATTAATATCACCGAGAGAGAAATCGACAAAACCGTTGACGAAGTAATCGGTTTAAATCCGGATTTTTTGGGTGTTTCGGTGATGACCGGAATTCAAACTCGGCACAGTACCGAGCTTTGCCAAAAACTGAAGAATAAAAGAAAAGATTTACCGATTGTCTGGGGTGGAATCCATCCTTCACTTTTGCCCGAACAATGCCTTGCCGAAGATTATGTTGATTATACGGTAATCGGCGAAGGAGAGATAACAATAGTGGAATTTATAAAGCAATTAAAGGGCAATGGTAATTTTAACCAAATAGACGGTCTGGGTCATAAAAACAGAGGAAAGATTATAATCAATCAGCCGAGAGAATTTATAAAAAATTTGGACGATTATCGGCTTGATTTCGGTCTTTTGGATTTGAATAAATATCTTTTTAAGCTCAAGGAAGCCAAAAAGGCGATTGCTTATAAAACCAGTCGCGGATGCATCTTTAATTGTAGTTTTTGTTATAACCGTGCTTTCAATCGTGGTAAATGGCGAACCTGGTCGATTAAATCTGTTGTTGAAGATATTGATTTTTTGAAAAAGAATTATGGCGTGGATGCGATTAAATTTTACGACGACAACTTTTTTATTGACCGCAACCGAGCTTTGGAAATATTGGAAAAAATCGATATCCCGGCGCATACGGAAATAAGAATCGATATGATTACCGATGGTTTGGCCAAAAGATTAAAAGAGTTAAGGGTAAGCGAATTTCTAATTGGCATAGAATCAGGCAGTGATCGAATGTTAAAACTGATTAACAAAGGCTACACTGTCGATAAAATCAAAGAAGGAGTTAAGATTTTGGCCAAATACGATTTATATACCACCTATTCGACAATAGTCGGTCTTCCTACCGAAACAAAGGAAGAATTCAATAAAACCCTGAAATTAATGTATTGGGTTCATAAGGCTCATCCCAGAGCGGGATTTACAATGGGCGCATATCTGCCGTATCCGGGCTCGGCAATGTATGACTTTGCGATTGGACAGGGATTTAAGCCGCCAATTAGGACAGAGGATTGGGGGAATATCGACAGGTTCAGAAAAGATTTTTCTTCGCCGTGGGTGGATAATAAAAAAGTTTGGCGCATTCGGGAATATTTCAAGTTTTTCAGTTATAAAATTGGTTTGTTGAATAAGTGGTCGGAATTCAGAATCAGAAACAGATTTTTTGGTTTTTCGTTCGACATCCCGATTATTGAATATCTGGCTGGTTTGGCAATAGAAGAAAAGGGGATTATCGGCAAATTATTAAGAAAGATTCATACTTTAGTTAAGAAGTTTAAATAATATGAAATTATTATTTATTTCAGGAGACACCGCTTTGGCACAAGGCAAAAAAGGACCTTTTTATTATCTATTAGAAGAATTTTCTAAATATTGGGAGCGCATAGATATTATTTGTCCAAAAACCAGTCAGCGGGTTTTTAATATTTTTGGAAATGTTTTTATTCATAGCTCAAATAAATCGAGAATTTTTCATCCCTGGTTTATTTTGAAAAAAGGGGTTGAAATCTATAAAGAGCAAAAATTCGATATTTTTGGAATCCATAGTTATCCGCCGTTTTATAACGATATCGGTGGTTGTTGGCTTTACAATAAAATAAAAACCCCTTATGTTCTGGAGGTTATGCATATCGTTGGCCACCCGAAAGCAGGTGATTTCAAGGAATGGTTTTATAAAATTTTAAACCGAATTTTTCTCAGATTCAGCGCCAAAAAAGCCAAAGCAATAAGGGTGATTAATCAGAAACAGGTTCCGGAATTTTTAAAAAAAGTAGGAGTTGGTACGGAGAAGATAAAATATGTTCCAGCTTTTTATATTGATTTGGACGTATTTAAACCATATAATCTTGGAAAGAAATATGATTTAGTTTTTTCTGGAAGGTTGGTTAAAAATAAGGGAATAATGATATTACTTAAAGCAATTAAAAAGCTCATAGCTCAAAACTCATCACTTAAAACTATCATTATTGGCGACGGACCATTAAGACCAAGAATAGAAAGATATATCAAAAAGCACAGTTTGCAGGAAAATGTATTTTTTGCCGGATGGGTGCCGGGCACGGAAGATGTGGCTAAAATCTATAATCAATCTAAAATTTTCGTAATGCCGTCTTTTAATGAAGGTGGGCCAAGGGTAGTTTTGGAGGCAATGGCGTGCAAGGTGCCGATAATAACAACCAGAGTTGGAGCAATGATTGACATTATAAAAGACAAAGAAAACGGCATATTTATAAATTGGGACGCTGAAGATATTACGCAGAAAGCTTTAGTATTATTACAAGACGATGAATTAAGAAAAAAAATTGCCGAAAACGGCTATCAAACCGTTCAGCAATTTGAAAGAAGGAAAACCATTAGAGATTACGCGGATAATTATCTTAAATTGGCAAATCGCTAGATAACTTTATTCTTTTCAAAAACACACACCAGGGCTTGTCCATAATTTTTAAGAACCGGGATTTTACAGAAAAAATTGGTAATTTTATAAATTATATTATTAGTGAACCAAAACTTGGGGAACCCATAGAGATGCAGTGGCGGGAACAAAGTATTTGCCCGTGACTTCAAGAGTTTGAATCCGCACCTTTCTACTAGGGCGATCCATTGTTTTGGAGAATGACTTTGATTGTGCGCATCGGGATTCCATTTATAACCTTTTTCGTTTTTATTTTTTATCCATGGTTTAAAATGTTTAATCATCGAGGCAAGATTTCTGTATTTGTCATACATGGTTGAGAAGGTTATTAAAAATTTACCGTCACCCTTTAATAATCTATTTGCTTCAAGGCATAATTTTTCGGGATTTTGGACGTGTTCTATAACATCTATCGCTATTGCCTTATCAAAACTTTTGTCGGGAAAGGGGATTTCTTCAATATTTGCACAAAGCGTTTCGTAATTATCAATATTATAAATTTTCATTATTTCTTTTGATTTTTCGAGCCTTTCCTTGCTGATGTCAACTCCAATCATTTTTTTATAATGTCCAGCATAAACAATGGCCTGTGGACCTTCTCCGCATCCAATATTTATAACTAAATCATTTTTATCAAAAGGAAACAAATCCAAATAAACCCTTCCAGAAATAATTTTACTTTTTAAAAACTTAAATTCATCTTCCATAAATTTACAGTATAATCAATAGTAATAATAACAAAATCAATGAAAATTTGCTACATTCTTCCCGAATATAATCAAAATACGGATTCGCATTTTTATCACCATTATGAACGCCTGGAAAAACTTTCCGATAGATTGGATGTTTTTTTAATTGCCGAAAAAGGCAGCCATACAAAAGGAAAAATCTTAAACATGAAGCGATTTTATATTCAAAAATTTAAATTTCTACCCTTTAGATTTTTGGAAAACTTTTTTATAATTTTGCGGGCCAGGATGCTTGGCTATAAGAAATTTTATACTCATATTTCCTATATTAGTGCTATTAATGCCGCGATTATTTCCAGGTTATTTGGCGGGACATCTTATTATTGGAATTGTGCGATGAATTGGTTATTTAAACAAAGAACATTATCTGGTTGGGGATACAAATTGAGCATGAAATTGTCCCATTATCTAGTAACCGGAAGCGAAGAAATGAAAAAGGGATACGCTGAACATTATAATTTGTCTTTGAATAAAATTAAGGTTTTGCCGAATTGGATTAACCTTAATAGATTTAAAGTTAAAGAACAAATCCCGAAAGTTAAAAACACTTTATTGTTTGTTCATTGGTTGTCAAAAAGGAAAGGAGCAGATATGCTGGTCCCAATCATGAATAATTTAAAATTTAAAATTAAAAATTTAAAATTAATGGTCATCGGTGAGGGACCCTATAAAAACAAATTGATAGACGAGATAAAAGACAATGGATTGGAAAAACAAATAAATGTGTTGGGAATGGTGCCCAATAAAGAAATAGCAGATTATTATAATCGAACCGATGTCTTAATCATGCCTTCAATGGAAGAAGGATTCCCTAGGGTTTTATTGGAAGCAATGGCCTCCGGTATTCCTTATGTTGCTTCTGACGTTGGTGCGGTAAGAGAAATATCTCCGGAGATCGCCCAAAGATTTTTGGTTAAGGCGGGGGATACGGAAATGTTTGCCCATAAGATAGAAAATCTGATTTTAGACGAAGAGTTGTACCTTAATTTTAGAAAAGACGGGCTCGAAAAAGTTAAAGAATTTTCTTTGGATAACGCAATTAACAAATTTATTGAATTTTTTGTATGAAAATCATACTTACAACCTCGCCGAGAGCTGAAGGAGACGTAGAGAGAAAGGGTTTGCCCTTTTTAGGCATCGGCTATATTGCTGGTTATGTGGAAAAATTCAGTCATCATCAGATTGAGATTTTCGATGCCCATACTTACGGATTGAACGCTTCTCGGGCAGCAGAAAAAATATTAGAGAGAAAACCGGACGTGGTTGGGATTCACTCGATTACCGATAATAGATTTAAAGCCATAGCCCTGGCAAAAGAACTAAAAAAAAGAAATAAAAATGTTATTGTATTGATGGGTGGTCCGCATTTTTCTCTGACCGCGAAAAATGCCCTAGAGATTGTTCCGGAAATAGATTTTATAATCAAAGGAGAAGGAGAAAAATCGGTTGTCCAATTTCTCAATATTTTGGAAAATAAAGGCGATATTTCCGAGGTTTCGGGATTGGCTTACAGAACAAAAAGCGGCGAAATTATGGAAAAGCCTTTAACCGATTTGATAATGAATCTCGATGAACTTCCAATGCCCGCCTGGCACCTGTTTGATTTAAAGGAATATAATAAGCCCATAGATGGTACAAATGTTCGTTCTATAGGCGTTTTAAGCGCCAGGGGATGTCCAAATGTGTGCGTTTACTGTGCTAATGCTAGATCAGTATTAAGATTAAGAAGCCCGAAAAATTTTGTTGACGAAGTTGAATATTTGTACAAGACATATGGCTATAAGGGTTTTGATTTTTGGGATGATACTTTGACCATGGTTAACATTCATGTGGTTGAAATTTGTAAGAAAATTATAGAAAGAAAACTGGATATTGTCTGGTATGCCCGAGCCAGAGTAAATACGGTTGATAAAAAATTATTAGAGTTAATGAGAAAAGCTGGGTGCATCAGAATTAGTTTTGGCGTTGAGTCGGGAAGTCCGAGAATTTTAAAAATCATCAAGAAAAATATCACTATTGATCAGGTCAAAAATGCGGTTAGATGGTCCTCCGAAGCGGGCATGGCCGTGATGACTAATTTTATGGTCAACTTACCAGACGAAACACTTGATGATTTGAAACAGACAATCGACTTAATGAAATGGCTTAGACAAATTAAAAATTCTTATCCTGCCTACGGTTTTACGGTTATTTATCCGGGCACAGAATTGGAATTAATGGCAAAAGAAAAAGGATTAATGCCCAAGGATTTTTCCTGGAACAGTCCCTATGAGTCTCCGAAATACAAGGTAACCGGTACCGACCCTTCCTTATTTTATATGGAATGGCCGGGCGCCGAACTGGAAAAAATTAAAGCAATAATGACAAAAGAATTGGGAATCAGGGGCAACATAATGAAAAAAGGATTTAATAAATTGATAAAAATAAGGTCTATCAGAGAATTAAAAGAATTACTCAGAGCGGGAGTAAATTATTTTAAAAAATGAAAATTATTTATATTGCCAATATTCGAATACCGACTGAAATGGCTCACGGTCTTCAGGTGATGAAAATGTGCGAAGCTTTTTCAAAACATGATAACAAACTGGAATTGGTCGTTCCTTGGCGTTTTGGAATTTCCGATTTAATCAAAAAAGACCCATTCGAATATTACCAAGTTGATAAAAATTTTAAAATTAAGAGAATTTTTTGTTTTGACTTAACCCCGCTGAATAGGTTTTTGGGTCCGATTTCGTTTTTAATTCAGGCTATTTCTTTTGCCTTTTTTGCATCCATCTATTTACTGTTTAAAAAGTCGGATATTATTTATTCTCGCGACAGATTCAGTTTGTTTTTCATAGCTTTTTTAAAACAAAACATTGTTTCGGAGGTTCATCAACTGCATAGAACTTTATTCACCTTTTTGTTGAAGAGAGTAAAGAAAATTATTGTTATTACTCAGGGCCTAAAACAATCACTAATAAACAAGGGGATTGGAGAGGAAAAAATTTTAGTGGCGCCAGACGGGATAGAATTAAAAGATTTCGAGATTAATACCAGCAAAGAAGAATGTAGAAAAAATTTAGGCTTGCCCCGAAACAAAAAAATAATTCTTTATACTGGCCATCTTTATAAGTGGAAGGGAGTTGAAACCCTGGCTTTGTCTTCTAAATTTTTAGACCCTAGCGCATTGATAGTTATTGTTGGGGGGATAAAGTGGTATTTGTCCAGTTTTAAGAAATTTGTTAAAAAAAATAATCTGGAAAAATTACTCGTTTTGGGCCACAAGGAGTATAGTCAAATTCCGTTTTATTTAAAAGCGGCTGATTGTTTGATTTTGACCGGAACCCAAAATTACGAGACGTCAAAGAGTTACACTTCACCAATGAAAATGTTTGAATATATGGCCTCTAATCGGCCGATTGTTGCTTCGGAACTACCGTCATTTAAAGAAATTTTAAATGAGAATAACTGTATTTTTGTTGAACCAGATAATCTCGAATCAATGGCCATCGGTATCCAAAAAGCATTGAATGATTCTGTTTTATCCGAAAGCATTTCCAATCAAGCATATCAAGATGTCCAAAAATATAGTTGGAATGATCGTGCGAAAGCAATTTTAGAATTCATTAAGACTTAAGGCATCGGGATTTGGTTAGAAATTAGAATTTAGAAATTAGAAATTTTATATATTATGTGTGGAATAAATGGATTTTCCGCCCTGGGCGGATCGGCCTCGGGCCGAAATAAAGAATTGATTGAAAGAATGAATAAAAAAATCCAGCATCGGGGGCCGGATGATGAAGGGTTTTATTTAGATAATTATATTTCGTTGGGACATCGACGACTTTCAATTATTGATTTATCCGAAAAGGGACGACAACCGATGTTCAATGAAGACAAATCGCTCGTCCTGATTTTTAATGGTGAGATTTACAATTTTCAGGAGTTACGCAAGGAATTGGAAAATAAAGGTCATAAATTTTGTTCTAAAAGTGACAGCGAAGTTATTCTTCATCTTTATGAAGAACACAAAGAGGATTGCCCAAAATTTTTAAATGGAATATTTGCTTTTGCGGTCTGGGATAAGCGGAAAAAGGAACTGTTTTTGGCACGAGACAGAATCGGTGTTAAGCCCCTATATTATTATTTCAAAGATAATAAATTCATCTTTTCGTCTGAAATTAAGGCTATTTTAGAGCACGACATTAAGCGAGAAATTGACCTAGAAGCATTTAATCATTATTTTAGACTAATGTACGTCCCGGCGCCGTTAACGATGTTTAAAGGCATTTATAAGCTCCCACAGGCACATTATTTGAGGTTGCGGGGCGAACAGATAGAAATCAATAGATATTGGAATATTCAAGATTTCAAGGAAATAAACTCTAAACAAGAAATTATTGACAAAATTCAAGATTTAATGAGAAAATCAGTCCAAGGTCAGCTTTTGTCAGATAGGCCGGTTGGAGTGTTTTTGAGCGGTGGCATTGATTCAACTTCTGTTTTGGGAATTGTTAAAGAATTGACGCAAGGTAAAATTAAAACATTCTCGGTGGGTTTTGACATAGAAGATCCTAATAATAAATTCAATGCTGATCTAAAAATAGCCCGAGAAACAAGCAAATTTTACAATACCGAACATCATGAGCTTATAATTAAAAGTGAAGATATTTTAAATAATTTGGAAAAAGTAATTTATTATTTGGATGAACCGATTGCCGAGCCCACGCAAACTGCGACCTTTTTGCTTTCGGAAATGGCAAAAAAAGAAGTAGCGGTAGTTTTGGGCGGAGACGGGGGAGATGAATTATTCGGCGGATATAAAAGATATTATTATAGTTATTTTTTAGATAAGTATAAATTTATAAGATTTTTTCCATTTTTAAAAACAAAAGTTTATTTTAAATTTATGTCGCAAAAAGAGAAAGAAGTCGGTAAGATTTTAAATAAGGGCATAAACAACAAAAAAATAACTCAGCAATATTTTAAAAGAAACTATTTCAAAAATAGTAAATCAAAATATACAAATCAGTTTATGTTAACAGATTTAAAAACCTGGCTTGCGGACGAATCATTAATGCGTTCTGATAAAATGGCGATGGCTAATGGTTTAGAGGAGCGAGTTCCTATTTTAGACCATCAATTAGTAGAATTATCCGTAAAAATACCCAGCAGGTATAAAATGTTGAACAAGGATCAGGGCAAGGCGATTTTTATTGAGGCAATGAAAAAATATTTGCCAGAACACGTACTGAGATCAGAGAGAAAAAAGGTTTGGATGACTCCAGCCTCGCAATGGTTAAGGGGGAATCTAAATCAAAAAGCAAGGGAAATTCTATCTTCGGATTATTTCCTGGAAAATAAAAAATATTTTAATTTCGACGGCGTTCAAAAAATGTTTAATGATCATATTGAAAAAAGAAAATATAACCTTAATTTGATTTGGGCTCTAATTACTTTTCAAATCTGGTCCAAAAATACTCACAGATGAAAATACTTCCTAAAATTTTAGAAAAAACAGGATTAGATTCCAAGATTACCAGACGACATCTGGATGATTTTATTAAAAATCACCGAAGTAACGGTCTAACCCTGGATATTGGTTGTGGAAATTCTCCTTATGCCGATTATTTTCCAAATAGAATTGGATTAGACACGGCAAAGAGAGAAAAAGTTGATATTGTGGCCAGTGTTTATAAACTGCCCTTTCCTGATGAAAAATTTGATAATATTTTATGCACAGAAGTTTTAGAGCACTTACATTCTCCCAGGGAAGCTATCGAAGAAATGGCGCGGGTTTTAAAAAAGGGAGGAATTTTAATATTATCCACCAGGTTTTTATTTCCTCTTCACGATATTCCGGATGATTATTATAGATTTACCAAATACGGCTTGAGATACCTATTCAGAAATTGGGAAATTTTGGAGTTGAAGGAAGAAGCGAAAACATTAGAAACTATTGCCGTTTTGACGCAAAGGATCGGTTATCAATGCAGAGGCCCAATTTTAAAGCCATTAAAACTATTAATATTCGGTATAGCAAAAATCATTCCATTATTTTCTTTTTTGATTAAAAAGGAGTATGGAGATATAAGTAAAACAAAATTAGAGAAAAATATAATGACCTCTGGTTATTATTTAGTCGCTAAAAAGAAATGAAGAAGGAAAATAAAAAAAATTGCTATTTCGGTTTCTATGAATAACGGTTTGGGCTTGGTTCGTAGTTTTAAAATAAAAAGACAGCAATTACTGTCTTTTTATTGTTTGTCAGCGCTGAGCTTGATTATTGTTTTTTCTTAAGAAAATTTGAGAACCTTGTTTTTTAGGAATAAACGGAATCGATTCAGCTTTATTAATAGACGGAGTAAAAATCGACTAAAAATATTTTCCTCATAGCAGACCTGAAATAGTGGATAAAGTATTTCGGAGTAATGTAAGTAAAAATAGCTCATTTTCCTAATGCCATTCAATTCTTTTTGACTTATTTGAGGCATTTTTAAAATCGTTTTTGACATATCACTTCGCGCAGGTTTGATTTCTTCTTCAGATGCATAACCTTCTTTGACGGCCGTATCTCCCAATGGCGTGCCTCGATAAGGGAAAAACATTGAGATATTGGCAAGAGAAGGCCTTGCCTTTTTTAAGAGACGGAAGGTATCAAAAATCATCTCTTTCGTTTCGTAGGGCATCCCCATCATGTTAAGTGCTGCGACTCTGATTCCTTCTTCTTTCAGGATTCTTACCTTTTCGATATAGGTCTCGTCTGTATAGTCCCTTTTGAGTATGTTTTTCCTGAACTCGTAATTTCCCGATTCGAGAGCCATCGAGATGCTTGCACAGTTCATTTTCTTTAATAATTTAGCCTTTTCTCTAGTCACAGTATGGGGATGAGCATGGGAAGTAAATGGCACATTTACTTCTTTTTGGTAAAGTTCTGACAGTCGGGCAAAATCATCAACATTTCTTAGGAGCATGTCTTCAGAAAATATCTTAAAAAATTTCAGGTCATAGGTCTTTGTTAGAAATTTCATCTCTTCGACAAATCTTTCGGGAGAGAAAAATCTAACCCTTCCTATGGGGTATAGTTCATTAAGCACCGAGTTTGCGCAGTAAGGACATCGCCGTGGACACCCTCTGATATCTTGGACATCGCCACTTTTAATAATTTTTCCTTCAAAGGGTCGTAAAAACTGCCTTGGATCATAGATGGAATAGTCTAAAAATGGCAGTTTATTGATATCTTTTAGCGGTCTTACGGGGTTCTTGTGTACAATGTCATTCTTTTTTATCCATAAATTTTGGATGTCCGTTCGCGTGATATTACTACCTGAGATGGCATCGACAAATTCTAGGATTGCTTCTTCACCTTCGCCAACACAGAGTGCGTCAATACAATCTTCCGCAATTACCTCATCTGGTAAAGTCGTTGCATGAATTCCCCCCATGATAATGGGAATGTCGTAATTATCCTTGGCAATCTTGAGAAAGTCGATAGTGTGAGAATACATGTCTGACATGCAGCTTGCAGCAATAAGATCTGGGCGCTCTTTTTTAATCAGGTTCAGAAAGACTGATTTGGCATTGATGCTTTTATCTCTCACAAGGTTGTATTTTCCCCAATCAACCTTTTTATACTGCATGACCGAATCCGAGACTTCACCGTCTAGGGGAAAGCCGAGGTCCATGAATGTGGTGTCAAAATAGACCACTTCGTGACCTTTCGACTTAAGGATAGCCGACAATAATGAGGTGGCAAGGGGCTTGGCACCTGCCGATGACCCCCCAATCGATGTGAGTAATACTTTTTTCATAATCATAGATTAACAATTTATATTCAAAGGGTCAATATAATTGAAGCTTAAAAAGATAAAGGGTATAATAATTATTGAGTTTCAGAAGAAAGAAAAAATAACATGAAAAAGCTATCTATTATCATTCCATTATTTTCTTTTTTGATTAAAAAGGAGTATGGAGATATAAATAAAACAAAATTAGAGAAAAATATAATGACCTCAGTTTACTATTTAGTCGCTAAAAAGAGATGAATAAAAGCAAGGAAAATAAAAAAAATCAAAATCTGTTATTTTGGTTTCTACGAACCCGGGTTCTCTAGAAACGAAGTATACATTAAGGGCTTGAGAGAAAATGGATAGGAAATATATAAAATAAATTTTTATATGAAAATTTTTATATTAAATCCACCGATTTATTCTAAGAAAAAGTCAATAATGAACGTTAGGCCAAGACAACCGCTAAGTTTGGCTTATATTACTAGCTTACTTTTAAAAAAAAGCTACGAAGTTAATTTGTTTGACGCTAATGTCATGGGTTATAAAACGGACCGGACTATAAAAGAAATTGAAGATTATCATCCAGATATTTTAATTTTAACCTCAACCCCAATTGATAGGTGGGAATGCCCAAATTCTCATATAGATTCGATTTTCGAGATTATTAATAAA
Source organism: Candidatus Portnoybacteria bacterium RBG_13_40_8 (assembly GCA_001819435.1). Taxonomy (GTDB): domain Bacteria; phylum Patescibacteriota; class Minisyncoccia; order RBG-13-40-8-A; family RBG-13-40-8-A; genus RBG-13-40-8-A. Next base: position 15,350 of record MHMT01000003.1, read on the forward strand.
AGTCGGATAAATCCGACAATTTTAACTGGTTCCCATGGTTCATTGACCCCTGATTGGATTTTTAAAAAATGTAGTGTTCAGTATATTGTTCGGTGCGAACCAGAAATGACGGTTTTAAATCTAATAGAAGCTCTGGTAAAAAAAGAAGACATTAAAAAGATTAGAGGGATTTCTTATAAGATTGGTAGTAAGGTCATTAACAATGAAGATGCTGCCCGGATAGAAAATTTAGATAATTTACCCTTGCCAGCTTACCATTTATTGCCAATGAATAAATACAGATACGGTTTTCCCGAACTGTCTCCGCCATTTACAATTATGTTAACTTCGCGAGGCTGTCCATTTAATTGCATTTTTTGTTTGAAAGTAATGTCTAAAGGAAAATATATTACCAGAAGTTCGGAGAACGTCATCAAAGAAATAGAATACTTGATTGATAATTTCAAAATTAAATCAATTTTCTTTCAGGACTGGGAATTTACAATTAATAAAGAGAGGGTAAAAAAAATTTGTGATTTGATTTTAAAGAAAAATTTAAGAATTATTTGGGGTTGTAATGCTCGGGCAAATGATTTATCATATGAATTAGTTGAAAAAATGAAGAAAGCTGGTTGCGTTAGAGTTAATATTGGATTTGAGTCGGGCTCGCAGAAGATTTTAGACAATATTAATAAAGGTATTAAAGTTGGGGACCTGGAGAATGCAGTGGAAATTTGCAGAAAAAATAATATTAATATTGGAATGTATGCTATGTTAAATTTGCCTGGAGAAAACAAAGAAACGATAAAAGAAACCGTTGATTTTTTTGCCCAAAATAAGATTGAGTCAATGACACTAAATTTAGCAATTCCTTATTTTGGAACTCCACTTTTTGAGAGATTAAAAACGGCTAATAAAAAAACCAATTTTAATTGGGACAATATTGAGGAATATGCCGGGAAAATAGATGTCGAACAAAGCCCAAGGGCAGCCCGTTTATATTATCGGCATTTTAAATTTAAGAATAAATTTGGCTTTTTTTATTTTTTCCACCCAGGATTTTGTAAGTGGGCAATAAGATTTATAAAGAACAAAATTAAGAAATATATAAAAAAATAAATAGATAACATGATTGTTTTACTTCAAATCAATTATTCTAAATATCAGTCCGAGATAGATTTTCCTTTGGGGATTTTGTCTGTTGGAAGCGCCTTGAAAAAGGCAGGTTTTGAGGTAAAATTGTTTAATATTACTGAAAATAATATTAATGAAACAGTTGATGAAATTATTACCTTATCCCCAGAATTTTTAGGTGTATCTGTAATGACTGGTATCCAAACTAAACATAGCGCTGAGTTTTGTCAGAAAATAAAAAAGAAGAAAAATAATCTCACAATTGTTTGGGGGGGGATTCACCCATCACTGTTGCCAGAACAATGTTTGCAGGAAAGTTATATAGATTATGTTGTTATAGGAGAAGGGGAAATAACAATTATAGAATTTATCAGGAGATTAAGGAATGGCGATGGCTTTGATGATGTGGCTGGTTTGGGTCATAAAAAAAATGGAAAAGTCATAATTAACAGATCTCGAGACCTTATAGAGAATTTAGATAAATATAGATTAGATTTTAGCCTTATTGATGTTGAAAAGTATATCTTTAAACCAAGGGGCGCTAAGCGAACAATGGTCTATAAGGCGAGTAGGGGCTGTACTTTTAATTGCGCCTTTTGTTATAATAAGATTTTTAATAGGGGTCGTTGGCGAGCTTGGTCAGTTGATGCAGTGGTTGAAGATATTGATTTTTTAAAGAAAAATTACGGAGTGAACGCCATTCAATTTTATGACGACAACTTCTTCATTAATCAACAGAGGGCCTTAGAGATCTTAGAGAGGGTTGATTTGCCAAGTCACGTAGAAATCAGGATAGATATGATTACTGACGACCTGGCTCAGAAGCTAAAGAAATTAAAAGTTGACAAGCTTCTAATTGGTATAGAGTCAGGTAGCAATAGGATGTTGAAGTTGATTAATAAGGGCTATACAGTAGATAGGATTCAAAAAGGTATAAAGATTTTGGCAAAATACGATCTTTACACCACTTATTCTACAATTGTGGGTTTGCCCACAGAAACCAAAGAAGAGTTTAATAAAACACTTGATTTAATATATTGGATTCGCAAAATACATCCGCGGTCCGGATTCAATTTGGGTACTTACTTGCCTTATCCTGGCTCTTTAATGTATCAGTTTGCTATTGAACAAGGGTTTAAGCCACCGCAAAGAACAGAGGACTGGGGAAGTATTGATAGATTTAGAAAAGATTTTTCATCTCCTTGGGTAGATAGTAAAAAAGTTTGGTGGATCAGGGAGTATTTAAAAATTTTTAATTATAAGATTGGTTTATTGAATAAATGGTTAGAATTCAGGATAAAAAGCAGATTTTTTAGTTTCCATTTGGATGCTTATATCATTAAGCGTTTGGCGGGATTGGCCATTGAAGAAAAGGGGATTATTGGTAAGATTTTAAGGAAAATTCATTCTCTAATTAAAAAATTCAAATCAGGTCCATAAAGACGTTCAAAAATACACTCAAATGATTAAAAAAGTTTTTTCGAGAGAAGTATTTTAGAAATATACCCACTTAATAAAAATTTTGAGCTATCCTTGATTTATGTTTTTAAAAAGCAGTAATAGAAATTTATAAAATAAATCATTAAATGATAAATAAAGAAAACAATCCCAAAAAACTAACAGTTTGTTATTTTGGATTTTACGAACCTGACTTTTCCAGAAACCAGGTTTATATTGACGGATTAAAGAAAAACGGAGTCGAAGTAGTTGAATGTAATGACTTTTCTAAATCTAAATTTTTGAAATACCGGAATCTCTATCGCGAACACTGGAAAATTAGAAAAAAATATGACTTAATGATTGTAAGCCACATATGGAGAACTACAAATCTTTCAGACCACTTTGCTGTTCCTTTTGCGAAATTGATCTCTAGAAAAAAAATTATCCACAACGCAATGTGTTCGAACTATGAAGCCGCTATTTTATGTCGCGAGGTGGCAAAACAAGGTTCTTTTAGGGCAAAACTATACTGGATGGCCGATTATCTGGCTTGTCACTACGCCTCCCTGATTTTAGTCGAAACTGAAGAACAAAAAAAATTCTATATTAAGAATTTTAAAATCAATGAAAAAAAATGTATAAGAATGTGGACCGGAGCAAACGATAAAGATTTCTTTATTGAGCCAGTTAATAAAAACGAAAAATTTACAGTTGTACTTAGGGGTGGGCTTTTGCCAGAAACAGGCATCGAATACGTGCTTAAGGCTGCTAAAAAATTAGAAGACGAAGGTGTTAATTTTTTGATATTGGGCTGGGCAAAAACAGAAAAAATTGAAAAAAATATTGAAGAAATTATGAGAAACAAAGGCCCTAAAAATTTAAAATTTATTACCGAATATCTCCCACTTGAAAATTTAAGAAAAACCATGCTATCCCATCATGCTAGTTTGGGTCAATTTGGAAATCATGAAAGAATTGAAAGAACAATTCCCCACCGAGCATTTGAAAGCCTGGCTCTCGGCTTACCATATATAACTGCTGAGGCGGCTGGAGTTAAAGAATTACTAACCAATAGAGTAAATTGTTTGTTTGTCAAACGAGCTAACCCCAACGATCTTGCTGAAAAAATACTAGAACTAAGGGATAGCCCAGAATTAAGAAAAAAAATAGCCGAAAACGGCTATAAATTGTATAAAGAAAAATTAACTCCCAAGGTTCTGGGAGAAGAATTATTGAGTATTTGTCATCGCCTTATTAAAAACTAACAAAGTTTTTTTAGCTGTATTCTCCCAGGTAAAAGTATCTGCTTTTTGCCGGCCCTTACTTATCAATTGTTCTCGTAAATCGTAATTTAAGAGAACTTTTTTTATACATTCAACAAGTTTTTCTAAATTATTGGTCTCGAATAATAATCCGGCATCTCCCACAATCTCGTCGATGCTGGTATTGTTAGCCGCCACAACAGGTAATTCGTGCTCGAATGCTTCTACGATAGGCAAGCCAAAACCCTCAAAAGAGGAGGGGAAAACCAGCGCTCCTGCTTTTTGATAAATGTAATTTAATTGTTTATCCGGTATATAGCCCAAAAATAATACTTTTTTTGACAATCCATAGAGTTTGATTAAGTCGTCAATTTCTTTTTTTACTTTTTCATTTTTTATTATCCCCGTAAGCACTAAGTTCAAATCAGGAAATTCATATTTTAATTTATTTAGGGCTTCTATTAATATTTTGTGGTTTTTGTGTGGCCAAAATGTGGCCGGATAAAAGATAAAATTCTTGGGTAGCGAAATAGCGCCTTTTTCATTTTTTTTATTATCAGCGCCCAAATAAATAGTGGTAATCTTGTTGGGATTAATTTTATATTTTTCTATAATGGTTTTTTTAGTGTAATCGGAAATTGCAATAATGTGATTTGAATTTAAAACAGAATATCGATATTCTGTTTTTCTGTGTTCTAGTATATTGCTGGAAAAATTCTTTGGAAAATATTCATGCTGCAAATCATATATTGTGGTAATTATTTTAACGTTCTTTATTCCCTTGGGATAAATAATCATTGCCGGGAAAAATAATATATCTATATTTTTTTTATTTATCAAAGATTGAATTTCCTTTGTCATTATTTTTTCTTTGGCTAAGTCATTGTTTTTTATTTTTGTAATCAATTTCAAAAAAGCCCTTACAGGATTGAATATAAAATCGCGGCGGATATCAATAATTTTTAGTTTAACATTTTTATTTTTTCTGTATCTTTTTTTAAGATATTTATAATTGTATAAATTTATTAAGAGACAGTATTTACTGTCTTTATCAATATTAAAAAGATTATCAAGAAGGTTCTGTATATAAACAAAACTACCCGTGCCATTCGGGCGCAATACCCACAAAAGATTAATGGCTATATTTTTATTTTTAATATGATCTTTCATTGATTTTTAACAAACTTATTCATAATTTCTTTGTACACTCTTTCAGAAGAATTTGAGTCAACATATTTATGGATTAATTTTTGGCAATTACTAATTTTTTTTGAGCATTCCTTCATAAAATCCTCTTTGTTGTTCATATAATTATCTAGGGCATTCAATAAAGCATCAAAAGTTTTTACTATCGGTCCAAGCACCAGGTTTTCAAAATCTTCATATAACGTCCGGTGTTCTGTTTTGTATTCCTTCAGATCATACCAATAGAAAATAATCGGCTTTGAACATAAAAGAAAATTATAACATACCGTGGAATAATCCGTTATAAGAATATCAACGTATTTTAAGGCTGGAAAAATATCATTTAAATTATTTGGGGTTAGAATGTTTTTACAAGAATAAGGAATCTGCAAGGTTGATTCTTTAACAGGATGTAATTTTACAATAAAAACACTGTTATTTTTTTCTAAAAATGAATTCAGCTTTTCCCAATTAATTGGAACATCCATTGATTTCGACTCATAAATTCTGACGTCTCTATAGGTTGGCATATATAGGATGACTTTCTTTTTATGTGCTTTAAGGCTCTTGATTAATTTTAAGTCCTCGTCGATAAAAGGGTTTTCAACGTTTTTTAAGAGCGTATCATTACATGGATACCCCGTCACAACAACATCTCCTGCCCTTTTGCCGAAGGCGCTTTTCATGCATTTTTTTGTCATTTCTGAAATGCAAATCATCATATCATATTTTTCATATTCCCAGGGATTAAAAAATCTATTTCTTAACCGCTGTAAGATATCGTCGTGATACAATTTATAGAAATAGTTATTTTTTAAATCCGAATCCAATCCAATTTTCTTAATCCCTACGCCGTGCCATAAATTTATCTTCTTAGCCCCACGAGAAAGAAAATAACTGATATCGTAATTTGTATGTACATTAAAAATATATATTCCCCCTCGCACAGCATAATAATAACCTTTCGGAGAATTTAAATAATATGCTTCAAATCCTTTTGCTTGCAACATTTCGACAATTTTTTTAGTTCTTGATATCCAAATTTTCCTAATATTCTTTTTATTAGAATTATGTAAATATAAAAATAACCATTTTGAATTACCAAAAAAAGTTTTATTCCTTGAACCAAAAATCCAGATTTTCCGGTCCCTTGGAATAAATCCTACAAAAAAATATATCATATGCAACAAAAGATGTTTTATTATAGTTTTTATGCGCATTATATTTTGCTGGTTAGTTTTTTGAACCCGGGTTTTCTCACGGCTTCGATATAACAACTTAGCTCTTTTAGGATGGTATTTTTTTTAGTAGAGTATTGATTAAGGATTTCATTCCAGTACCAATCATTAATGGCTTTGTCCTTTAATTGGGAAAATGATAGGAGGGGACAGGCAGTAAGATCTATGCGAGAAATTTTATGAATATAGATATAAACTGCTTTAGCTATATTTTGAGCTTCGGCAGGTAATTTTTCAATTTCATTGGCCCTGTTTAAAATTTCAAAATATTCTTTTTTTGTTTCGGGCTCTAAAACAAAGCCTAATTTAGTATAACGATTATCGCCAGCTGTAATTGAAGGAATGGCCCCCATTGCGGGTAATTCAAAGCCAGCTGAACCAGTGCATGTAACAATTAAATCAGCGCAATAAATTAAACTCCGGGTATCTATTTGATTGTTTTCATCAATGTAAATAACATTATTAGAACATTCGGAGAATAATTTTTTAAAGTTTACGTCTTTTGTGATGTACCATTTAATTGAAGGGTGTTGTTTAAAGATCCAATTAATTTTATTATTTTTTTTTGCGAATTCAAGCGTTTGAATAAACCAATCATAGTAATCTTTAAAAACCATCCATTTGAAAGTAGTGTGTGGGTGGTCATTAAATGCATGGAGCATGATAAAGACATTTTTTTTGTCCGGATTAAGTTTAAAGTCTTTATTAAAAAAAGTTCGGTCGGTATAATATTTTTTATTTTTCGAGAAGGCATTTGGGCCGTCAAGACTGCCCTTGCCAGAAACTTCTTTTCTAAAAACTTCCAAGAAAACATTTTTGAGTCTTGGTCCCAGCTGGTTGATGATTTTTTGGGTGTCAGATTGAGAAGATTTATTGGGATGAACAATTTCTTTTAAGCTCTTGAAAGATCGTAATGTTGCCTGATGATGACCAGTATGCAGATATCCTTGATAACCATAGCGTAGAGCAGAGCGCAACATAACGCCACCGATGATTCCTTGTTGATGAGAAACCAGAACACCGGCATAGTTCCCATTTTGTAGAATGTTTTTAATTTTAAGGTGCCGAAAAATACAGAGAGCGGTAATCTTAAAAATTTTAAAGTCGATTTTTTTAATTGTTGCAACGTGGTTCTCGTGTAGGTAGGTGTCATAAACAATATCGCCATATTTTACCCCATCATAGCGAATCCCGAGAATATCTTTAGTAAAAAGAACCTTAAGAAATTTTAAAAGAGCAATAACTATAGCGCGTAGTTTTCGCAATTCTCGGACCAGTGATTTTTTTCGAGTCGTTACTATTTCAATATCGGGAAAGTATGATTGTAAGAACTGACGCTCTAAGCATCCCTTTTTACAAAGCCAGGCAGGGGTATAACCTTTTGCCTGGTTTATAATCATGGCAAAAATCGCACTTGTGTGAATAATCATTGCCCGCCTTGGTTCTTCAATGAGTATTTTTTTGCCACTATCTTTAATAGTAAATTGCGACCAAAATTTTCTATTTTCTTTAATGAATCTATTAATCACATTCTTATTCTTATATATCTTACACTTTTTCTAATTAAGTCTTTAAATTCCTTAAATGATTTAACTTTTTTAAAGTTTTCTAAATACTTTTTTAGAATTCTCTCGCGTCCTTTTACCAGGTGGAAAGACTCTACAAGTTCGAAGGTAGTTACATGGGCATTTGCATTGCTCTTGATAACCCAGTTTCTTTGTAAATTATTGGCTAGAAATCGGCCGTTGTTAGTTCTGCCGTCAACTACTATGAAAGTTCTTTCTGTCAGGGTCGGCTCCATCAAAAGAATATCAGCAGCCACTAAACTTCTTTTATTTTGCCAGGATAAGCCATTTATATTTTCTTGAACATCTTTTGGGTCTGGACCGTCAAGGTAAATAAAGTCAGGAATTATATCCGGAAGGCTTTTGTAAAAATGGCACATTCTTCCGTTAAATGTTCCTGCCCTTACCTCCGAATAACAAAGTTCAACATACTCTTTTAATTCGGGTGGAATTAGTTTGTTAGCAACATTAATCCACTTCTTTGAAGCATCAACCGAAAATACCTTGCCATTATTAACTCGTGAAGCATCAGCTAAAATTATAGTCGTCCATCCTACGCCAAATTCAAGTATCTTGATTGCTTTTCTTTCAAGAATCAGTTTGTGTAAATGGGCTAAATCAGGGTAGTCTGGTTTTTTTTGACCTTCTACTCCGTCCTGTAAGTATTTCATCAACCCGTGTTTTTCCAAGTATTTTTTAGATTTTTTTAGTTTGTTCATAAAATATAATTTAATTCTCTTTATTTTTTAATAATACTTTTCTTAACTTATTGGCTAAGAAAATCTCAGTTTTTGCCATGGATTCATATGTTGCCCCTCCAATATGGGGAGTTAATATAAAATTTCTATTTTTTGTTAAGTGAATGAATTTGTTTAAATTATTTTTACCATTTTCGTCAGTAATAACATCCAAAGCAATGCCTTTAAAAAAGTTATTTTTAATTTTTTTAATAAGATAATCTTCGTCTAATAATTCGTTTCTTGCTGTATTAATAAAGTATTTATCTTGCAATAAGTCTATGTAATTTCTATTTAAAAATTTAGAACCCTCATAAGAAGCACATAATAATACAATTTCACATTTTTTTATTAATTTTTTTAAATTGGTTATTTTTTTTGCACCATAACACGGCTTTATATTGAGCCTTACATCATAGAAGAACACATTGGCGCCGAATTCCGAGAAGTATTTTGCCAAAATTTTACCAATCCTGCCAAAGCCAATTATGCCAATATTTTTATTATAAATTTCATGTCCTTTAAACTTATCTCTATTCCATTCTTTATTGTTTTTATTTAAAAAAGCATCTTTATAATTTCTTAAGAGCGACAAAACCAGGCCAAAAGCATGTTCGGGAGTTGCTCTTATGTTAGATAAAAATTTATTTTCATCTTTTAAAGAAATTAATAAAATATTTCTTTTTTTTATTTCTTCCAAATCTAAGTGATTAAGTCCAGTAGTAGGGGTGCAAATAAATTTCAATTTTTTAGCAGATTCTAATACCTTTTTGCCAATAAAATAATTAAGTCTAATAAAAATAATTTCTTTATTTCTGATAAAAGACTTCAAATTTTTACCATCAAAAAATTCAACACCACCAATTTTATTGAGAGAGTTAAGAGCTTTTTGTGAAAAATCCCCCTTTTCCAAAATTCCTATTCGCATAGAGTTTTACGTAGTGTTTTTAAGTCTTTTTGTGTATCTATGTCTAGGGCTCTGTTTTTAGATATTTCGAAAAGTAATGGAGTATTAGAAATAATCCGATGGCATTTTTTAATATGCTTGACAGATGAAATATATATTGTGCCATCTCGAACAAAAATATTTTTTAACTCTTGTCTCCTTATCCCTTTATTGTGATTAAAAGATAACGGAATACCAAAGTTTTTTTCCTTATGGTAAAGCTCCGTTTCATCAATTTCGTCTTCACAATAAGCAGAAATTAACGATTCATTTTTATTTTTAAGATAAAGCTTTATCGCTTCTTTTATGTCTTTATATTTTCTTAGGGGTGAAGTCGGTTGCAGTATAACAACACAGTCATAAAAAATTCCTTTTTTCTCGAAATGATTTATTGCGTGTACAACAAAATCAATCGGCTTCGCCTTATCTCCGGAAATCTTTTTGGGTCTTAAAAACGGCACATGCGCCCCTAGTCTTTGAGCAATATCTGCAATTTTTCGGCTATCGGTTGAGACAATAACCTCATCCACTAATCTATCTTTCTTAATTCTTAGAGCTGGACCTATCGTGTAAGCAACTAAAGGCTTATTGCAAACATTAGTAATATTTTTATTTTTTATTCCTTTTGAACCACCTCGAGCGGGGATAATAACTAAAATTTTTTTGTTTTTATACATTATCATCGTTAAATTTTTTCTGAATATAGAGATTTATATTACTAAGAATATCTACGATCTTTTTACTAGAATTTGGTTTATAATAGATATCTGATGACGGATATGGTCCGTGCGAAATTTGTTTAAGAATGGCTTTTTTGATTTTTCTTCTGTCATAGTCAACATCAATAACATTTTCAGCTCTCATTCTGCCATCTTGTCTAGTGCCAATATTAACTACCGGGATTTTCAGATAAGAACATTCTTTTATACCGGCCGATGAATTACCCACCAAACAAGAAGTTTTTTTCAATAAACTAATAAATTCTTCAGGTAGCAAAAACTTAATAAAGAGAACACTTCTGTCAAGATTATGTTTCTCTCTGTAACGTCGTAACATTCCAGAAATTCTATCTGTTCCAGCATCAACGTTTGGCCAGAACCAGATCGTAGGAATATTCAGTTCTGATATTGATTTTATTGTTTCAATAATATTTTTTTCGTTCATCTCTATCTCGGTGGTAACGGGATGCTGTGTTACAATCAAAAAATTCTTATTAATATCAACCCTAGCTCCCAATCCCATATTATTAATTATTCTATTGGTAATTTTAAAATTATTTTTAGCAGCAATTTCCAACCCAGGGCAGCCAACATTAAAAACATAATCAGGTCTTTCTCCCATTTGAATAATTCTTTTCTTGGAATCTTCATTGGTAGCAAAATGAATATGAGCTAATTTCGTAATAGCATGCCTGACGCTTTCATCAATATTGCCGCTTACATCCCCGCCTTCAATGTGGGCTATTGGAATATTTAGGTAGGCAGCTGCTATGGCAGCAGAAAGCACTTCGTATCTATCGGCTCTTAATACAACAATGTCCGGCTTTAATTTCTCAAAAGTTGAGGTAAATTCAATTACACCCAAGCCCGCTGTTTTTGCCATGGATACATTGTTTCCTCCTTCTAGGGTTATAGAAACGACGGCACTAACATCCAATCCATCGTGCTTTAACCATTTATCAACTTCACCGTATTTGCTAAGTATGGCAGAGCCGCCAATAACGATCTGTAAATCCACATCATCCCTTTTTTTCAATTTTACTAAAATCAGTTTACTCCTGGCATAATGAATTGTGCTCGTTATAACAAAACAAATTTTTCTTTTTTTGGTTTGATTCATCATATTATTCTAAATATTCAAGCTTAATTGGATTATATTTATTTAAATCTTTTTTGGTTTTTTTACCAACGACGTCCCCGAACTTATCAGAGGGTAAACCATTAATATACTTTTTTGGTCGCATGGCAAAAATCATCTCTTTAGTTATAACTGTACCAGCTGGTATGTTGGCTCCGGCTACCAATGACTTATTAAAATATGGCCTGAATTTATTATTGGCGCCTTCAAGTTCTTTTTCTTTTATTCCATAAAAAGTACTCTCGTCCATATTTTTATATTCATTATTGCGGATAGCGCTTACCATTTTTTTCATTTCTTCTGGTGTGATAGAAGCCTTATGATCGGGTCCCCATAAATCCCTTGAAAAAGAAAAATGCTTTTCAATAACCTTGGCGCCAAGTTTCACTGCCGACAACGAAGCATTGGGACCCAAAGAATGATCGGAAAATCCAACAACTATATCCGGATATTTTTCTTTCAAATATTCTATGGTAGATAAATTAAAATCTTCGGCTGGGCAAGGATACTGACTGACGCAATATAAAACCGCAAGTGGCACTCCTTTGGACTGGATGTATTTTATAATTCTATCCAATTCGTCCAAGCTGACCATTCCGCTTGAAATAATAATCGGTTTACCTGTTTCAATCATATAATCAAGCATCACATAATCCTGTACATCGCCAGAGCCGACTTTCCAAAAAGGAACCTCAAGTGCATCCAATGTTACAGCTGCCTTACGACTCATGGGCGTAGAAAAGAAAATAATTCCTTTTTTGTCGCAATATTGTTTTAATGGTTTCCAAAATTCTTCAAAGGGGGTAGCATTGGTGTTTCTTTTAACCCAGGAATACCTATCGCTCTCCTTAAAATGTGGCGAGACGATATTAATGTTCATTTGTTCATCTTCAAGATTATGAGTTTGAAATTTTACCGCATCAGCCCCTGATTCCTTAGCTAATTTTATTAACTTTTTGGCGTTTTCTAAATATTCTTCTGTTTTTTTTTCTTCTTCTGACTGAATAAAGTTCTTGCCGATTTCGGCAATAATAAAAACTCCTTTTTGAATTTTTCCCCAAATATATTCTTCGTTAAAATTATTTTTATTTTTATGCATAACTTTCTTTCGGTTGCCCTTGAAGACCAGTCGAAATTTTATTACTGGGTATAATTTTAATTATTATTTTTTTCTATTTCTAATAAAATTCCTTGAAGGATATTATTTAGGCTTTCTTGTTTGGTGAGTTTAGAGGTTTTTTCAAGATCGGGACAGATATATCCATGGATGGTTGCGTTGTCAAAACATTTTAAATAATTGATAATTTTTTGCTGGTTTACAACAAAACCACTTGCGATTTTTTTAAAAGCATTTTTGCATGATTCAACGTCTTTAACTTTAAATATTTCCGAGCAGTCCCTATACCAGGGATAACCAAAAACCAAGCTTGGTTTCGACCTTAAAATTGCCTCCCATGCAGCTGTTCCGGTAACTGTAGCAACTGCCTGAGATTTATTAATTAAGGTATACGTATTAATTTCAACCGGGATTACTTGAACATTTTTTAATTCGGCTATTTTTTTGTAATAACCTTGATACCGGTAGTAGAAAAACCTTATTCCTCGACGAATCCATTGGATTGGATGCTCTTTTACATAAATAATCCAACCCGGAGGGAGCGAGGCGGATAAGGTTTCAATCATTAAAACTTGGTCAACAAATACGTCTCCTTGAGGAGAGGTGGTGCATTCGGGTTGGACTTGAAGCGCTACATAAATAAATTTTTTATTAAAATCAGGTTCAATTTGAATGCTTTTATATTCTTTTTTAAGGTTTTGTTCAAGTCTGCTGTTTATGCTTTGCATTATTAGTTTTAAAAGAGATTCTTCTTTAAGGTATTTTTTCAGTCGTTTTAATCTGTGCACCAATGAATTAGATTTAGAATATCGATTCCTTATTATGTCCATGGATACTATTGTCCCGTTTGGCGCAGAGTTACGGTTAGGGTCTGTTTGTAATTTGTAGTATTCTTGTAGGTCATTACTTAAATCTTTTAAGGAAAAATTTTTATCCTGATTTTTTTTAAGCTCTTTATGTAAATTATCGCTTCCTTGCCAAAAATCAGTATAAATTAATGTTCTGTCAGTGGTTTCTGCGTCTTCAAGCACAATTGTTTTGATATTTAATAAGTGTCCTAATTCATAAACAAGATAACTACTAATATCGTGCGGAATGGTTTGATTAATAATTATATCCGGTTTGTATTTTTTGAGGACACCGTACCAGTATTGCAGCATATTATAATATAAATGTTTGCGTTCATCTGTTTGCAGCTTGCCAGTTTTAGCCCTGTTCATCATTGTTAAAATTAAGGATTCGACTTTGTGTAATCGCTCAATCAAATCCTTTCCCGGTGGTAGAAATCCAGACATATCAATGCCCTTGGCTGGTATTCCAGATAGGGCATCCAAAAGATTATGGAAAATAGTTTCCGAGGGTTTATATTTTTCTCCCCTGTTAGCCAGCCAGTAAACAATCTTATTTGATTGTCCCTTTAATGTTGAAAGGATTATTTCTGGATCTGAGCTGTTCCATGTTAAAAATATTTTCATATACGTTCTTATTTATTTTCTAATATTATAAATCTTATAAAAATAAGATTTTTTATCTTTTAATAATTCACCTGGTATACCTTGTTCAATAATTTTACCTTTTTCTAATATTAACAACTTATCGCAATTAATTACAGTGGATAATCTATGGGCAATCGCTAAAACTGTAATTTTACCCTTAAGATTTTCGATTATTTTCTGGATTCGTATTTCTGATTCGTTATCAAGAGCGCTGGTTGCTTCATCTAATATTAGAAATTCTGGATTTCTGGCCAGAATTCTGGCTATAACGATTCTTTGTCGCTGGCCGGCCGACAAGAATATTCCTCTTTCTCCAATAATAGTAGAAAATTTCTTTGGTAGGGTTTGTATAAAATCATATATATTAGCCTTTTTTGCTGATTGTTCTATTTCTTCTTTATTAATAGTATCATCATAAAACCTAATATTATTAGTAATAGTATCATTTATCAAAAATATGTCTTGGGGAATATAACCAATATTTTTTCTCCATTGTTTTATATCAATTTTTGAAATATTCTTTCCATTCATTAAAATTTCACCCTTACTAAGAGGGAATAGCCGTAAAATTAAATCAACAATAGTAGTTTTCCCGACCCCAGAGGGGCCGATTAAACCGACCATTTCTCCTTTTTTAATATTAAAACTTAGATTGTTTAAAATTATTGCACTTCTATTATAGGAGAAATTTACATTTTTAAGTTCTAAATCATTATCAAACTTGAAATGACCTGAGCCCTTGATTTTTTCTCTATTTTTGTCAACCTCTTTTTCAAAGATTAATACATCCTCCAAATGGGGGACTAATTCATTTGCCGTGTGCAGTCCTTGTTGCAGATCTTGAATATATTGAAAGATTTTATAGATTAGATATGTTATTGGAATAAAGGCGGCAAAACTGAAATTCGGAGATTTATATGCGAATAAGAATACAATGCAAACAAAAATTAAACTAGTTGGTTGAAAAAAAAGGTGGGCGCAGTTTTTTAATAAGAAAATTTTTACTTTAATTTTTTTTAGTTTGTTAAAATATTTTTTTCCAATTTCAATAATTTTATCGTTAACAAACATCGTTTTTACTGTTTTTATTCCTATAATATTTTCATTAACAAAATGAGCAACCTGCTTATTTGTGGTGGCTACTTTTTGAGCAGCTATTCTTGTTCTATACATCAGGGGTTTAAAAGAAAAGAACAGAATACTCCCCATGACAAGAGCAAATAGTGTGATACGGGATGAAATATTGATTGCTACTGTTGTATAAATTATTAGACCCGTTAATGTCATTACGGCCGCGCTAATGGTATTTAAAAGGCTCGTACTATTTGCTATATCCACTTTTAAAATAGTCTCTAAATAGCCCAATTTTTGTTTTATTAGATAGGACCAATTAGCGTTTATGGTTTTGCTGAACAAATTATTTCTGGTTTGTTCTTCATAATTTGCGCTAATTTTAATTCTAATATAGTTGCAAAAAACTAAAGCGATGGCTTTGAAAACAAATAATAAAACAATAAAGACAAGTAAATATTTTAAACTGAAATCAATATTAAAATACAAAAAAGCTTTTTCAATGGTTTGAGATATTATATCAGCCTCGCCAAGCCCTTCTTCTGTGGCAAGAGAAATTACGGGAATTGCAGCATTAATTCCAATGCCTTCTAATGTACCAGTTACAAATCCTAATATTATTAAAAGGAAAATTTGTAACTTGTATCTACCAAAAGCTTGTTTTGATAATTTTGTTATTGTTGTTAATCTATTTTTTGACATAATGTCTCGCACCCCTGAAATTAATTTTTTCTTTAAAGTATAAATCATAAAAGCTCTTTATTAATCTGTTGGCATTATTCATATCTTTTGTCGTGTGCATAAAATGATCAGTTATTAATTCTTTATTTGCTTCGTATAATAATTTATAAAATTTTTCTTTCGGAATATCGGTGAAGTTGACGGTTAACAAATCCGAATTCTTGAACTTATTGAAGAAATCTTCTGGTCCGGACAATAAACCTCTGTCTATTGCTTCGTAATATAGGTCGCTTCCGGGATAAGGAGTTACGGGTCTAATTGTTCTGATTTGATCGTATAAATTATATTTTTTGATTAGTTTTACATTATTCTTCAAGGATTCTTCGGTATCTCCTTTATTGCCCCAAATAAAATTTAATCCGAGTCCCACTCCCGCTTTGTTTGTGATCTCTGCGGCCATTATATTTTGTTCAACTCTAGTGTTTTTATTCATCAAATCCAACACCCTTTGGTCTGAAGATTCCATTCCAAAATTAATAAATTGACAGCCGGATTCTTTTAAGCTGTTAACGATTTCCTCGTCAAAAATATCTACCCTTGCATTACATGAAAATTTGATTTTAAGATTATTTTTTTTTAAAGCGTCCCGAAATTCAAAAATCCTCTTTTTTGAAAAAACGAATAATTCATCACCCATGAGAAAATAATTGACACCATATTTACTGTTTAAAAGCAGAATTTCTTTTATGACATTTTTTACGCTTCGAAACCGTATTCCTTTTTCCATCCTGTAGCAAAAATTACATCTGTTAATACATCCTCTGCCAGTTAGAATGTCTAACGTTTTATCATCTTTGGTTCCCCTGAATAGTTTTAGGCAGGTAGTATATTTATCCATTGGGAATAGCGACCAGTCTGGAAAAGGAATGGAATCTAAATCTCTGATAGGTTCTCTTCTTTCATTAATTATTATCTTTCCATTTTTACGATAAGCAATGCCTTTTACCTTAGAAAGATCCGAACCATTTATTTTACATTTTAACAAATCAACAATGGTTTCTTCTGCCTCTCCTATTGCAATAATATCTGCTTTAGTTTCTTTCAGCACATATCCGGGTATAGGAGATGGTCCGGGGCCGCCCAAAACTAACCAGGCATTTTTTTTGTATTTATTTATTGTGTTGCAGAGTCCAAGCACAGTTTCCTTGAATCTTGCCGCCAAAAAACCAACGCCAATCAAATCGTAGTCTTCATTTTTCAAAAAAAGATTAGCCAGTTCTTCATTTGAATAATGGAAAACATCTTGACAACATATCCCTACATTAAATCCTTCTTTTTTAAGCACGGCAGCCATATACGCATATCCCAGTGGTAAATAGTTGTCTTCTTGATATATGTCGTGAACAATTAATAATACCTTTCCTTCTCGCATAATTTAATTAGATTACCGTTACTATATTAATATTGATGATTAATAAATCTTTTCTAATAATTTTCTTAAAATTTTCTTTGTTACAAAACGAGGATTATTAGCCACTTTATTTGAAGTAAGGCCATGTTTAATTATTGTTTCAACATCAGTAATCCCGACCTTACTTAATGAAGTTTCTAATCCGATTGATTTCATAACGCCATTGATTTTATTACAGGCTTCATTAACAGTATTGCAACCGAGATTTTTGACAACTTCCATAATTTTCTTTTTTACAAATTCCGGACCTCTTTTATCATTACAGTCCTTACCCGTCACGTCATAGTTGTATTTTAAAAACATTGATAAGGTTAAAGCGCAGGCATGTCCGTGAGGAATATTAAAAAAGGCAGTCATTGGATAAGAGACAGAATGTACGGCCGTAGTAGCGGTCTGACTGAAGGCTTGACCGGTTTCAATAGTAGCTAGCATCATTTGTTCACGATAAAATAATTCTTTTGGTTTTTTGACTGCGTTTTCTAAATTATTAATAGCTAATGACATGCCTTGAGCTGCATGAATATCAGAAAATGGAGTTGAATGAATTGACCAATAAGCCTCTGTAGCTTGAGATAGAACATCCAGTCCTGTACAGGCCGTGAGGAAAGGGGGCATACTTAAAGTTAATCTCGGATCACATATGGCCGCCAAAGGAAACATCAATGGAGAACTAAGGGAGTATTTTATTTTATTTTCTCCCCAAATTGTTGCCCAAGGAGTAACTTCGCTGCCAGTTCCTGCTGTTGTGGGAATTGCTATAAAAGAAATTCCTTTTTTATTTAATTTTCTTTTTTTTGTAAGAAAATCAATCAAGGTCCCCTTATTATTAGCAAGTATTGCTGCAGATTTTGCTGTATCTAAAACACTACCTCCCCCTATAGCAATAATTAAATCAGTTCCGAAGTCTCTAATTAAATGTCTTACATTTTCTATTTGGGTTACATTTGGTTTTGGGGGAATTTTACTAAAAACTTTGATTTTTATTTTTGGAAAAGAGTCTTTTACCTTTTTAAATGTTTTGTCTTTCAAAACATGTTTACCTACAACTAAATAAACCCTTTCCCCTTTTGTTTCTAAAATATCGGGTAGGTATTTTAAAATTCCTGAACCAAAATATATTTTTGTGGGAAGATAATATTTATTAAATTTTTTTAATTTGAGCACGAACGGTTCTCTATTTATTTTGAAGAAATTTCATAAATGCGATTTTGTTTTCTTGGGGTGTTTTGGTCGGTCTTCCTAAATTCTTTCTTGAGCCTCTTTTTATTTTTACAATCAGCATACTAGGACATTTTTGAAATTTTATTGTTTTAACAAAATTAACTAATTCTTTTTGCGTCGTTGCAATTTTAGCGCTTTTATATCCGCAAGCTAATGCAATTCTACTGAAATCAGCAGAATTAGAAACAGTTTTTTGGCCGCCGGTTGAATCGTAAGTATTATTGTCGAAAATTATATGAAAGAGATTCTTGGGCAAGAAATGACCTATGGTAGCCAATGTGCCCATTTTCATTAAGACAGAGCCGTCGCCATCAAAAATAAAAATTTTTTTTCTGGGCTTGGTCAAGGCAATGCCCAGGGCAATACCAGCAGAACAGCCCATTGAGCCAACTACATAAAAATCAGTACGATGGTTTTGTTTTTTTATTTCTCTGCATTCAAATAATTCTCTTGAGGTTTTGCCGGTTGTAGAGATTATTGCTTCATCACCTTTTAGATTAGCAAGTATGATCTTAATGGCTTCTTCTCTTGTTAATGAATAAATGTTTTTTTCTTCTGCCTTAGATTGGCAGGATTCTATTGTTTCTTTTTTGACGATGATAGCGTAGGGTGAGCCGTTTTTTTTCAAGTATAGTTTGGCTTTTTCAATTTCTTTTGCTGCCTTTACCTGATCTGGGGGAAGAAAGCTAAAGGGGATGCTTAAGGTTTTTAGCAATTTTAAAGTGATTCTGCCCATTTTAATGTGTTGCGGTTCGTCTTTTTTCCCTGGTTCGCCACGCCAGGAAATTAAAAGCAAAGCCGGAATACCATAAATAGCTTTATCCAATAATGAGGTTAGGGGATTGATGGAATTTCCCAAGCCGGAATTTTGCATATAAACCATCGGAATTTTTTTGGTAGCTAAATAATAACCAGAAGCAATGGCGCACGCTTCACCTTCGCTGGTAGCAGGAACATGATTAAGTTTGCCAGTATCATTTATATAAATCAAAAAATCCTTAAATATACTGCAAGGAACTCCCGTAACGAAAGTTAAATCTTTCTTTATTAATAAACTGATTAATTCATTGTTTTTAAGCATATTATTCTATGGTTGGAATTAGTTCTAGAATTTCTTTAATAGACAGACAAAACTTATCTGCTTCATGGGCTCTATTGTGTTTTAATATTAATTTTGCTGTTTTTACCATAGCAGGATAAGCGCTCCTTAACAGCTGATTTGCATATATTACAATTCTGACTCCTGCTTTGATTAATTCTTTTTCCGTTATTTGGTTGTATGTTGAAGGCACAACCACAAGAGGAACTTTATATTTAAATTTCTTATATTCTTTGCAAAATTCGAGTATTTCCTTCGGGTCTTTTTCTTTACTATGTATCATTATGCCGTCAGCCCCTGCATTTATGTAGGCTTTTGCTCGTTTAAGGGCATCTTTTAGCCCTGCTTTTAAAATCAAGCTCTCAATTCTAGCTATAATCATAAAATCATCTGTCACTTGAGCTCTTTTACCCGCAGAAATTTTATTACAAAAACCCTTTATAGTATCTTGGGCTTGTTTAACGCCTGTTCCAAAAAGAGAATTTCTTTTAGCGCCGATTTTATCTTCTATAATAACGGCGGAAACACCAAGCCTTTCAAGAGATTTAACCGTAAACATAAAATGCTCAGGCAGTCCTCCGCTGTCTGCGTCAACAATCATTGGCTTGGTTGTTACCTCTAATATTTGTTCAATTGTTTGGATTCTGGATGTAATGTCTACTGCGGCTATATCTGGCTTGCCTTTTGATATTGAATCAGTTAAACTGCTTTCCCACATACCATCGAATTCACGAACTTTTCCGTTTTTATTGATCTTTGTTTTTTCAACTATGAGTCCGGTTAGTCCATTATGAACTTCCATAATTCTCACTAATGGCTTAAGCTCCAATAACCTCCTAAGCATTTTTAATCTGTAAGCAGGAGTAACCCCTACTGCAACTACAGAACTAATAAGTTGTGTTGATGATATTCCTGGAACAAATTTGCGTTCAACTAATTTACCATGCCATTCTTTAAGCGCTTGAATAACTCTTTTTCTTGTTTCTCGTTGAATACCTGTTTTCCAATCATCTCCGTGAACAACATAATCTGGCTTGATTTTTCTCAAATTCGGAACATAATCTAGGGTTGTCTGGGCTACTATATTCTTTACTCCTGCAATATTCTCCACTATTTTTTTTCTTTGCTCATATGTCAAAAACGGCACCCTTTTATAACTAGCTATGGCTTTATCTGTTAGTAAGCCAACCACTACATCTCCTAATTCTTTTGCTTTTATTATGGTATTTATATGCTCCGTATGAATAAGGTCAGCGCACATTCCTATATATACTATCTTTGGTTTTTTTTGTTTATGTTTCATATTACTTATTTTTTTACTTATTTTCAAAAGATTTCTTTATGAATCATGTCCTTTAGTCTTCTTTTTGGAACATGTAAAATGCCTTTTTTATCAAGCCAGTATTTTATATCTTTTTTAAATTTATCCTCAACAGATTTCTGTTTGGGATAGCCGAGAGCTATTGCCAATTCAATCATGTAATCTTTTGGAATATTTAAATATTTGATCAACTTGTCTCTGTTTAGCGAACCAATTATACAGCTTGCTATTCCTTTCTCTAGTGCAGTTAATAATATGTTTTCTATCGCTAAACCCACATCATATTTAGCATTAGTACTTATTTTAGTGTTAGAGATTATTAAAATATAAGCAGTGGGCCTTTCTCCTGTTTTTGGAGCTCCATTTTTCAAATAACCTGCCCAATTGGTGCATTCAAAAACTCGGTCAAGATTCTTGGTTATCAAAATATATTCTAAGGGTTGAAGATTGGCAGAGCTTGGTGCAAGTCTGGCCGTATTTATGCATGAAAGAATGTCAGATTTTTTAATTTCTTTTTGAGAAAATTTTCTTATCGTCCTTCTTTTTAGAATTAATTTATATGTATTCATTTTAATCTGTGGTTAATTTTTCTTTTATACCGCTTCCCAGGGATTTTTTTAATTTTTTTAATGTTTTTACAAGATTATCTACATTATCTATAATTATTGCATGTTCGTCATCGGGAAATTTTTCTTGTGAATTATCTTTTACGTAAAAAAAGATATCCGATGGCTCAAATGCTACCGACAGATAGAGTATATTGTGTTCTGAACAATGCAATCCAAAAGCTATTTTTTTGTTTGTAAGTCTTCTGAGTCTGTCAATGGCTTTTAGATTGGTATCTTCTATTTTTCGTGATAACTGAGTATGAATAAATTTTATATTTTTTAATTTTTTACTCATTTTAATTATTTCTTTTTCACTTGAGATGCCGGTAGATACAAAAATAGGCTTATTTGTTTTCTGTAGTTTGCTTAGAAGGGCATCATCTAAAATAGAAGTACTCAAAGATTTCCAGAAATCAGCCCCGGCCGAATTAAGAAAAGAAATCATTTTTTTATCCGTAATCGCAAAGCCTATTAACTTGTTGTTTTTGTGAACAAAATCTATCGCATTTTTATAAAAATTTTTGCTAAGTGGCCCTCCCCATTTTTTTATTTTGTCATAATACGTAGGTTCTACAACTTGAAAAGTAATCGCATCAATATCTGTACTAATCAATTTCTTAAGCATTTTGAATGCCCTCGTTTCACTACCTTTATAATTTTTACCTATTTCCGAAATAAACATTTTATTTTTCTAATATATTTTAAGTTTTTACTGAACTTCTTTTTTTAATCTCCAAACCCCATTTCTTTTTTCCAGAATTTCTTTATTGGCAAACTTGTCTGCTATTGCCCAAAACTTTTCTTCTGGATACTCAATAAAGTCAAGAAAATCTTTTAACATCTTTCTGTCTAGTTTATAATCTTCTTCATTCACCAATTTCACTGCTTCCTCTCTGGTTAGTCTGCCTTCTCTTATCAAGACGCTGCTGGTTGCCGTGGTGTAGCAAAAACCGAACTTGAGAAACTTAAACCAGGCATCAGTAAGGTATCCTACTGTGTCAATCTGATTATATTGTTCTATGTAGCCTTCTCTTTTCCATTCACCAGTATCATCGAGCGTCTTAAACCCCTTACTTCTGGCAAACTCCATGTGTTTATATTGGCTCCACGGAACAAAATAACTTAAATAAATTGGGTCTAATTTGGCTCTTTTTATTTCTTCTGCCGAAGGATAGATACAAGGATTAAAGTCTTTCATAGAGAGAGATGGATCTTCTTTTAGCCAAACACTCCAATCTATTGGCTTAATAACATCATTGTTGATCTGTTCAAGGGCGCTATATGTCTCTTTGTCTCCTAACGTTCCGCCGTATTCATAGCTAGTATTCTCGCCATAAACAACTAAAGGTATGCCGAGTTTAATAGCCATTTGAATAGGATAAGCATAAATAGCAAGATCAAAATACCATCCTGGTTTACCAATTTTCTCTAACCCCATTCGAAACATTTTCTTACATACCTTTGGGTTTAACGACATTATATGGGCATCTACTCCAAACTTTTGTAAAAGATTACTCCAGTTTTGCTTGCCGGTCTTGGTCCAACTAAAATTATCAATATTTATCAAAAGCGGATTCATTCCTAACTTCTCTTTTAAGATATAGGTTTGATAATAGCTATCTTTTCCAGCGCTAACAGTATTAATACAATCATAATAATTACCATTTGAGCCACGGTATTTATCTGCCAATTTTTCCAATTCTTGCCATCGTTTATTCCAGTCAGTTTTGGCCTTGGTTTCATGATGTCGGCACGGATAACAAACTCCTTCATCATCGAATTTTATGCCAGGCCTAGTGTCTGGCATGACGCATTTTTTACAATATCTCATATTTTTATTTTAATTGTTAATTTTTTTATTATATATATTTTCTAAAGCCCTTATATATTTCTTTGTTTTTCCGTTATCGTTCCAAACGCCATCGTGAGCAAATACACATTCTTCATGTATTTTATATAATTCTTCTGTTAATTTTTTTCCGATCTCGTCATCCTTTTCCGATCGTTCTATATATTTATAAAAAAGACGGGGCATTTTTATATACAATACAAATCGTTCCCGAAGAGCTATAAGCTCTTTTTGGGGAATATCGGGGAAAGTCAAGGCCGGTCTGTCATTTTGGAATACTGCATCGGAGTTTTCGTCAAAGAAGCCATTTTTTACGGCAATCTCTCTTAGCTCAGTTTTTTCTAAAGGAAAGAAGAATCCCGCATTCGGATATCGAACCTCTGCCTTTCTATTCAATTCGATAGTTTCCATAACGGTTTTTCTATTTTCAAATGGAACACCCAGCATATTGAAAGCAGAAGTGCGAATGCCGGCGTCATTAAATAATTTAGTTGCCTCTATGATTTCTTCTTCGGTTTCAATCCTTTTGAACATTTCCTTTCTTAATTTATGATTTCCTGTTTCAATGCCTAGGCTTACACTGACACAGTTCATTTTTTTAAGAAGTTCTACTTTTTCTCGGGTTACATTTCGGGCATTAGCCATAATAACAAACGGAACTCCGACTTCTTTTTTATATTTATCAGCCAATTCATTGAAATAATCCAGTGATTTGAGACAAAAATCTTCATCGTGAAATTTAAAGAATTCCAAATCCCATTTATCAACCAGATATTTTAATTCCTTAATAATTCTATCTATGTTGTAATATCTTAAGAAAGGACCGGCTCCTGGCCCATAAAGTTTACGGTAAGCGGCATTAATGCAATATGTGCATTGATTTGGACAGCCCCAGTATATCATGTGGTCGCCGCCTCTATATATTTTGCCGTCAAATGGTTTAAGGAAATGACGTTTGTCAAAAATTGACCAATCAAAAAATGGCAGAGAATCCAGGTTCTGAAAATATGGTCGCAAGGGATTTTTTTTAATCCCCCCATTATCATCCTTATATGCGATATTATTAATTGTCTTAGGATTACAATTTTTAGCAATACATTCAACAAACTCTGGCATAAATTCTATTCCCTCGCCAACGCAAGCAAAGTCTATATGATTACAATCAAGAATCTTTTCGGGTACCATTGTTGCTGCTTTGCCTCCCCATATAACTATGGTGTGGTTATTCCATTCCTTGACAATCCTTGAAATCTCGAAACCAATGTATATCTCATCTGACAAAGCAGAAATTCCGATTATATCGGGATTAAATTCGTTTAATTTTTTCAACAATTCTTCTTTTAAATTAACTTTTTTCTTGGCCACATCGTATTTACTGAAATCAACATCTTTGAAAATTTTTATCTTACTACGGACTTGAGTATTGTTTTGAAAGTTAAAATCTATAAAAGTGGTATCGAATAAATCAACCTCGTGTCCTTTGTTTTTTAAGATACCGAATAATAAAGATAGGCTCATTGGTTTAAAGCCAAATTGATCTTTATTGGGCCATACAAATAATATTTTCATAATATCCTCATCTTTTAAATAGTAATTTTCTTCTGGATAATGTTATCTAATTCTATAGTAGACAATATATTAACGATTTTCTTGCTAGTATTTCCTTTTCCATATATATATTCGGGCGGATACTTGCCATGTTGAATAGATTTTAAGATAGCTTTTTTGATTTCGGCTTTATCATAACCAACATTAATAACATTTTTTCCTCTTTCTCTTCCATTTTGTCTGGTTCCAATATTTATAGTCGGAGTACCAAAATAACAAGATTCCCGAATACCGCTGCTAGAGTTACCAACCATACAAGTAGCCTTGGCAAGTAATGAAATGTAATCTTCGAATACGATATTCTTGCCCATGGTAACATGCCCGAGTTTCTTGGCAATATCAAATAATCTTATTTCTCTGACCATGTCTTTTGAACCAGCATCCACATTTGGGAATAGCATAATTGTTTTAATTTTTAACTCAGAAATTGCCTTGAGGGTTTCTCGGATTTGTTGCCGGCAATATTGATATTCGGTTGTTACCGGATGTTGAACAACTATTAAAAACGGCTTATTTTTGTCTAAATTATATTTTCTATAAATTTCGCTCCTGGGTTTATTTTTCTTTGATAAAATAATATCTACAGCAGAACAGCCAACGTTAAAGACCATATCGGGTCTTTCTCCCATTTTTATTATTCTTTCAGCGCTTTTGGCTGTAGCCGGAAAATGAATATGAGCAAGTTTTGTTATCGCATGACGAATACTTTCATCTATTGAGCCAGTAGTTTCGCCTCCTTCCATATGAGCTATTGGTATATTCATAAAAGCAGCAGATACCACCGTTCCTAAAATATCAAAACGGTCGCCTGATACAAAAACCATATCTGGTTTATATAAGCTCAAAAGCGTTGGAATTTCTAATGCGCATAAACCAACTGACTTAGCCATTGAAATCAAATCTTCTCCCGCTGCTATGGTTCTTGCAACAGCATTTATTTTAAAGCCGTCGTCTCTTATTGCATTGATTGTTTTGCCAAAATCATCAAGAAGATGTGATGCCGTTACAATCAATATCAATTTTAGTTTGGGATTTTTTTTGATTGCCCTCATTACGGGTTTAAGCTTGCTGTATTCAGACCGATTTCCAGTAACAACGCAAATTTTTCTTATTTTAGCTTTAGATTTTCCCATTTTATTAATTGATTGGCCTTTATGCTTTTTTTGGCTCTCAGGCCAACTATTTTATTTAAATATTTTGCCGGGATGCCTGTCCCGGGGCGTTTAACCCAGACCATATTTTTCTTTATCGTCGCTCCGTTTGGTATATCAACAAGAGAGACCACGCTTTCCCGAGCCATTTTTTTAACTGGCAACTCATCCGAAGTTATTTTTTTGGTAGAGCCCAGGGCTTTTTCTACGGCCCTCACTCCTTGAACCAATTCCTTTAACTCTTTTGGCTCAATAGATGCTTTTTGGTCGGGGCCTGGCCATTTTCTGCTTATGGTAAAGTGTTTCTCTAAAACACAAGCGCCGAGAGCAATTGCTGTCAGGGCAGTATAGATGCCTATCGAATGGTCGGATAAACCAACGGGTATTTTAAGTTCTTTCTTCAGTCTTTCTATGACTCTTAGATTCAAATCCTCATACTTTGCCGGATATGAAGATGTGCAGTGAAGAATTATAAATTTATTATTAAATCTCTTAACAAAATTGACCGTTTCCCGGACTTCCCTAAAAGTGCTCATGCCTGTTGAAATAATCATAGGTTTTCCTTTTCGGACTATATGTTCCAATAATGGAAGGTTTGTCATTTCTCCAGACCCAACTTTATACGCCTTAACTCCTATTTTTTCTAATAAATCAGCTGCCTCTCTGCTAAATGGTGTTGATAAAAATAAAATTCCTTTCTTCTCAGCGTATTTTTTAAGATTAATATGGTCTTTTTTAGACAGTTCAACCTTTTTAAGAAGATCGAAAAGGGAGCTTTTTACATATTCGGCAGTAAAACCATCCTTGAGCATCTCTTTTTCTGGCAGATGGGTTTGAAATTTTATAGCGTCGGCTCCGGCTTCGGCTGCCTTTTGAATCAAAAGCATTGCTTTTTCGATATTACCATTGTGATTTATTCCAGCTTCAGCAATGATAAAGCAGGGTTGATTTTCCCCAATTAATTTTTCCCCAATTTTAATTTTATTTATCATATTTTTTTATTTGTTTAGTTAGCCAAAAATCAAATTCTGTATCAATTTCAAGGGAATTTTTTTCTGGCATAATATATAATCCAATTTTCCCATTTAGTATGTTGTGTTTTTTTATAAAGTTTTCATACTTTGTGATATATATTGCTCCATTTTCTTTATATTCAGGTTTTCTATCTTGTCTTCGAGCTTGTTTTCGAGTTCTTTTTTTAAAATCGTAGTTTATGCAAATCGCTGTGCTCCGATTAATTTTCCATATAAATGCATGTGAAGGACAGACGCTTAATAAGGAATCGTATTTTTCTTCTAAAAATTTATTTATCGCTTCATCTATATGATGAGCAGCGCGAAGAGGAGAGGTGGGTTGAAGCAAAACAATAATATTTGGTTTATAATTTCCGTGTTTTTTCAAATAACTAATAATATGTTCTAATACCGATTGCATTGGAGTAGTGTCCCCTGATAACTTTTTTGGTCTTTTTACCACCTCGGCTTTATATCTTTTTGAAATTTCCTTTATTTCTTTATCTTCCGTAGAAACAATTACTCTGTCTAATAATTTGCTTTTTAATGCCGCTTCTATGGTGTAGGCAATCAATGGTTTGTTTGTTAAAAGCCTAATATTTTTCTTGGGAATTCCCTTAGATCCTCCCCGAGCTGGAATTATTGCTAAAATTTTTTTATTTTTATACATGATTTATTGCTTAATAAAATTAATTTGATTTATTTATTTCAACTTGATCCTTAATCCAAGAATATGTTTTAGTCAGGCCGTCACGCAGAGAAAACTGAGAAATCCAGCCCAGGGAAGAAATGCGGTCAATGCGGAAATTTCTGGCTTTTACTCCTACGGGTCCTTCTATGTGCTTAAGGTTTATTTTCTTGCCGGAAATTTCGGCAATTGTTTTTGCTAATTCATCTACGCTCACGTATTCCTGGCGACCGATGTTGACACCGTTTTCTATATCTGAATCCATAAGCATTCGGATTCCCTCGATCATGTCGTCGATATAAGTGTAGGCGCGCATGGCCGTGCCGTCGCCCCAAATTTCAATGGTATCATTATCCTTGGCTTCAGCAATCTTGCGGCAGAGCGCTGCAGGGGCCTTTTCCCGTCCGCCTTTCCACGTGCCCTCCGGCCCATAGCAATTCTGGAATCGAGCCAATCGGATAGTCAGACCAAAACGACGGCCATAAGCCATAGCCATACGTTCAGCATAAAGTTTTTCCCAGCCGTATTCATTATCCGGTAAGGCGGGATAGGCATTCTCTTCAGATAATTCGAGTTCATTATACTCCATATCCCTATAAACACAGGCAGAAGAAGAAAAGAAATAGCGCTTAACCCCTGCGTTAGCACTAGAATGAATCATATGGATATTTATCAAGGCGCTGTTGTGCATAATTTCGCATTCAGCCGCATGGATGAATCCCATGCCGCCCATGTCAGCTGCTAATTGGTAAACCTCGTCAAAGCTTTCATGATTTGGTCCAAGAATAGCTGTCTGGCAGTTCTTTTCTTCTCTCAAATCCAGAATTAAGAATTCATCCGCAGCGCTCGGAGAGAATTCTGGTTTTTTTAAATCAACTCCGCGCACCCAATAACCTTCTTTTTTAAGTTGCCTTACCAGATGGCCGCCAATAAAACCTCCTGCTCCGCAGACTAAGGCTTTTTTCATAGTGATTATATTACCACTTTTTGATTTTGTTTTTTATATTCTTTTTCAGTTTTTGATAAACTGCCACTGCCTTCCTTTCAACTTTAGGAGAGACCAGTCTCAGGATTTCTTTCCCTAAAATCCTGTATTGCCCCCCGACTTTATTTGCCTTGATAATGCCATTCTTAAGAAGGCGTTTTATGGTGCTGTCGCTCACTTTCAAAATTTCTTTAGTTTCGTTGGTGGTATATATTGAGTTTGGATTTACTTCTTTTTCCATATTAGTTTAATTGTACGGCAGTTAAAATACTGGTGTCAATAGGTGTCAAAAGGTGTCAAGCATATTCCCGTGGATAAACAAAAAAAGAGCAATCTTGCGCTTTTTCTATTTGATTATCTTCCTCCTCCGCGGAGAACAATGTTAATTGTTTTTAAAATAATACCTAAATCTAAAACAAAAGAACGATTTTTAACATAAAAAAGGTCATACTGAAGCTTCTCAAAATTGCCTTCTATTGATGATGTGTAGCCGTGTTTAATTTGGGCCCAACCGGAAAGACCCGGTTTTATCAAGTATCTTTCCTGATAGAATGGTATTTTGGATTTAAGTTCTTGATGGAATTCCGGTCTTTCTGCTCGGGGTCCGACAAAACTCATTTTCCCTTTAATTATATCCCAAAGCTGTGGCAGTTCGTCTAGCCTGGCTTTTCTTAGAAATTTTCCGAATTTGGTTATTCTGGGGTCGTTTTTCTGGGCCATTTTCGGTCCATCTTTTTCTGCATCTATAATCATTGAACGGAATTTAAAGAGATTAAAGGGTCTTCCGCCTTGACCCACTCTGGTTTGTTTGTAAAATATCGGTCCAGGTGATTCGAATTTTATAATCAGCGCAATTATAGTCCAGAAAGGAAGTGACAAAATCAAAAATAAAAAAGCAAAGAAAAAATCAAAAATCCTTTTACTAATTTCATAGAGATTTTTTTCTCTTTGAGATATATTTTCCAGAAACCAGACCTGATTAATGGCGGTCAAGGGAATTCGTTGGGCGACTTTTTCATAAAATTCCGAAAGATTTACAAAATCAATTTTATAACGAATACACTCGAAAAGATTTTGGATTAAATCTGGAGAATGATATATCTCTGGAGCTACTACGACCACGGCAATTTTTTCTTGTTCCAATAACTCTTTTAAGTTTTTTATTCCCTCGGTTATTTTAATTTCTGGAAAATCGGTTTTATCTATTTCCTCATGGTTTTTAATAATTAGTTTTAACCTATATCCAAGTTGCGGATTTTTGATTATTTCTTTTGCCAATTCTATTGCCTGAAGATTATAGCCGACAATGGCAGTATTCATCCTAAGTTTTATGGATCCGGCCAAGAAATTAAACAGATGTCTCCAAGTATAAAACAGAACAATGAATACCAGAACATTTAAAAATAAATTTGTTTTAGGCGTGATTGCGCCAAAAGCAAAATTTGGAACAAGGTAGAAGAATATTACCGAAATCAGGCCGCTAATTATCAGAGCGCGAATAAGGGCAGAGGAGAATTCTACATTATTTTTAGCAATATCTAATTCATAAAGATTATGAATATAGAATATAATTAACCAGATAATGTAGATTATCGAAAAGGGTAAAAGATGTTTTTCAAAAATATTAAAATCAAATGCTCGATAACGAATTGTCAAAGCAATAACCAAAGAAGCATACAAAATAAGTATGTCTCCAATTAAAAGAATGAATTTTTTGATTTTCATTTTCTTAATTTTAATGATATTATATTTATACGTAATTGACAAGGATCTTAAAGTTAAAGTAATATTAATATATTAATATGAATCCATCTTTAACCTATGTAAAAATACTCCGCTGGGGGATTTTTATTTCCCTATTTTTGCCGTTGGTTATTTTTTCCCAATATATTTCACCATTCCATTTTGGCAAAATGGTTGTTTTTCGGGTCATTGTGGAATTTCTGGCGGTTTTTTATATTCTTTTGATTATAGTTGATAGAAATTATCGTCCTAAGTGGACTTTTCTTTTAATCGCTTTTTCGGTTTTTACGGCCCTCTATTTTTTAACTGGCGTTATCGGAGTTAATTTTTATAACAGTTGGTGGGGTTCTCTCGAAAGGATGGGTGGTATTTTCAGTTTTCTGCATTTCTGGGTTTATTTTATTATTTTGACTAGCGTAATTAAAAATATAGAAGATTGGAATAAAATTTTGAAAATATCGGTTGGAGTTGGTTTTTTGTCTATCTTATTTGCTTATGGTCAGCGCTTAAGACTGGGAGACTTTTTTGTTGGTTGGCAGCACGGAGAAAGGGTAATTGGCACAATTGGTAATCCGGCCCTTTTTGCCGGTTATCTTCTCTTTATTCTTTATTTGGCTCTTTTATTTTTATTGAAAAAAGAAACCAAGATACAGGAAAAAGGATTTTTTACGGCAGTGATTATTTTGGGCATCCCGGTTTTATTGATGACCGCAGTAAGAGGGGCAATACTTTCTTTTCTGGGCTCTATTTTTCTCTTGGCCATATTTTTTATTTTTACCTTGAAGAATCGGAAGATTAAAATTTCTCTATTAATTGCGGTAATTATTTTTATAATTTTGACCGTCTTTATTTTATTGAACAAAGATCAGGCCTGGGTGAGAGGCGTTAGTTGGTTAAGCAGAATAACAGACATCTCTAAAGATACTTCTACCATTCAGACCAGATTATGGTCTTGGACAAGTGCAATTAATGGATGGAAGGAAAAACCAATCTTTGGTTGGGGCCCAGAAAATTTTATGTTTCTGCATATGAAATATTTTGATGCTCGTCACTTTACTGGTCTGGGCTCGGAGACGATCTGGGATCGGGCTCATAATATATTTTTGGAAATGCTGTCTACCGAGGGCGTGGCGGGTCTTATAAGTTATTTATCTATTTTTGGTATTGCTTTTTATTTTTTGATTAAAAAGCTAAAAACAGGAGCCATTGATGGGTTGACTTTTGGAGTTTTATCGGCAGCCCTGATTGCTTACATCGGTCAGAATCTTTTTATTTTTGATACTTTTGCTAATTATTTCTTATTCTTTTTGGTGTTGGGATATATTAATTTTTTGCTTTTTAAAAAGGATCAGGCCGAGATTCCTGTTTCGGGGCCCGCTCAAAGTCCTTCTCTTTTTTTAATATCCATCCTTTTAATATTGGTAGCCTTTATTGTTTATCAAACAAACATAAAGCCGGCTCGAGCTAATTTTGCCTGTACCCGGGCGATTATCGCTGGTCAGGGTGGCAATGCCCAAAGGGCATACGACAAATACGTAGAGGCCCTTAATTATAATACCCCTCAAGGAGCCTATGAAATAAGACATAAATTAGCCACTTTTGCCATTCAGGTTTCAGAATCCCAAAGACAAAAGAATGGGGATTTTAATCCAGAGCTACTTCGCTACGCAATAAAAGAAACGGAGAAAAATATAGATAAGTATCCACTTGATACAACTCCCTATCTTTATGTCGGGAGAATGCATATTCTTCTCATCAATAAGGACTCCGGGGCTGGCAATAGAGCAGAAGAATATATTAACAAAGCCATTGCTCTTAATGATAAGAATCCCAGAATCTGGTATGAATTGGGACAGGCTCAAATGTCTGAAAAGAAATACCAAGAATCGTACGAGAGCTTTAAAAAGGCGCTTGAACTCAATCCCAGTGTTTCCCTGTCTTGGTGGTTTTTGGGGGTAGTTGCCCTTCAGGTCGGACATTACGATGAGGCGGTTTACGACGTTGAAAAGGCGATAGCAATGGGTTATTCGGATTACAAGAACAGCATCGCGGATTTAATGCGTTTGGTAAATATTTATGAAAAAGTCGGAAATATCCCGAAAGTTACAGAATATTATCTTTTGGCAATAGCCGAACAGCCGGGAAATCCTCAATTTTACGCCTCTTTAGCGGCTGCCTATGCCAAAACGGGGGATTATAATAAGGCAAAAGAAACGGCTTTAAAAGCGGTGGAAATAGATCCTAAATTTAAAGAAGAAGCAGAAAAATTTATTAATTCCTTGCCGAAATAATCGAATCCATGAACGAGAAATTAAAAATAGGAATCATTGGCATAGGTATGGTGGGTGAATCGCTGAGAAGGTGGTTTGAAGAAATTTTAGGATATAAGCGCGGAAAAGAACTATTTTGCTATGATACAGATCCCAAAAAGGGTTATTCCGATGATTTTAATAAAGCCGATATTGTATTCGTTGCTGTTCCCACTCCATCTAACCCCGATGGAAGTTGCAATATTTCGATAGTTGAAAGCGCCATAGACTCAATAAAAAATGGGAAAATCATAGTTATAAAATCGACAATTCCTCCGGGTACGGCCGAAACAATACAGAAGAAACACAGAAAGAAAAGGATTATTTTTAATCCCGAGTTTCTTACCGAAGCTCAGGCTTGGATAGATTTTATTAGTCCCGACAGGCAGATAGTTGCGCATACGGCAGAGAGCATAAGCGATGCATTGGAGGTTCTTTCCGTTTTGCCCAAGAAGCATTTTATCAGACCGTGGGCAAGTGATTATACCAAGAGGAGCGTAAACGCCTCGGAAGCCGAATTGAGCAAATATGCCAGTAATATTTTCGGTTACATTAAAGTAATCTTTGGAAATATATTAGCCGATATTTGTCATGCCCTGAATTTAAAGTTTAAACAGGAGAAAATTCCGACAAAGACTGACTACGAGAACGTAAGAGAAATTATTTCAGCCGATTTAAGAATTGGTCCGTCTTGGCTTAATATCGAGCACGGGAATTATTGTGGCGTGGGAGGTTATTGTTTTCCCAAAGATATGAATGCTTTTATTTTTTTTGCCGAAGATTTGATTGAATTTTTGAAAAAATCCCCCCCAAAATCGGGAGTAGATGTCGGACAGGTTAAGACCCTGGAAAAGGGGATAGGCGTTTTACGCGCAGTAAGAGTTTATAATGAAGAATTACTCAAATGGCAGGGATTAAACGCCGAAGATGTGACAAAACATGAAAAAGAGATAATAATCAATAAGAGAAAAAAAATCAGAACTCATTCCAAAAACCATTAAAAGAAATAGAATTATTTGACAATAAATTTAAAAGGGTTTATTAGATAGTTATGGATCAAAAAAGCAAAAAAGTATTAGTAACCGGCGGAGCCGGTTTTATTGGTTCTAATTTGGTTGATGCCCTTATCGAGAGAGGTTTTGATGTTGTTGTGATTGATAATCTTTCAACCGGCAATAAGGAGAATATAAAAAATTTTTTGAACTACGGGAAATTTAAGTTTATTAATGGCAGCCTTACTGATTTGAATGTTTGTCGTCAAGCGGTAAAAGGTATTGATTATATTTTCCATTTAGCAGCCATTCCTTCGGTTTTTCGCTCGGTCGAAAATCCATTAGCCACCAATGAAGCCAATATATCGGGTACCTTAAATTTATTGATTGCTGCGCGAGACGAGGGAAGTATCAAAAAGTTTGTCTACTCTTCTTCGTCTTCGGTCTACGGCGATTCGCCGAAATTACCCAAACAAGAAGACGATCCAGTAAACCCGATTTCGCCATACGCTCTTTCTAAGTATACGGGCGAAAGATACTGTCAGATTTTTAATAAAATTTTTGGTTTACCGACAATTTGTCTTCGCTATTTTAATGTTTTCGGGCCTCGTCAAAACCCCCTTTCTCAATACGGAGCAGCCATTCCGAAGTTTGTTTTTTCCATGATTCAGAATAAGTCCCCGATTATTTACGGAGACGGCGAGCAGACCAGGGATTTTACCTATGTTGATAATGTTGTCGAGGCCAATGTGCTGGCCGTCCAATCAAAACATTCCGGCGAGGTAATTAATGTTGCATGCAATCAAAGAATTTCACTTAATCAGATTATAGAATTGATTAATGGATTTTTGAAAACAAACATTAAAGCCCTTTATTATTCACCACGGCCCGGCGATGTAAGACACTCCCTAGCAGATGTTTCTAAAGCCAAAGAGTTACTTTCATATCATCCCAAGGTTTATTTTGAAGAAGGCCTAAGAGAGACAATTAATTGGTTTAAGGGACTGAAAATTTACGAAATTACTGAGCGATTCGCATCCATTCGTCCGGCCGAAGAAAGAGATATTAATCAAATTTCCGGATTATATCAAAAAGAAATAAAAACCGGATTTTTAAGTTCTTTTGGGCCGCCATTTTTAAACAAATTGTTTCAGGCAATCATCAGATTTGATGACACTTTTTGTATCGTGGCCGAGCTTGATAATCAATTAGCCGGATTCATTGTTGGAGTAGTTAATGCTAATAAATTTTATAGAGATTTTACTAGAAAATATTCTTTAAGAGCCGGATTGTCTATTTTGTTAAAATCCTTGAAAGCCAAAAATTTAAAGAAAATTTTAGAAACCATTTTTTATCTAAGAAAAGAAGGAGATTTACCGCCGGCAGAATTATTTGTAATTGTAGTTGGTGAAAGATTCCAAAGACAAAAACTAGGTACCGCCCTATTGGAAAATTTTATAGCCGAAATGAAGCGATTGGGGGTTAAGTCTTTTAGGAGTACGGTTAGTGAAAAATTTAAACCAACCATTGCATTTTACACAAAAATGGGATTTAAATTTCATCAACCTACAGAGGTTCACAAGGGCCAACCATCAAAAACCTTTACATATAACGTCTTGACAGATAAAGATTGATATGATAGAATATAATTACTACTGAAATCTAAAAGGAGGAGAAAATGTATCTTAAAAACATTGTGGCGATTACACCGGTTTGGAATGAGCCACTGGGATTAATTCAGAAATTTCTTAGTGGTATTAAAAGAGTCCGGAGCATTTTAGCCGAGAAAGAGATCGGTTTCCGACATTTTTTTCTTGATGATGGGGCGCTTCATTTGCCCGATGAGTGTTCGATTCTGGTTCGTCATAAAGAAAACCTGCGACTCGCAAAGACTTTAGTGGATGGTTATGAGGCGGTACTGAATCTTAAATCGGTTCCCGATCTTGTTATTCGGTTGGATTGCCAGGAACATGATCCGGAGAAAATTCCTTTCGTTATTGATCACTTCTCGCATGCATCTCAGCTTCAAGCTCTTTTTCTTCCTGTATGGTACTGGGTCAAGGGCGAAGATAGGCCGTTGATGAAAGATATTACCATGATGATTACAAAATTCATTTCCGGCATATCGCCAGTCAACAGACAGGCTGTGCTTGAAGTGTACAATCAGAAATTTCCCCTCGGATACCAGGCGTTCAGGATCGCGGCACTTAGAAAGTTGATGAACCCACTAAAGAAAGGTCTCGTGCTTTTTCAGCAGAAATTTAACACTTCTGCTTCGTGGGGCTTGGATCTCTTGGTTATTCTTTTGGCGGCAAAAGAATATCCAGAGGGCGTTGATTTTATCTTTGGGGGCTGGTCAGAGCCATGGCAAGAGAATCGGTCTCCGGAAAAAATCGATGCTCAGCGCGTGAAAGCAGAGGCCATGGTAGAATTAGCAGAAGAATTAGATTATCAGTAAGAAGAACTTGGGCAAGCTTCGTATGGCTTGCCCAATTTTTATTTTTAAAATCTTACAAAAGACAAGATAAATAGGAGGCATCTCTTGACAACTAATTTTTGATTTGCTAATATAAAAGTACGTTGAGTGGGGAATGTCGTAAGACAAACCTCTTACTACGGGAAGAGAGACCTCTGGCTATATGTCGAGGCCTCTTTTCTATTTGACACTTTTATTTTATGAATTTATACTAAGAAATGTATCGTGATTACGCTTCGCGATCCGAAAGGGAGTCAGAACAAGTACCCATTCAACACGTAGTATTGGGGTTTAACTTTCTGGCTCCCTTTCGTATCAATTTTTAGATGTCTGTGGTATAATTTATTTAGAATGATTTCTTTATCTAAAAAAGGAAAAATTTTTTTGACCCTGCTGATTTCGGGCGGGCTTTTTATTTCTTTATGTTCCTTCGCCTCGGCCTTTGAAGCGGGGGATAAAGACACTTTTTATATCGATCCTTTCTATGATACAAGCGGGAGAAATCAGGTATCGGCTACCCTGAAGAATATTTCCGAAAAAGTATATTTTTACATAGAAGACGAATATTGGAGCGCACTTTCAAGTAATGACCAAAATTCTTATCTTGTTTTGATCGATAACATTGCCAAAGAATTTGATAACACGATTTATTCTTCGCTTCATTATATTTTTGGTTCCGAGTGGAGTCCGGGCATTGATAATGATGAAAGAATAACCATCCTTTTAACCGATATTAAGGCTACGGCCGGAGGATATTTCAATTCAAAAGATGAATTTACAAAAAGCGAAGAATCTACCTCTAACGAACGAGAAATGCTTTATATAAACGCCACCCAGATTAATAATCCTTTAATGAAAAGTTTCATTGCCCACGAGTTTCAACACCTGATAACCTGGAACGAAAAAGAAAGAACGCAAGGATTGTTGGACGATGTTTGGTTAAATGAGGTGAGAAGCGAATATGCTCCAACAGCTGCCGGATATGACAGCGTTTTTTCCGGTACAAACCTGGAAAGAAGGATAGGCGATTTTTTGGCTAATCCCTTCGATTCTTTGACCGAATGGAAGGGGGATAGGTTTGATTATCCTCCGGTTAATATCTTCGGCCACTATTTAGCCGAACAATTTGGTGAAGATATTTTTTCTTTAATGCTTAAAAATAATAAAGTCGGGATTTATAGCGTAGAACAGGCCATAAAAGACAAAGGATTCAATTTTAATTTTTCTCAAATTTTCAATAATTGGACGATTGCCAACTATTTGAATAATTCTTCTTTAAGCGATGGCCGTTACGGCTATGAGAACCCCTATCTTAAGGGCGCGATAAATGTTTCGCCCATAAATTATAGCATCGTTTCTACCAGCGTTATTAGTATTGCGCAAAACATAAAAGATTGGGCTCCTTACTGGTATAGATTTATCAACAAACAAGATGCCGGAACGATTGCCGGAGATTTGGAAATAGAATTTGAAGGAGGCGTTGAAAGGGGAAATTTTAATGTTTTTTATATTATTGAATATTTTTCAAGGCCAACCCTAATTAACTCTCTTGTCCTATCTAATCAGAAAGGAGTTTTAAAAATTCCGGATTTCAAGAATGATATTGATTCGGTAACGATTATTGTTTCTAATCAGTTTAAAAAAAGCGGTTTTAACAGCAACGGAGAATCAAATAATTTTGTATTGTCTGTGGCCACCACTATTTTTGGAGAAGAGGTGCCGGAACCTCAGCCTCAACCAGAACCAAATCCCAATAAATTAGCCCGTCCAGAAGATTATGGTCTTAAAGAAGGAGATCTAATCAGGGCAGAAGGAGATTTTGACATTTTTATCATTAATCAGTACGGCTACAAGCGATTATTCCTTAATCCGACTATTTTCAATATGTATGGACATCTTACGGGCGGCTGGAAAGCGGTGAAAACCGTTAGCCCATCAACTCGAGACGCTTTTGTAACTTCCGGTCTTTACCGTTACGTAGATTCGCCCAAAGTCTATTTTCTGGAAGTCACCGGCGGAGATACGGGAATGCTTCACTGGGTTAATATAACCGCGAATAGCTTTCTGACCCAAGGCGGTAAATCCGAATCGATATTTACTGTCAATAAATCCGAATTCAATTGGTATCCCAAGGGAGTAGATAAAAATTCACTGCAATGAGATTTTATTA
Organism: Candidatus Portnoybacteria bacterium RBG_13_40_8; assembly: GCA_001819435.1. GTDB lineage: Bacteria > Patescibacteriota > Minisyncoccia > RBG-13-40-8-A > RBG-13-40-8-A > RBG-13-40-8-A. The sequence continues at coordinate 53,762 of MHMT01000003.1, forward strand.
AAGAGATTATGCTTTATAAGCTTTTTGGCGATCCGAATAAGAAATACTTGCAGAAAATCCAGCCGATTGTTGAAGAAATAAACAAGCTCGAATCAAAATTCGAGCGTTTTTCTAATGAGGGGCTAAAAAATTTAACCACTGAATTTAAAGCCAGACTAGAAAAAGGAGAATCGCTCGACAATATTTTGCCCGAAGCTTTTGCCGCGGTCCGCGAAGCAGCCAAAAGAACTTTGAAACAACGCCATTTTGATGCTCAGTTGATAGGGGGAGTCGTTTTACATCAGGGGAAAATTGCCGAAATGAAAACCGGAGAAGGAAAAACCCTGGCCGCCACCTTGCCATTATATTTAAATGCTTTAACCAATGCGGGTGCTCATTTGGTAACGGTCAATGATTATTTAGCCAGGCGTGATACGGTTTGGATGGGACAAATTTATAATTTACTGGGATTGTCGGTTGCCTGTATTAATCACGAAAATTCATATATTTACGATCCAGAATATAGCAGTCAAGAAAAAGATCAAATCAGAGATGACCTGGGGAGCTTTAAGGTAGTTGAAGATTATTTAAGGCCGGTTTCGAGAAAAGAAGCTTATTTGGCCGATATTCTTTATGGCACAAACAATGAGTTTGGCTTTGATTATCTCCGAGATAATATGGCTTATGGCAAAGACGAATTGTCACAGAGAGGATTCAATTATGCGATTGTTGATGAAGTTGACAGCATTTTAATTGATGAGGCGAGAACACCGCTGATTATTTCTGCCCCGGATATTGAATCAGCTGATTTGTATAAAAAATTCGCCAAAATTGCTCCTCAGCTGAAAGGAAATATTGATTATACCATTGATGAAAAAATGAGAGCAGTAACCTTGACTAATGAGGGGATGGATAAAATTGAGAAAATTTTGGGCATGGGGAATATTTATCAGGAGAAAAGTATTCAGGTTATCCATCACCTTGAACAAGCCTTACGAGCCGAAGTTTTATTTAAGAAAGACAAAGATTATGTAGTAAGAAATGGCGAAGTAATCATCGTGGATGAATTTACTGGTCGTTTAATGCCTGGCAGACGCTATTCCGGCGGATTACACCAGGCGATTGAAGCCAAAGAAGGAGTTGAGGTTCAGAAAGAATCAAAAACCTTAGCCACGATTACATTTCAGAATTTTTTCAGAATGTATAAAAAATTAGCCGGTATGACCGGAACCGCCCTAACCAATGCTGAGGAATTTGATAAAGTTTATAAATTAGATGTAATTAGCATTCCAACCAATAAACCAATGATTAGAGAAGATTTAGCCGATTTAATCTACAAAAATGAAGCCGGGAAATTTAAAGCAGTAGTTGAGAAAATAAGAGAATCTTATCAAAAAGGACAGCCAGTTTTAGTGGGCACGGTTTCCATAGAGAAGAACGAACATCTGGGGAGTTTGCTTAAAAGAGAAGGCATACCTTGCAATATTTTAAATGCTAAAAATCACGAAAAAGAAGGAGAAATAATTGCGCAGGCAGGCCAATCAAAAGCAGTAACCGTGGCCACGAATATGGCTGGTCGAGGAGTGGATATAATTTTGGGAGGAAATCCGCCGGATGAAAATAATGCCAAAAAAGTCAAAGAACTTGGCGGTTTATTTGTTCTTGGCACCGAAAGACACGAAGCGAGAAGAATAGACAATCAATTGCGCGGTCGTTCCGGTCGTCAGGGCGACTCGGGGATGAGTCAATTTTTTGTTTCTCTGGAAGACGAATTAATGCAAAGATTTGGTTCAGACCGAATAAAGAACCTAATGGACACTTTCAAGATTCCCGAAGACCAGCCGATTCAGAATAAACTGATTTCCAATGCCATTGAAAAGGCCCAGGCCAGAATTGAGGGATATAACCTGGATATCCGACATCATGTTTTGGAATATGATGAAGTGATGAATAAACAAAGGCAGGCAATTTATAAAATGAGAAAAGACATCTTGTTTGCCAGCGACGAGGAAATACATAATCAAGTAAATGAGTTGATGAACGATGGGGAAATGAAAAATTATCAGGAAAAGCATAAACAAATTTCTGATAATGACAAAGCAAATTTAGAAAGATTTATAATGCTGAGAACTATTGATATGCTTTGGATGGAGCATTTGGAGACAATGGAATGTCTGCGTGATAGTGTTAGATTGCGTGCTTATGGCCAGCGCGATCCGTTGGTAGAATATAAAAATGAAAGCCGAAGATTATTCGGCCAGATGATGGATGAAATTAATAATGCAATTGTAAATATATTAATCGGCGCAGAAATTCAAAAAAATCCAGCATCCCGGCAAAGGATTTCCGAAGTTAAACCCACCAAAAACAAGGTTGGCCGCAACGACCCCTGTCCGTGTGGTTCAGGGAAAAAATATAAGAAGTGTCATGGAAAATAATATGCCTCAAAAGGGAGCAATGTTCATAATCTTGAGACCGGATGGCACGGTTCTTATGCAATTGCGTGACGCAAAAAGTAAATTTTATCCCAACATGTGGTGTTTTCCCGGAGGAGGATGCAGTGGCGATGAAGAACCGATTGATACAGTGATACGCGAAGCGAAAGAAGAGTATGGTTTAAATTTAGAAAAAAGCACTTGCCGTTTTTTGATGGAGTATCAACTACTTTTGCCGGAGAACTATTGCCCAACGGCTTATATATTTATTTGTCCCATCGATTTGGAGCAAGAACCAATACTAAACGAAGGCGTAGATATGAAATGGATGAAAATTAACGAGATTAAAAAGATAGAATTAGGTTTTGAACAGAAAATTATTATCCCTAAATTAGAAGAATTTTTGCGGTTCAGGGAAAAAGTTTAAAAAGCACCATGGAAAATAAAAAAAGCCACATGGTTTACCGGGTATTGCGTGGGTCCCGGGCCACATGGCTTTTTAAGATGTACGAGAATTATCTCGTACATCCATTATAGCAAGCCCACAGGATTTGTCAAGTCCCGTGGTAAGAAAATCAAAAAGCATCATGAAAAGTAGAAAAACAAAAATAAAATTTGTTGATGTGAAAAAATACGGGTTTATTACAGAACCGAGGTATTATTTTTGGGGATGGAGTAATTTTTCGAAAATTTTAGCACGGGATTCAGCTGTAAAAGCATTGGTCAAGGCAAAACGATTTTTACCAAAAGGACACAATTTTAAAATCTGGGACGTAAAAAGGACGTATAATATCCAAGCTGAAATGATAAAAAGCTTCAGACGGAGATTAAAATTATTGCATCCCAAATTATCTAAAGCCAAGTTGGAGAAATTAGTTTTTAAATTCAGCGGCGGGCTGGGTAAATCAGTAAAGCGTTTGGACACACACAGAAAAGGCGGTTCATTTGACCTGACAATTATTGATAAAAAATGTAATGAATTGTATATGGGAACTGACCACGATGATTTGACCAAAAAAGCAGCAACCGATTATTATGAAAATAAGCTACAGCTCAATTCATTGGAAAAGCAAGCCAAAAAGAATCGCAGATTGCTAAAGAGGGTTATGAAAAAAGCGGGATTCGTTAATTATGCGGCTGAATGGTGGCACTGGAGCTACGACAAATAAGCTTTACCCTACACCAAAATTTTTGGTGTAGGGTTGCCAAATATTTTTTTTTGTTTTATACTAAAAAATCAATCTTGAATTAATTCCATGGGGATTTTTTTAAAACGACAAAAATCAACTGAACGAGAAGGATTTCATGACCGACAAAAGAGTAAAATCCGGCTGATTATGCTGGGGATTTTTATTTTAACCATTGTCGCCGGCAGCTTAAATTATCCGAATTTATGGGATAAAGGAGTTGATTGGATAAATTCCAATATTGGTATCAAAATTCCTCATTTTTATAAATTGCCATTTAAACTCGGCTTGGATTTACAAGGCGGTACGCATTTAATTTATGAGGCCAATCTTTCAACCATAGAAGCGGGCGAAAGAGATGCGTCTCTTGACGGGATTAGAGACGTGATTGAAAGAAGGGTTAATATTTTTGGAGTAGCCGAACCAACCATTCAAATAAATAAATCCGGTGATTCCTATCGTTTGATAGTCGATTTGCCGGGAGTAACCGATATTCATCAAGCAATTGAAATGATTGGAGCCACGCCTTATCTTGAATTCAAAGAACAAAGAGAACAAGCAGAGACCGATGAAATTTTAAAAAGACAACAAGAAGGCGACGAAGAAGCCCAAAAAATTGACCCTTATTTCACATCAACTCAATTAACTGGTCGATATCTGAAAAAATCTCAACTGGCCTTTGACCAAACCACCAGCAAGCCTCATGTGGGTTTGGAATTTACCGATGAAGGTGGAAAAATTTTTGCCGAATTAACCAAGAATAATGTTGGTAAGATATTGGCGATTTATTTGGACGGGTTTCCGATCAGCGCTCCCCGGGTCCAAGAGGAAATTACTGGCGGCAATGCCCAAATTACGGGCAGTTTCACAACGGAAGAAGCCAAAGAATTGGCTCAGCGTTTAAATGCCGGAGCTTTGCCCGTGCCGATTAATTTAATCAGTCAGCAAAATATCGGCGCCTCTCTCGGGCACGATTCATTGATTAAAAGCTTAAAAGCGGGGCTTATCGGCTTTTTGGCCATCCTTCTTTTTATGGTTGTGTCTTATAGATTAAGCGGTTTTTTTGCTTCTCTTTCTTTGATTATTTATGTAATAGTTCTTTTGGCTTTATTTAAATTGATACCCGTTACCCTGACCTTGGCCGGTATTGCCGGGTTTTTACTTTCTATGGGTATGGCAGTTGATGCCAATATTTTAATATTTTCAAGAACCAAGGAAGAAGTAAGGGAAGGAAGAGGTTTTTTTGATGCCCTGAATGTCGGAATTAAGAGAGCCTGGCCATCGATTAGAGACGGCAACTTTACTACAATTTTAGTCGGTTTGATTCTGTTTATGTTTGGAACGGGTTTCGTCAAGGGTTTCGCCCTCACCTTGATTATTGGTAATTTGATTAATATGTTTTCAGCCATAGTTATAACAAACTATTTAATAAGATTCTTTATAAAGGGTGGCGCAGGAGGTCATAAAAAAATTTGGTTATGAATATCTCATTTATAAAATATCATAAGATTCATTATTTTATTGTTGGGGCATTAATTATCGCCAGCGTAATTTGTTTGGTTGTTTTTGGTTTAAATTTGGGAATTGATTTTCTTGGCGGGAGTATTTCGGAGGTTAATTTCGAAAATAGACCGGCCAATACCGTAATTCAGGAAAAATTAAATAGTTTAAATTTAGGCGAAATTACCGTTCAGCCAACCGGCGAAAGAGGAGTCATTTTAAGATTAAAAAATATCGACGAAAACACTCATCAGGAAATTCTTTTTAAATTAGGCGAAATTTCAAAAATTGAGGAAAAAAGATTTGAAAGTATCGGACCGACGGTGGGTAAAGAGTTAAGAGAAAAAACCATAATTTTAATAACCGTTTCACTAATTGCCCTGCTTATTTATATTGCCATTGCTTTTAGAAAGTTGAAATGGCCAATTTCAAGTTGGCAGTATGGCGTTGTATCGGTTATAACTTTATTTATAGATATTCTTATACCGTTTTTGGTTCTGGTAATTTTGGGCAAATTTTACAATGTTCAGTTCAATATCCCGATTATCTCTGCCCTATTAACGATTTTGGGTTACACCATTAACGATAAAGTAATTATTTTTGACAGGGTTAGGGAAAATATTCTCAGAACCAGGTCTGATAATTTTTCTGATACCGTTAATTCCAGTTTAAATCAAATACTCGGCCGTTCCCTCGGTACGGGCCTTTGTACGCTTTTGGTATTATTTTCCATATTTTTCCTCGGTGGAGAAACTTTAAAATATTTTTCTCTGACACTGATTATCGGGGTAATTGTCGGCACTTATACTTCTTTATTCATTGCCAGTTCTTTATTGGTAACCTGGAATAGATTTAAAACAAAAGGTGCTTGACATTGTTTTTTTAGTATGATATATTAATTTATTGATAAAAATTAAATTCAATTTAACAGGGTAAAATTATGGCAAAATCAACATCCACAAAAAATATTAATAAAACCTTATCTACCAGAACAGAAAAGGCATTATTGTTTTTGACAAATCCGCGAGTCAGAGACGTAATTGAAAGAAGGTTTGGAATTAAAAACGGTAAAATTGAAACTCTTGAGGCAATTGGTCATGGTTATGGTATTACCCGAGAACGGGTCCGTCAAATCGAAGAAAATGGCCTAAGAGCTTTAAAATCAGAAAGAGTTTTACCGTTGTTTGAGCCAGTTTTTGCATATTTGAATGATTTCTTTAATGAACACGGTAATTTGGCCGGTGAAGAATATTTGTATTGTACTTTGACCAATACAAATGAATTTCATCCTCTGAGAGGCCAGCTTTATTTGGTTTTAACTATTGGTGACCCCTATCAAAGAATAATTAATGATGAACGTTTTAACCCTTACTGGATAACCGATAAATCAGTCAGAAATGTAGCCGGGAAAGTGGTTGACTTTTTAATCGACCATTTCACCAAGCAGAATAAAGTTTTTCACGAATCAGATATTTTAGATGTTTTGTCTCAAAAGCATTCGAATCTGTCACAAAAGATGCTTTGCGTTATATTGGATATTTCCAAAGAGATAAATAAAAATATCTTTGGTCAACTGGGCTTAACCTATTGGCCGGAAATTTCTCCTCAAGGAGTAAAAGACAGGGCTTATTTGATATTAAAGAAAGAAGGGAAGCCACTTCATTTCACCCTGATAACCGAATTGATAAATAAAAGTGATTTTGGCGATAGATTGGCCCATACCCAGACCGTTCATAATGAATTAATAAAAAGCCCCAAATTTGTCTTAACTGGTCGAGGTACTTACGCTTTGGCTGAATGGGGTTATGAGCCGGGAACTGTAGAAGAGACAATAGAGAAAATTTTAAAAACCAATAAAAGACCGATGACCAAAGAAGAAATATTGGAAGCGGTCTTATTGCAGCGTCAAGTTAAGCCAACTACGATATTGCTTAACCTTCAGAGATCTCCCAAGACCAAGAAATTAGGTGATGGGAAATATGCTTTGGTTTAATAATTAACATTAACAATCATATTTTTAGATAACGGTTATAATATGACTGGCGGATTGCCTGACATTTTCAATATTTATAAGGTAATACTCCTGGGCTATTGGTGGATTTGGCTACCGGTGGCTCTTTTTTTTATTTTAAGAATGATGTGGCTGGATTATATCCGTTCCGAATATTTGAAAAGCATCGAGTGGACACTTTTGGAGATAAGCTTTCCAAGAGAGGCGATAAAAAGTCCCAAGGCGATGGAGCAGATTTTTAGCGGATTGCATGTCACAGAGAGAAAACTTAAATTTAAGGACAAATATATAAAAGGTGAACTTCCAACATGGTTTAGCATTGAAATAGTGGGCGATGGTGGAAGAATCAGAATATTATTAAGAACACCAGAGAAATATAGAAATTTAGTAGAGTCCCAAATCTACGCTCAGTATCCGGATGCCGAAATTTCGGAAACCCAGGATTATGTTAATGATTTACCATTCGGTATTCCCAATAAAGATTACGATATCTGGGGAACTGAGTTGATTTTAACTCAACCCGATGCTTATCCAATCCGAACCTATCCTTTCTTTTTTCAGGAAAAAGAAATTGAAGAAAGAACCGATCCGATGGCTGGTCTTTTTGAGTTTTTAAGCAGTCTGAACTTCCAAGAACATCTTTGGCTGCAAATTTTGATTAGCCCTGTTGACGATGAATGGAAAAAAGAAGCAGAAAAGGTGGTTGGAAAAATTCTTGGCAAGGAAGTAAAAAGTTCCAAGAAGAGCGGGTCATTGATTATTAAAGAAGTTAGCGGTTGGCTTGACGCATTTTTAAAAGGAGTTACTGATTTTTTCACCGGACCATCGACCAAGGCCGAGACCAAAGAAGAGAAAAAGGTAGAAAATTTAGCTGCTTATTTAAGCCCCGGTCAGAAAGAAGTGGTTTCGGCCATTGAAGCCAATATTGCCAAATTAGGATTTAGAACAATGATTAGAGAAATGTATTGGGCCCACAAAGATGTTTTTTCCAAAGACAAGACAGCAGCGGTTGGCGGATTTTTTAAACAATTTAACACCCAAAACCTTAATGGTTTTAAGCCGAATAAATTGGTCACTCCGGGGCGGAGCAAAATATTCAAAAAACGTCGAGAACCGGGTCAAAAAAGATATATCTTAAGGTTATATAAAAACAGGCAATTTATTTTCCATAGACCCAGAAGAGGGTTCGTATTCAATACCGAAGAACTGGCTACTGTTTTTCATATTCCTCTCAAATACGTTAAAGTGGAAAGAATTCCCAGAATTGAGGCCAAGAAAGGCGGACCACCCACCAGTTTACCCACTATTTAATCAATGAATTATGGACAATAACGATATAACAATTTTTGCCGAGACAAATTTCCGCAACAGGAAAACAAAATTTGGCATTAAAACCGATGATCGCCGACGCCACGTGTATATTGTGGGAAAAACCGGAACTGGCAAGACCGCCCTCTTGGAGAATATGGCTGTTCAAGATATTCAAAAAGGATATGGTGTGGCGGTTGTTGATCCCCACGGCGAATTTGCCGAGAAAATGCTTGATTTCGTTCCGTCTAATCGGGTAAATGATGTGGTTTATATTAATCCGGCAGATATCGAACATCCAATCAGTTTTAATATTATGGAAAAAGTCGGACCGGAATATCGCCATTTGGTCGCTTCCGGATTAGTCGGTGTTTTCAAAAAAATCTGGTTTGATATGTGGAGCTCCAGAATGGAATATATAACCTATAATACTGTTTTAGCTCTTTTGGAATATCCCGGCAGTACATTAATGGGCATTAACAGAATGTTAGCTGACAAGGATTATCGTCAAAGAGTAGTCGAAAAAATTACCGACCCGACTGTTAAGGGATTTTGGAATAACGAGTTCGCCAAATACCCGGATAGATTCAGGGAAGAAGCAGTGGCGCCAATCCAGAATAAAATTGGCCAGTTTATTTCCAGTCCTTTAATCAGAAATATTATTGGCCAAGTTAAGTCCTCTATAGATATGAGAAAAATAATAGATGAAGGCAAGATTCTGATAGTTAATCTTTCGAAAGGAAGAATAGGGGAGGATGCCAGTAATCTTTTGGGTGCTTTGGTTATAACCAGACTGCAATTAGCCGCCATGACCAGAGTTGATGTTCCGGAAGAAGAGAGAAGAGATTTCTATCTTTATGTTGATGAATTTCAGAACTTTGCCACTGAAGCTTTTGCCAACATTCTGTCCGAGGCCAGAAAATACCATCTCTGCTTGATTTTGACTCATCAATATATTGCCCAGCTTGACCAAATGACTGATAAGGGAAAAAGCACCAAGGTGAGAGACGCAGTTTTTGGCAACGTTGGAACGTTAATTACTTTTCGTGTTGGCGCATCCGATGCCGAATTCCTGGAAAAAGAGTTTGTACCGGAATTTACGATTGACGATTTGGTTAATTTGGATAAGTATAATATTTATTTGAAATTAATGATTGATGGAGCGGCTTCTCGGGCATTCAGCGCAACCACACTGGCGCCATTTCCCAAACTGGAAAAGTCATATCGGGATAAAATTATTAAAGCCTCCAGAGAGCACTACAGTGTGCCCAAGAAAGATATTGAAGAAAAGCTGATTAAGTGGAGTGAGTCGGTCCAACAGGAAGAAGACAAGAAGAAAAAATATGATGCCACTTGTTCTCAGTGCGGAAAAAAGACAAAAGTCGCTTTTCAGCCAGACGGAGTAAGGCCGGTTTATTGTCCGGATTGTTTAAGAAAAACAAGAGAGGTGGTAACCAAGCCCGCAACAGAAGCCAAAAAAGAAACGATTTCTTTGGAAGAGGCAATAAAGCAATCCCCCCAATCTTTTAAAAAGATCAAAAAAGAACCCGATTTAGAGGAAGTCCGTAAAGCAATTGAAGAGGCAATGAAAGAAAAAGAGTAGATGGTATTTGGTATTCAGTATTCAGTATTTAACATATTGCTATTGAATTTTCAGTAGCAATTTTTTTATAAAAGTGATATTATTAAGGAGGTATGAAAAATTTGGAAGAAATTCGAAAAAATCGGCTGAAAAAGTTGGCCAATTTGATAAAAGCCGGGATTAATCCCTATCCGGCCGAGGTTTTGCGTACTCATACCAATCAGGAAGCGCTGGATAATTTTAATAAATTACAAAATAAGAAAATCATTTTAGTCGGTCGAATTCGTTCAATCAGAGAACACGGCGGCTCGACTTTTTTTAATATAGAAGACGAGACAACACAGATTCAGGCATATTTGAAAAAAGATGAGGCGGGAGACAAGAATTATAAATTATTTTTGGAAAATATCGATATTGGAGACTTTGTTGAACTTGGTGGCATTTTGTTCAAAACCAAAAAAGGCGAGAAGACGGTCAAAGTTTCTAAATGGCGAATCATTGGTAAATCACTTTTGCCTTTACCGAGCGAATGGTATGGCTTGGAGGATATTGAGGAAAGATTCAGAAAAAGATATTTGGATTTGATTTTAAACAAAGAAATTCGGGATAAATTTATCAAACGTTCGGAAATTATCAAGAAAATCCGAAAATTTTTGGACGAAAACGGATTCTTGGAAGTGGAAACTCCGATGTTACAGACAATAGCCGGTGGCACTATTGCCCGTCCTTTCAAAACCCATCTTAATGCTTTGGATATGGATTTATATTTGCGAATCGCGCCTGAACTTTATTTGAAAAGATTATTGGTTGCCGGATTTGAAAAAGTTTATGAATTGAACCGTAATTTCCGAAATGAAGGCATGGACAGGGAGCATAATCCGGAATTTACCATGCTTGAATTTTACGCTGCTTATTGGGATTATCAACAAATGATGGATTTTACCGAGAAATTATTGAAATCTTTGGATAATAAAGTTTTCGGAAAAAAGTTCGAGCGCGTTGAGTATGATAAGTTGATTCACCCCGTTAAATCCCGCAAAGCGGGAGCTGCGAAGCAGCAATTTAACGGGGCAAGCGATAAAGAAGCTTTTGCCAAAATTAAAGCACCGACATTTGTCATAAATCATCCAGTAGAAATCTCACCCTTAGCCAAGAAATTAGATAATAGTTCCAAAAAAGTAGCCAGATTTCAGCTAATTGCCGATGGCCTCGAAATCGCCAATGGTTGGTCGGAAATCAATAGCCCGCTTGACCAGGCAGAAAGATTTGAAGCCCAGGAAATAAAGAGGAAAAAAGGCGACCAGGAAGCGCATCAATATGATAAAGATTATATTGAAGCCTTGGAATATGGTATGCCGCCAGCCGCCGGAATCGGCATCGGCATCGACAGATTGGCGGTTTTGTTAACCAATTCTAAAACATTAAGGGAAATAATTTTATTCCCCACAATGAGACCGAAGAGTAATAAATAGCTCAGATTTATTTTACATGTCGACACGTGTCGCCGCTTCCAGCGAAGCGTCGCACTAATTCTCGGCCAAAATTTTGCCTTCGGCAAAAACCATGCTTTTGGCCTCCGAAATTGTCTCAGTGTAAAACAAATCTTCGCTAAAAGTTATGAATAGAGAAGAAGGACTAAAATTAGTTCAGGAAAAAATTCAGAACCAGAATTTAGTAAAACATTGTCTGGCAACAGAGGTATGTATGAGAGAATTGGCGAAACATTTTGCAAAAGACCCCTCGACTTCGCTCGGGGCAGGAGACCTGGAAAAATGGGGATTGACTGGATTGCTTCACGATATTGATTACGAAGAAACAAAAAATGACCCGGATAAACATTCTATTCTGGCCGCGGAAATTTTGGAAAAAGCAGGATTAGAAAAAGATATTGTCGATGCAGTAAAAACCCATAACGAAAGACACGGCATTGCGCCGGAATCCAAAATGGCAAAAGCCATATTTACGGTTGATCCCTTGACTGGCTTGATTGTTGCCGCAACTTTGGTTTTGCCGTCTAAAAAAATTGCTGATTTGACCGCGGAAAACGTTATTAATCGCTTCGGAGAAAAAAGTTTTGCCAAAGGCGCCAATCGGGAAATTATTTCCCAATGCCAGGAATTATTAGATATAAATTTAAAAGAATTTATAGAAATTGGGCTAAAAGCAATGCAGGGTATTAGTGGAGATCTTGGCTTATAAGTTCAAATTTCAAAACTCAAACTATTTCAAATCAAGTTCAAATGACTAAACTTTTAAACATTCGGTTTTCGGGATTTGATTTGGAATAATTTGGATTTTGAGATAATTTGGATTTTAAATATATGATAGACATTAAACTTCTAAGAGACAATCCGGAAAAAGTGAAAAAAGCTTGCGAGAATAAGCAAGTTAAAATTGACATTGATAAAATCTTGGAATTGGACAAAAAGAAAAGGGGATTGATTCAGGAAATTGAGGGAATGAAAGCGGAACAAAAGAAACTGGGAAAAGATAAAATAGAAAAAGCAAAAGAATTAAAAGAAAAAATCAAAAAACTTGAGCCGGATTTGAAAAAAGCGGAAAAAGAATTTAATGAATTATTTTTGCAGATTCCCAATTTACCCTTGGATGATGTGCCGGTCGGGAAAGGCGAATCGGAAAATAAAATTATCAGAGAGATTGGCAAGAAGCCGAAATTCAGTTTTAAGCCGAAAGATTATATGGAACTGGCCAAATGCGACGATATTATTGACATGGAAAGAGCGGCCAAGGTTTCTGGAGCCCGATTCGGATATTTGAAGGGCGGAGCAGTTTATTTGGAATTTGCCTTAATTCAATTGGCTTTCAATACTTTGGTTAAAGAAGGATTTTGCCCGGTGATTCCGCCAGTAATGATAAAAACCGAAATGATGAAAGCTATGGGTTATACGGAGAGAGGTAGTGAGGAAATTTATCAATTTCTTAAAGATAATTTAGTTTTAGTCGGTACTTCAGAGCAGTCAATCGGTCCAATGCACGCTGGCGAGGTTTTTAATGAAAAAGAATTGCCCAAAAGATATGTGGCTTTTTCACCATGTTTCAGGCGAGAGGCGGGTTCTTACGGTAAAGACACCAAAGGAATTTTCAGGGTGCATCAGTTTTATAAAGTAGAGATGTTCAGTTTTTGCCATCCGGAAAAATCCAAGCAAGAACACCAGTTTTTCCTGAAAATGGAGGAGAAATTAATGTGGGTATTAAAAATTCCCTACCGCGTGGTAGAGATGTGTACCGGTGATTTAGGCGATCCTGCTGCGGCAAAATACGATATTGAAGCCTGGTTGCCGAGCGAAAATCGTTATCGGGAAACCCACTCAACCTCAAATTGCACCGACTTTCAAGCTCGAAGATTGAATATCAGATATAAAGCAAAAGACGGGAAAATGAATTTCGTGCACACTTTAAACGGCACGGCTTTTGCTACGGGCAGAATAATTATCGCGATTTTAGAAAATTATCAGCAAAAAGACGGAAGCATAAAAATTCCAGCTGCTTTACAGAAATATACAAAAATGAAAGAAATATGAAAGCGGTTTATTATCGGAAAAGAAAAAAGAAGAAAATTAGGGGACTGATATTTATAATTTGTCTCTTTTTTTTAATTTTAGCCGGGATATTCTTTGTTCTATTTCGATTTAAAATAAAGACAATAGAGATTTCCGGCAATAGAGAAATAGGTACAGAAGAGGTTAGAAGTGTTTTAAATTATAAAAATATTTTTTCCGCTACCGAAGATAAAATAAGAAATGATTTATTTAAAAAATTCCCCCAAATTTTAGAATTGGAGGTAATTAGAGACATGGCAAAAAGAGGAATCGAAATTAAGATAAAGGAAAGAGAAGAATTTGGGATTATTTGCCGGGCGGCAAAAATAAAACAAGAAAATATTGAGATAGATCAGACCCAAAATTGTTTTTATATTGATAAAAATGGAGTTATTTTTAAAGACGCGCCCCAAACCAGCGGTTCCTTGGTAATACTGATAAAAGATTACTCGAACAGAGATTACAAACTCGGAGAGAAAATTTTTGAAGAAAAAATAATGAATTTTATTTCAGAAACAAAGGATTTTTTGTCTTCCGAAGTTGATTTGAAGATTGTTGATTTTAATATTCTATCTTTTCCGCCGGATGACTTAAAAGTTGTTATTGACGAAGGATGGTATATTTTCTTCAATTTACAAAAAGAGGCCGGAGACCAGCTCACGGCCCTAAAAGCGGTTTTAGATGAAAAAATAAAAGATAAGAGGAACGAATTGGAGTATATAGATTTAACAATTGAGAATAGGGTGTATTACAAATAACTAAGGAATATAGTATACAAAAATTGAATTGCCGATGACCGTGACTGGTTGGTAGCGATCGAGCCACATATAAAAATCAGTCTGTTTACTGAAACCTTTTGTCGGGACAGCTTGGTTCTGCTGTTTGAAAGTGGCGGAGATTGCCAGCCAACTGCCCCTGGCTTCTTTGGGATCGCGATCTGCCCACCAACGTTCAAATTTATCGCCTAAATAGTATTCAGCCGTTGCTCCACCAAAATAATCGACTTTAATTTTTCTGATTTGTTGCTCGTCAACCCATTTGGCGAGTCTTTTTAAATCTTGCCCCCAATCAAGGTTAGAATCGGTGACATAAATATAACCGTTTTTTGCTCCGCCAATTATTTCATTAAAATGAGTTAAATAGTAAGGAAAAATATTCAAGGACGATAAGACATACCAAAAAAGCAGAAATCCAACAAGAATTTTTATATAAGTTGCTTTTTGGGTATTTTTAACATATTCAAAAATTCTTTTAATTTGCCCCGAAATAAGAATATAGACAAACGGAAAAGTCGGTAAAATATGGCGAACACCGATATTTAAGTTGCTTCTGATGCTTACGAACCAATAAACAGCCAAAAATATAAGCATAGCGATTTCAGGAAAATACTTTTTCAATATCGGGCCAAATGAGCTAAAAATCCTACGAGTGAAACCTTTCGGAACTTGCCAGGCCAAGAACAACAAGGCAATAATAGTAAAAATATGAAGAGCCAGAGGCGGCTTTATTGCATAGACAATGGGAAAATAACTGAACCAACCCACATTATTTACCTCTCCCAAAAAATAGGTCGTATTTCCGCCAGTCGCTCTTTGAAAAACCATAAATAATCCAAGCAGATATTGGGCATAGGGTCTCAGTATTGGTTTTTTGACTATCCAGTCAACCAGTTTAGCCGCTGGTCGGAATGGAAAATGAGATGAGTGATATTGGGTATCGGAAATCTGTTTTTCAGCCGGATAACCGGCAACATGGAAAAGATAAATCGGATAAACCAGAACATAACCGATAATCATTATTAGGGCAAATTTTAGACAATAATTTATAAGGGGCTTTAATAGATTTTTATTTTCGCGCCATTTAATATAAATCCAGATTAAAATTAAAAGACCGAAATAGGGGACGAGCAAGAATAAAGAAAATTTAATCAATTGAGCTAAGCCGAAAAATATTCCGGCTAAAATAAGATTCTTTTTGGTCGGTAATTGTAACCATTTTACAAAAAAATAGATAGCAATAAAGAAAGCCGCGGCCGCACCGACATCGGTAGTGACGTATCTTCCGTGGGCAATAAAAGTCGGAGAAAAAGAAAACAGAAAAATAGCGAATAAGGCTGGCCATTTACCGTATAATTCTTTTGTCCATTTATAAATAAAAAAGCCCAAAGCAATCAGGAGTAAAAGCATGGGCAAGCGGGACCAGAATATAATTTTATCGGCGTCATTATTGGAATAATATAAAAAAGAAAATCCAAAGTCCCATTGACTGTTAACTTCGTCTTTCCAGGATTTAAGCTGAGAAGGAAAATTTATACCATTGATAAATAAAAGAGGAATGGCCGAAAGGTCTTTCAAAAGAGGTGGATGTTCGGGATTAAGACGCATATCCTGCTGGGTTAAATATGAATAACCGGCCGGAATATGAGCCACTTCATCCATAATCGCCGATTCCTGTTTTTGGGAAATCGTAGCTAAAATTGACATTACGGCTACTAAAGTTATAGCCAGAATAGCGGGTAGTTTTTTCATATATTTTTATTATATCACATTATTGAAATTTTATGATATAATATAGGGGTATGGTGGAAGAAATATATAAAGAATTCAAAAGAAAAAAAGCCGAAATCTTAAAACAGCCTGAAGTTAAGGAGTTGAGCCCGGAGAAAGAAAAAGAGATTTTAAAAGAAGCGTTATCCCAGCACATCGAAAGGATTCAGCCGATTACACGGGCTCAGCAGCAAACAATTACCCAGGCTGCCCAGCAGATAAAAGACCAGCCAAAAGAAAGGCAAATTCAGCTTTTGATTAATTTGGCTTTCGAAAAAAGTGTTATCGAGGCAATCGAGGTGGCAAGGGGACTCGATAATCCTTATCTGGTTGACGAGCTTCACGATACTCTGATTGATGAGCTTTATAATAAATTAGTCGAAGAAGGCAAGTTGGAGAAATTATAAAAATGAACGTAAATCAACTTATTTACCTTACTATTTTTATTATCGTCCTTTTGATAATCGGCGTGATAATTATTTTATTTTTCGAGAGAAAAAGAACCAAAGGAACGATTACCCGAGCCCTGAATATGAGCTTATTTTTAATCAAGGTTCCTCTCGAGGCAAAAGAAGATTTTTCAGTCGAAGAAAAAAAGAACAGAATTGGGGTAATGGAACAGTTTTTAACCAGCATTACCTCACTGAGAGAGAAGGCTTCGTTTAAACAGATTTTTTATGGCCAGCCGTTTATCGCCTTGGAAATAGCTATTCCGTTTATCGGTTCAGAAATTTCTTTTTATTTGGCGGTTCCCAGGAGTTACGAAACATTTTTAGAAAAACAGATTTACGGATTTTATCCGAAGGCTACCGTGGAAAGGATTGAAGATTATAACATTTTTAATCCCGAAGGATTTTCCGCCGGCGGGTTTTTTGTTTTGGAAAAGAAAAGCATTTTACCCCTGAAAACATACAGGGATTTGGAAGTTGATCCACTGGAAAGCATTGCCAATGCTTTAAGCAAAATTGAAGAAATTGGCGAAGGCGGAACGATTCAAATAATCCTGAAGCCGGCAGGAAAAAATTGGAATAAGTTCGGATTATCGATAATTAAAAAGATGAATCAGGGCGCAAGCTTTAAAGACGCCTTGAAAGGAAAACCATTCTCGAAGCCCAAGCCAAATGAACCGGTAACCCAACCAAAAGTTTCTCCGGCTGATGAAGAGATAATCAAGTATTTGCAGGCCAAGGCGTCAAAGACCGGCTTTCAGGCAAATATTCGTTTTGTATTCTCCGCAAAGACCGAACCGCGAGCCGAAGAGCTTTTGTCGCATGCCGTAGGTGCATTTAACCAATTCAGCGCTCCTAATTTAAATTCTCTAAAATTTAAAAAAGCCAAGAGCGGAAAATTAAAAAAACTCTGCTTCAATTTTTCTTTCAGGTTATTTAATCACCGAGAAGGAATGATTTTGAACAGCGAAGAGATTGCCAGCATTTTTCACCTTCCCTTAACCCGGCTTGGTTCACCGAAATTAAAATGGTTAAAGGCAAAAGAGTCCGTTCCGCCAACGAATTTACCAAAAGAAGGAGTTATACTGGGTCAAAACATGTTTCGCGGAGAAGAAACAATTGTCCGGATGCTTCCCGAAGACAGAAGAAGACATCTTTATATTATTGGTCAGACCGGAACCGGCAAAACAACTCTAATGCTGGACATGATTCGTCAGGATATTAAAAATGGTAATGGTTTGTGTTTTATCGACCCTCATGGTGATTCAGCCGAGAAAGTTTTAGGACTGATTACCCCGGAAAGAATCGAGGATGTTGTTTATTTTAATCCGGCTGACGTGGAAAGGCCTATGGCTCTGAATATCTTGGAATTTGACCCAAGCCATCCGGAACATAAAACTTTTTTGGTAAATGAGGTAATCAATATTTTCAAAAAATTATGGGAAGCGATTCCCGAGGCATTTGGTCCGATATTTGAACAATATATGAGAAATGCCTTGCTTTTGGTCATGGATGACCCGGAATCCGGATCAACTCTATTAGAGGTGCCTAAGGTTTTGGCTGACGAAGAATTCCGTCATTACAAGCTTTCAAAAACAAATAATACCGTAGTTAAGGATTTTTGGATAAAAGAAGCGGAAAAAGCCGGAGGAGAAGCGGCCCTAGCCAATATTGTTCCTTACATTACCAGCAAGACCAATATTTTTTTGGCCAATGATGTGATGCGACCGATTCTTTGCCAACAGAAAAGTGCTTTTGATTTTAGAGAAATGATGGACGGGAAAAAGATTTTCATTGCCAATTTGTCAAAGGGGAAGCTGGGTGATGTTAACAGCAATTTACTTGGTTTAATTATTGTCGGGAAAATTTTAATGGCAGCCCTTTCTCGCGTGGATACGTCGGAAGAAAAGAGGCCGGATTTTTATCTTTATGTTGATGAATTTCAGAATTTCACCACCGAAAGCATTGCCATAATCTTGGCCGAAGCCAGAAAATACCGCTTGGATTTGATAATCGCCCACCAGTTTATCGCCCAATTAAGAGAAAACATCAGAGATGCGGTTATCGGCAATGTCGGGAGCATGGTAACCTTTAGAGTAGGAGCCGATGACGCCGAATTCTTGGCTAAGCAATACGAGCCGACATTTAGTCAGCAGGATTTAATGAACATCGATAATTTTAATGCTTATCTTAAGCTTTTAATTAACAATCAAACCAGCACACCGTTTAATATCAGAATTCCATTTCGAAAAGATGGTAATCCGGAAATTGCTTCAAAAATCAAAGAATTATCAAGATTAAAATACGGTCGAGAAAGAGAAATTGTGGAAAAAGAAATTCAGGAGCGTTCAAAAGTTAAATCCGATCTCGGTGGAGCCGATGTTCTGCCCGAAACACCGGATTTAAGATAAAAACAAATAAGAATTAACCTAATTATTCTAATTAACCTAATTAATCTAAAAGTTTTTAGACATTTAATCATTGGGATTTGATTAGAAATTAGAAATTAGAAATTAGAAATTATGAAACGAAGCGATATATTTGCGGTTTTAGTTTTAGGCGAGATTGCCGCTTGGTTAATCTTGTCAGTAGTAAAAGGATTTTTAAAACCCGAAATTTATGATAAAATTTCAGGAACGATTCATTGGGGATTGCCGATAATTTTTCCGATTGCTTGTTTAATTTTTATTTACGTTGCCCACATACTTTCTAAAAAATTTGTCGTTATTTACGAGGTGGCAAAATTTATTCTTGTCGGCGGTCTAAACACCTTGGTTGACTGGGGCATCTTGAGTTTTTTGATTTTCACTTCCAAAAGTTCCGGCATCAGCGCGAACAAAGTTATATTTGAAGTTTTTTCCGTGAGTCTTGTTTATTATACTTTATTTAAGGCAATTTCTTTCATTATTGCCACTACCAATAGTTATATTTGGAATAAATTCTGGACATTCAGAAGAAAAACCACCGAGACAATGGGCAAAGAATTTACTCAATTTCTCGCCGTTTCAATTATTGGTTTTTTGATTAATGTCGGTATTGCCTCGGTTATTTTTAAATTTATCCGCCCCATTGGCGAATTGAACAATGACCAATGGGGATTAATTGCCGCGGCCATTGCCACTGTTATTTCTTTGGCTTGGAATTTTGTTGGATATAAATTTATAGTTTTTGAGAAAAAAAATGATCAACCTAGTGCTATATAGAAAATACCGGCCCCAGAAATTTTCTGAAGTTGTCGGTCAGGAACATGTAATAAAAACTTTAACCAGTGCCCTGAAGTCTGGTAAAGTTGCCCATGCTTATTTATTCGCCGGTCCGAGGGGAACGGGCAAAACCACGGTTGCCAGAATTTTGGCTAAGGCCGTGAATTGCCTGGATGATTCCAGTTACGAGCCCTGCAATAAATGCGAATCCTGCCTGGATATTATGGACGGCAGAGCAATGGATTTGATTGAAATTGATGCTGCCTCCAATCGAGGAATTGAGGAAATACGGGAATTGCGGGAAAGAGTGAGATTTACTCCCACTCGAGGCAAATACAAGGTTTTTGTCATTGATGAGGCCCACCAACTGACCAAAGATGCGTTCAGTGCCTTGCTGAAAACCTTGGAAGAACCGCCGGCTCATGTTATTTTTATTCTGGCCACTACCGAACCATATAAGATGCTGCCGACAATTCTTTCCCGGGTCCAGAGATTTGATTTCAGAAAATTTTCTTTAAACGATATTGTAAAAAGACTGGAAATGATTGCCGGTAAAGAGGGGATTAAAGTAAACGAGAAAGCCCTGAGAATAATTGCCTTGAACTCCGAAGGTCATATGCGCGATGCCGAGAGTATGTTTGGCCAGGTGATTGCTTTCTGCGGCGATAAAGAGATTGGGGTTGAAGATATTGAAAATATTTTGGGAATCGTTGATATTAATTTGGCGATAAAATTTATTGATTTATTGGCCCAGAAAAAATCAGCCGAAGCATTGACTTTTATTGATAAATTTGTTAATCAAGGATATGACTTGGTTCAGTTCGTGGAATCGTTGATAACTTATTCAAGAATTTTATTATTGGTGCGGGTTAGCAGGGATTTGTCGAAACTGGTAAAAGAGGAATTGAGCGCCGAGCAGTTAAATACGGCATTGAAGCAGGCTGAACAATTTTCAATTCAAGAATTATCGAAAACAATGGAGATTTTTATCGAGGCTCTTTACAGAATGAAACATTCGTCTTTTCCCCAGGTTGAAGCGGAGCTGGCGACAGTAGAAATTTGCGAAAGACATTATTCCGGGGTCGTCTAATGGCCCCGCACCAGAACAAGTTCGATGTGGGGTAAATAGGACACCGGCTGGCACGAAGTCACGTATAAAACTGGGAGATCGTCTAACGGTAGGACAGGGGCCTTTGAAGCCCTCAATCCAGGTTCGAATCCTGGTCTCCCAGTTTTGTACGGGAAAGCCGTGAATCTTGGTTCGCCTGCCCGCCTGAAATTACAGCACGAGCCGTGAACGGATAGTTCCCAAAAGGCGAGTGCTAAGATTGGGCGGGAGTCGTAGCCCCGGAGATAGTCTTAATTTTAAGAAAAACCCGAGCAAATGCTCGGGTTTTATGATATAATTAAAATATGGCTCAAAAAATATTGTGTATTGTTTAGATTTTATGAGTAATAAAAATGAACAAAATCGGGTAGCGATGTTTAGCATTCATGCCGATCCGTTGGCGGCTATCGGGAGCCGCGAAAGTGGTGGTCAGAATGTTTATATTCGTAATCTTGTGATTAATTTGGATAAGCATGGTTGGAGAGTCGATGTTTTTACGCGCTTCGATGATTCCAAAAAGAAAACAGTTGCCAAGATAGGTAAGAATTCGCGGGTAATAAGGCTAAAAGGCGGAAAGCCGGCTTATATTCCGAAAGGTCAACTAAATCCCCATTTTCCGGAAATTTATAAAAACTTTTTAAAATTTATTAATTTCCAAAATCCCTATAAAATATTTCACGGCCATCATTATGACGGCGGCTGGATAGCGCTTCAGGCCCATAAGGAATTCAATAAGCCATTAATTGTTAATTTTCATTCTTTGGGGCGGGTGCGGTTTCAAACCCAACGGTTATATGCCGTGGCCAGCAATGAACAGAAGATTTTTGAAGAACGTTTTACGATGGAGCAAAAAATCATTAAAGGGGCTTCTTTGATTATTTCTCTTGCCGATACAGAAAAGAGAGATTTAAATCTTCTTTACGGCACACCCTTGGAGAAGGTTGCAGTTCTTCCGGGCGGAGTTGATATAAGGGAATTCATGCCGCTATCCAAGAATAAAGCCCGTGAAACCCTGCGTTTATCAAAAGAAGATTTTATTTTATTGTTTGTTGGACGCTTGGAATGGCGGAAAGGAGTTGGTACCCTTATAAGCACCGTCAGACTGCTTAAGGAAAATATCCTAAACGTTAAAGCTTTAATTGTTGGTGGAAAGATTTTTGGCTTGAAGAAAAATAAAGATGACTGGAACGAGTACCAAAGACTTTTAAAAAAGGCCGAAGAAGAGAACGTGGGTGACAGTATACATTTTGTCGGTCGCGTTGACCAGGGTCGTTTACCGCTTTTTTATTCGGCTGCCGATATTCTGGTTGTTCCCTCCTACTACGAGCCCTTCGGACTCGTTGCCTTGGAGGGGATGGCTTCCCAAATACCGATTGTAGCTTCTCGCAAAGGAGGATTAAGATTTACGATTAAAGATGGTCAAAGTGGTCTTTTGTTTGAGCCGCGAAATCCCCTGGACCTGAAAGAAAAAGTTTTACAAATTTACCGCTCTCAAGAACTGGCGGCCTTTTTAGTAAAAAATGCCTACCAAGATGTTTTGGAAAATTATTCTTGGAAATATATCGCCGAAAAAATAAACGATATTTATAAATCTTTTATTTAATCTGATTATGAAAATCGCGCTTCTCTCGCCATTTGAAGAACCAGTACCGCCAGAAAAATACGGCGGCACAGAGCTCGTTGTTTACAATCTTGCTGAGACGCTTATTGATTATGGTCACAAAGTATATTTACTGGCATCCGGTGATTCCAAGACAAGGGCTCAACTCGTTCCTATATTTCCTCGCGCAATTCGTAAGGAACCAATGGCATCCGATATGAATGTTCGAAATTCGTTAAAATATATTGGCATCGGCCGGGTAGTAGATGAATTAATGAAGATTAAGCCCGACATTATTCATAATCATATCGGCTGGCGATTTATCCCTTTTGCTCATCATCTTCGGGTATCAACATTGACCACTTTGCACGGACCGTTGGATGTGGCTTATCAGCAATTTGTATACGGTTCGTTTTCAAGCGCGTCCTATGTTTCAATAAGCAATGCCCAGCGAGAGCCTTTTCCGAAATTAAATTATGTTGCCACGGTTTATAATGGTATCGACTTAAAGGCATTTAATTTTGTTGATAGGCCCGGTGAGTATTTAGCATTTCTGGGAAGGATTTCACCCGAAAAAGGTCCAAAAATAGCCATCGAAGTTGCCAAAAAAGTTGGTATGAAGCTGAAGATAGCGGCTAAGGTTGATGCAGTCGACGTGGAATATTTTAAAAAGGAAATCGAACCATTAATTGATGGCAAGCGAATTGAATTTATCGGTGAAATAGGTCCGGATATTAAAAGTGATTTTTTGGGGAATGCTTATGCTTTATTGGCTCCTATTCAATGGCGCGAACCCTTTGGGTTATTCATTGTTGAAGCGATGGCTTGCGGCACGCCGGTTATTGTCACAAATATGGGTTCGGCACCAGAATTGGTGATTGACGGCGAGACAGGGTTTGTGGTGCCGAATAAAATCAGTAGCTTTGTCGGGGCAGTAAAAAAGATTCAGCAAATCGACAGAAAAAAATGTTATAATAGGGTTAAGGATTATTTTACCAAAGAGAGAATGACCGAAAACTATCTTCGCGTTTATGAAAAACTTATCAAAAAATAAAAAAAAATTAAGAATAGCCCAAATAGCGCCGCTTTGGGTTACTATTCCTCCTTTAAAATATGGCGGCATTGAAAGGATTGTTGCCATGCTTTGCGATGGTTTAGTGGAAAGGGGTCACAAGGTAACGCTTTTTGCTGCACCGGGCTCGAAAACAAAGGCAAAATTAATTACGGTTTTTGATAAACCGTTATTAGATGCCAAAATCTCCTGGTCTAATCCAATTTGGAATTTAAGAAATTTATCTAAAGCGTTCGAAATGGTTAATCAAGGAGAGTTTGATATTATTCATTCTCATCTTGATTTATGGACATTGTTTTTTCAGGGATTGACCAAAACCCCGGTTCTTCACACGATGCATAATCCCTTGTATCTTTCAGACGTCGATGTTTTAAAAGACGATAGGTTACGATTATTTTCTGAAGAAGCCTACAGAACGAACATTGTTCTGATTAGTGAATCGGCCCGTAGTCAAGCAATGGTAAAACTGTCGAGAGCCAAGGTTATTTATAACGGCATTGATTTAAGTCATTTTAAATTTAGTCCTGTTGGTGGCGACCATTTTGTTTGGATAGCCAGGATGAATAGGCACAAAGGCGTGGAAAATGCAATTGCCGCTGCCGAAAAAATGAGGGTCAAACTACTTTTAGCCGGTCGCATTGACCCGACTCAGAGGAAATATTTTAGAAAGGTTATCAAGCCGCATCTTAACAAAAGAATTAAATATGTTGGCGAACTGACCGAGAATCAATTATCCGATTTTTACGGTTCGGCCAAGGCCTTGCTTTATCCGATTGAGTGGGAAGAGCCGTTTGGATTGGTGGTCGCCGAGTCAATGGCTTGCGGCACGCCGGTAATTGCTTTTCGTCGAGGTTCAATGTCGGAACTGATAGAAGATGGCAAAACGGGTTTTGTTGTCGATAGCAATTTGAATAAGTTGGTGGGAGCCATGAAGAAAATTGAGCAGATTAACAGAGCCCTGGTTAGAAAACGGGTTGAGCAAAGATTCGGCAAAGAAAAGATGGTCGATAATTATGAAAAACTTTACTACAAATTATGTCTAAAAAAATGAAAAAGCTCCGCATTGCCACAATGGTCACCGGTCATTTCACCACTCCTCCGGCCAAGGGCGTTATTTATGCGCCGATGGATATTGCTATTTGGGTTAGCGAGGGCTTGGTTAAAAAGGGCCATAAAGTCGATTTTTACGCACCCGTAGGCTCAAAAATTAAGGTTACTAAAGTTGTTAGTGATGGATTGCGGGCACTCAAGAAAAATGGCGAAGAGACCGTTCTTAAAAATCTTCGCGCTGATGGTGCCGAGATAAGCAAGGTTTTTAATCTCTGGGACCAGTATTTGATTGCCCAGATGTTCAAGGAGGCGGAAAAAGGTAATTACGATATTCTGCATATTCATCCGGTTGACCGAGCTCTGCCCTTGGCTTTGTCTCATTTCAAGATTCCCGTGGTTTATACGCTTCATGACCCGATTTATCCTTGGCGAGCCGAGATTTTTAAAATGTTTTCCTCTCTCAATCAATATTATGTTTCCATCAGCGATGCTCAACGGAAACCGGCTCCAAAATTAAATTATCTGGCAACCATTTATAATGGAATTGACATCAATCTTTTTCCATTTTCAAAGAAAGGCGGTGATTATCTTTTGTTTGTGGGCAGATTGCATCCGGAAAAGGGCGTTGCCGAAGCGGTAAAAGTGGCACAACGAAGCAATGAGAAGCTTTTGATTATCGGACCGCCCGTGACAGGTAAATATTGGGAAAAGCGGATTGCCCCTTATTTAAACGAAAAAATCAAATATCTCGGATATGTTCCCTATAATAAACTTTTCCGCTATTATCAAAAAGCTAAAGCCATTCTGGTGCCTATTCAATGGGAAGAACCTTTCGGTTTGGTGATGATTGAAGCGATGGCTTGCGGTACGCCGGTAATCGCGTTTCGTCGCGGTTCTGTTCCGGAGGTGGTTGTCAATAATAAGACGGGCTTTATTGTTGATACGGTCGATAAGATGGTTGCGGCTGTTAAAAAAATTGATCAAATTAACCGAGCTGATTGCCGAAGACACGTCGAGAAGAATTTTACCATTAAACATATGGTCGACCGCTATGAAGAAGTTTTTTTAAAAATCGTTT
>MHMT01000004.1 GCA_001819435.1 Candidatus Portnoybacteria bacterium RBG_13_40_8
TATTGCGTGGCTTGCGAAAAGTTTTTAACCGAAAAAGATTTGGTTGATGGATTATGTCCGGACCACAAAACAGAGCCGAAAAAGATTACGGAAAAAAATTACTTTTTTAAACTCAAAGATTACCTGAAGACAGTAGCAGAATTGATTAATACAAATCAATTGAAAATCGAACCCCAGAATGCCAAGAATGAAGTTTTGGGATTACTGAAACAGGAATTGGATGATTTTTCCATTTCTCGTCAAAAAGAAAAAGTTAAATGGGGCATTGATTTGCCGTTTGATAAAAATCAGACGGTTTACGTCTGGGTTGATGCGCTTTTGAATTATTATACCGGAGACGGCACAAAAGAATTTAAAAAATACTGGGAAAAAGGAAAAGTTATTCATTTATTGGCAAAAGATATTTTGAAATTTCACGCTGTTTTTTGGCCAGCAATGCTGTTGGCAACGAAAAAAAAATTGCCGGACAGAGAATTTATTCACGGATTTTTTACAATCAATGGCCAAAAAATAAGTAAAACGCTTGGCAATGTAATTGACCCTATCGAAATAGTCAATAAATTCGGCACGGATGCTGCGAGATATATTTTATTATCGCAGTTTCCCTTTGGTCAGGATGGGGACGTTCAAGAAAGCAGGTTTGTTGAAAAATATAATGCCGATTTAGCGAATGGATTGGGAAATCTAACCGCTCGCATTTTAAAGCTCGCGGAAATTTCAAATTTCAAATTTCAAATTTCAAATAAAAAAGAAAAAGAGATTGAAAAGAAAGTTAAGGAAATTAAAGAAATCTATAAGAAAGATATGGAAGAATTTAAGCTATACGAAGCATTAGAGGGAGTATGGAGATTGATTAAATGGTGTGACGAATATATCGAGAAAAATAAACCTTGGCAGATAACCGATAAAGAAAAATTGGAGCAAGTTTTATCCAATTTGCTTTATTGCCTTTTTGAAATCGCCGATTTAATTTTACCGTTTTTACCCGAGACAAGCGAGAAAATAAAAGAGCAGATAAAAACAGGGAAATCAGAAATTTTATTTCCCAGAATTTAAATGTTAGTAGACACTCACGCACATCTTAATTTTAAAGATTTTGAAAACGACCGAGAGGAAATCATCGGTCGTTGTTTGGCTAACGATATTTGGATAATCAATATTGGCGCTGATTACGAGACGTCAAAAAAAGCAATAGAAATTGCGGAAAAATATGAAAAAGGCATTTATGCCGCAGTTGCCTTGCATCCGCATGATGTTTTGACCGAAAAATTTGATTATAAAAAATACAAGGAATTAGCCGAAAATAAAAAAACCGTGGCGATTGGAGAGTGCGGTTTGGATTACGCTTTTTGCGAAGATGATAAGAAAGTACAAAAATTACAACAAAAAGTTTTTATAGAGCATTTGAAGCTGGCAAAAGAAGTTAATAAACCGGTTATTATCCACTCCCGCCGTCTATTTCCGGAAATTTTAAACATCATTCAAAATTCAAAATTCAAAATTCAAAATTCTGGACCTGGAGTCTTACATTGTTACATGGGTCGTTGGTCTTATGCTGAAGAATATTTGAAATTGGGATTTTATATCAGTTTTACCGGTTTGATTACTTATGCGCGGGATTACGATAAAGTAATTAAAAATACTCCCTTAGAGCGAATTTTAATCGAAACCGACGCGCCATATTTACCCCCACACCAAATTTTTGGTGGTGGGGGTTTGACCCTCGAAGATCGTAAAAAAATTAGAAATACCCCTGAAAATGTCAAATACGTGGCAGAAAAAATTGCCGGGATAAAAGAAATTTCACTTGACAAAGTCGCTTCTCAAACCACTCAAAACGCCAAAGAGTTGTTTAATTTGCTATAATTACTAGTGAGGGAGAAATAAGGGTTTGTACTTATTTCGACCGAACGAAGTAATTCGAAGCTTTGCTTATAATAAGGTTATGGACTATAATCCGCAAAAAATAGAGAGCAAATGGCAGAAATACTGGGAGAAACTTGGCTTGGATAGGGCCAAGAACTTTGACAAAAGAAAGAAGCAATACATCTTGGTTGAATTTCCGTACCCCTCTGGAGACGGTTTACATATTGGTCAAGTTCGTTCTTATGCCGCCCTAGACGCAGTTTGCAGAAAAAAAAGAATGGAAGGTTATAATGTTTTGTATCCGATGGGATGGGATGCCTTTGGATTACCAACCGAGAATTATGCCATCAAAACGGGAATACATCCGATAGAGGCAACCAAAAAGAATACTGATAATTTCAGAAGGCAATTAAAAATGATGGGACTTTCTTTTGACTGGTCTCGGGAAATAAATACCACTGATCCTGAATATTACAAATGGACCCAGTGGATATTTTTGAAAATGTTTGAAAAAGGACTGGCATATCAGTCCGAAATGCCGATAAACTGGTGTTCGGGCTGTAAAATTGGCTTAGCAAATGAAGAAGTAATTGGCGGAAAATGCGAGCGTTGCGGAGCAGAAACCGAAAAAAAACGACAGAAGCAATGGATGCTGAAAATTACCGCTTACGCCGATAGATTAATTGATGATTTGAAAAAAGTTGATTATTCGGAAAGAATCAAGACTCAACAGATAAATTGGATTGGCAAAAGCGAAGGAACAACAATAAAATTTAAAATTGTGGATGAATTTATCGAAGTATTTACCACCAGAATTGATACGATATTTGGAGTTACGGCGCTTGTGCTTGCGCCCGAACATTCGTTAATTGAAAATTTAAAATTAAAAATTGAAAATTGGAATGAAGTCCAGAATTATATCAAAAATGCCAAGAAAAAAAGCGAGCTGGAAAGAACTGATTTGGAAAAGGAAAAAACCGGAATTGAATTAAAAGGAGTTTATGCGATTAATTTTTTAAATAACGAAAAAATTCCGGTTTGGGTCGGCGATTATGTGATTGCCGCTTATGGCGGGGGAGCAGTAATGGTTGTGCCGGCTCACGATAAAAGAGATTATGAATTCGCCCAAAAGTATGGTTTAGAAATTCGCGAAGTCGTATCTGGAGGCGATATTTCCAAGGAAGCGTTTGTTGATTACGGAACATTGGTTAATTCGGGGCAGTTTAACGGATTAGAATCAGAAGAGGCAATTAAAAAAATCACTGAATGGATTGATAAAAATAAATTAGGCAGAAAGCAAATTAATTATCATCTTCACGATTGGATATTTTCCCGTCAGCATTATTGGGGTGAACCAATTCCGATTATTCATTGCGAAAAATGCGGAATAGTTCCAGTGCCGGAAAAAGATTTGCCAGTAAAGTTGCCTTATGTTAAGAAATACAAGCCAACAAATACCGGCGAATCTCCGTTGGCAGCAATTAAAGAATGGGTTAATGTTAAATGTCCGAAATGCGGCGGTCCAGCAAAGAGAGAAACCGATACTATGCCCAATTGGGCCGGCTCTAACTGGTACTATATCCGCTATTGCGATCCGAAAAACGATAAGAA
The DNA here is from genome assembly GCA_001819435.1 of Candidatus Portnoybacteria bacterium RBG_13_40_8. Lineage (GTDB taxonomy): Bacteria > Patescibacteriota > Minisyncoccia > RBG-13-40-8-A > RBG-13-40-8-A > RBG-13-40-8-A. The sequence continues at coordinate 3,478 of MHMT01000004.1, forward strand.
AATTGCCGACCCAAAAAAACTGAAATACTGGATGCCGGTTGATTGGTATAATGGGGGAATGGAACATACCACTCTTCATCTTTTGTATTCAAGATTTATTTATAAGTTTTTATACGACATTAAGGCTGTTCCAGCTTTCGAACCTTATGCCAAGCGTCGTTCTCACGGCATAGTTTTGGGCGTCGATGGTAGGAAAATGAGTAAATCATTCGGCAATGTAGTAAATCCTGATGAGGTGGTGAAAAAATACGGTGCGGACAGCTTACGGCTTTATGAAATGTTTATGGGTCCCTATGAAGAAGCAATAAATTGGAGCACCGAAGGATTGGAAGGTTGCTGGCGTTTTTTGAAAAGAATCTGGGTTTTATTTAATCAAGAGAATAAAATCAGTAAAATAACCACCAAAAATCTGGTTCAGAAATTACATTACACAATTAAAAAGATTGGTGATGATTTGGAAAATATGAAATTCAATACTGCCGTGGCCAGCATGATGGAATTGGTAAATTTATGGTCAGAAAAAAGCAATGTTCTGTCCAAAAAAGACGCGGAAAATTTTCTGAAAATTTTGGCCCCGTTTTGTCCGTATATTTGCGAAGAATTATTTCAAAAACTCAAAACTCAAAACTCAAAACTCAAAACTATTTTTCTCGAAAAATGGCCGGAATATAATGAGAAATTAATTAAGAAAGAGACAATTGAACTGGTAATTCAGGTTAATGGCAAAGTGCGCGATAAAATCGAAGTTAGTGCGGAAATTTCCAAAGAAGAAGCGGAAAAACTTGCTTTATCAACCGATAAAATTAAAAAATGGCTCGGAGATAACAAGCCAAAAGTGGTAATTTTTGTAAAAGGAAAATTAATTAACATTGTTATATGAAAAACATCGCGGTTCTGATTTCTGGGCATGGTACGAATTTGCAGTCGATTATTGACCACATTAAAGCCGGGAAATTGAAATGTAATTTGGCAGTGGTGATTTCCAATAAGGAAGATGCTTATGGTTTGGTTCGGGCGAAAAAAGCCAAAATCCCGGCCTATTTTATTGACCATAAAGATATTTCGCGCGAGGAACACGAAAAAAAGATTATTGAGATTTTGAAAAAATATAAAGTTGATTTGGTGGTTTTGGCCGGCTATATGCGTATTTTGACCCCGCATTTTATCAGAGAATATAAAAACCGGATTATCAATATTCATCCGGCTTTGCTGCCGTCATTTCCCGGAACCGACGGCTACGGCGATACTTGGAAATACGGGTGTAAGGTTGGGGGGTGCACGATTCATTTTGTTGATGAGGGAATTGATACTGGTCCGATTATTTTACAAAAAATAAATCCGCTTAGAGAAAATGATACCCTGGAATCTTTCAAAAAACGCGGACTAAAACTTGAACATCAGGCCTTTCCCGAAGCAATCAAGCTTTTCTGCGAAGGCAGGTTGAAAATTGAGGGGAGGAAAGTGAGGGTTAGTAAATAGTATTTAGTAGTTAGTATTTGGGAATAAAAAAATCGGCGGGAGACCTTGCGGTTCCCGCCGTTTTGAAAAGATCGAATTAGTGCCAAGCGCCACAAGAGCAGGGGCCTTCGGTCACATCACAGGGCTGACCGCCGTTAGTGCCTAGGTTGGCATATTTTTGATGCGCTTCCATCAGAAGCGTATCAAGAGCGCCATTGATTACACAGCAAGCGTGTAGTCCATCGAAATCATGGTGATGATTCTCTGGATGTTCCTTAATGTCTTTTAGGACACCTTCTCTTGTTCTTTCCATTTTTTCCTCCTTTTTAAATTTAAGAGTAGATTATAAGATTAGCAATTAACTTAAATCTTGTCAAGAAATAAAAACAGGGAGCGCATGGGCGCTCCCGTTTTTTTTAAATCATCTAAAAAGTATTTCTTCTCTTTTTTCAACCAACGGACCGGAGTTGGTCAGCGTCGGAAGTTCCGGTCTGCTGGACATAACCGAGACATGAGCCGCGATTTTGTCCATCGACCTAAAAAAGGATTCAAGGGACTTCGAAATAGTTTTAACGATCCTTTTCACGATAAACCTCCTTTATTCGGAATACTTTAATTATACCATATTCATATTATTTGTCAATAGAGTAAGAATTATAAATTATGAATAAAAATTGGGAGCGGTTGAGCCGCTCCTTTTTAATATGCCCGGGGAGGGAGTCGAACCCTCATGGACTTACGTCCACACGATTTTGAGTCGTGCGCGTCTGCCAATTCCGCCACCTGGGCCTGATTATTCTTTTGTAAAATTACATTCCTTATTACTACACTTTACCTTATCTTGTCTGGTTTTGACAAGCAGAGAATCGCATTTTGGGCATTTTTCGCCAGTAGGCATATTCCACAAAGCAAATTTACAATTCGGGTAATTGTTGCATCCATAAAATATTTTTCCCTTTTTGGTTTTTATTTCAATTATTTTTCCCTCTATACACTTAGGACACTTAACTCCTGTTGAATTTTCGATTGTTTTTGTATTTCTACATTTGGGAAAATTTGAACAAGCCAAAAATTTTCCAAATCTGCCCATTCTGATTACCATTGCCGCTCCGCATTTTTCGCAAATTTCATCCGATTTTTCTATAAGAGCCTTCTTTTTGACAATTTCATCATATTTTTTCTTCAAATTTTCTTCAAATGGCCAATAAAATTTTTCGATTATTGGCACCCATTTTCTTTTTCCCTGGGCAATTTCATCCAAGTCATTTTCCATTTTAGCCGTGAATTTTATATCCACAATTTGAGGAAAATGCTCGGATAACAAATTGTTAACTAAAACACCCATTTCTGTTGGACAAAGATATCTGATTTTTTTAATAATGTATCCTCTTTTTTGAATGGTTTCCAAAATCGGGGCATATGTTGATGGTCGGCCAATGCCGTTTTCTTCCAGGGCCTTTACTAAAGTTGCTTCAGTGTAGGGGGCGGGTGGTTGAGTAAAATGTTGATTGGAAATAAGCTTTATTAAATCTAATGGCTCATTTTTCTTTAATTCTGGCAGAATTAAATTCTCACTTTTTATTGGCCAAACCTTCAAGAATCCGTCAAATTTTAGAATATGCCCTGTGGTTCTAAATCCGTAAATGTGGTTATTTTTACTTTTTGTGGTTTCAATGTCAATAATGGTATCGTCAAAAATAGCTGGTTCCATTTGGCAAGCAATGGCTCTCTGCCAGATCAGATTATAAAGGACAAATTGATTTTTATTCAGATATTCTTTTATCTCTTCCGGTTTTTTTTCGAGAAAAGTTGGCCTAATTGCCTCGTGAGCCTCCTGAGCAGTTTTACTTTTAGTTTTGTAGAAATTCGGTTTAATCGGAAGATACTTTTTGCCGAAATCCTTGTAAATCAATTCCCTAATTTTGTAAATTGCCTGACCGGCTAAATTCAAGGAATCGGTTCTCATATAGGTTATAAGACCAACGGATTTTTTATTTTTCAAAGTAACTCCTTCATATAATTGTTGGGCAATGAACATTGTTTGTTTGGCCGAGAATCTTAGTTTTCTGGATGCTTCTTGTTGCAGGGTGCTGGTGGTAAAAGGCGGCAGCGGGTATCTTCTTATTTCTTTTTTTTCAATATTGCCTATCCCATATTCAACACTTTTTAAATCTTTAACAATTTCCTCGGCTTGGGTTTTTGTTTTGATGCTGAGTTTGGGGATTGTTTTATTATCTTTTTTGGTTAATATGGAAACAAAATTTGGATTATTTTTAAATTCTGCTTCAATGCCCCAATATTCAGTAGGCTTAAATCCATCAATTTCTTTTTGTCTTTCAACAACCAGCCTGACAGCCACTGATTGAACTCGACCAGCCGAAAGTCCACGCGCCACTTTTTTCCAGAGCAGGGGAGACAATTTATATCCAACCAATCTATCAAGAATTCTCCTGGCTTGTTGGGCATCAACCAGATTTATATCGATATCGCGAGGATTTTTAAGAGCCTCCTCGATGGCGGGTTTAGTTATTTCATGAAAAACAATCCTTTTGGGATTTTTTAAATTTAACGCCTCCTTTAAATGAAAAGCAATCGCTTCGCCTTCGCGATCTTCATCGGTAGCCAAGATGATGTTTGAGAATTTCGGTACCTGATCCTTTAAATATTCAATATTTTTTCTGGCTTTGGCAATAATTATATATTTGGGCTTAAAATCATTTTTAATATTTACTCCAAGCTCTCTTTCCGGCAAATCTCTAATGTGTCCATAAGAAGCATAGACCCGATATTTGGAGCCTAAAAATCCCTGAAGAGTTTTTGATTTGGTTGGACTTTCCACTAAAACTAGCTGCATATAATATAATTGCCTTTACCCAAATTACGCACCGCTTTTTTTAATTCTAAAATCATTAATGTTGAATTGACAATCCCGGTTGGCAATTTGGAAATTTTAATTATTTCATCGATATGCGTTGGTTGAAGCGACAAAATCGAAAGGATAATTTCTTCTTCTTTATTATCAGGTTTAATCTTTTTCTTGGGAGTTGTCAATAAATGAGATAAATTTAATTCTTCCAAAATATCCTCAACATCAATAACTAATTTTGCACCCATTTTAATTAATCGGTTTGTGCCAATGGAATTTTTTTCATAAATTGGACCGGGCACAGCAAAAACTTCTCGATTTTGGTCTAGAGCCAAAGCAGCGGTAATCAAAGCGCCGCTTTTTTCGGGCGCCTCTATAACTATCACGCCCAAGCTTAGTCCGCTGATAATTCTATTTCTTTCGGGAAAAGTAAATTTTGTTCCGTGAACACCCGGAGGATATTCGGAAATTACCGCCCCTTGTTGACTTATTTTCTCGCCTAAGTAATAATTGGGGGGCGGGAAAAAGCTTGCCTTATCTAAGCCGCTTCCCAATACGGCAATTGTTCTGCCGCTAACCTCCAGAGCCGCCTGATGGGCAAAACTATCGATTCCTCTGGCCAGGCCGCTAACAATGGTAATTCCCAATCTGGCCAATTTCCCGCCAATATCAAAAGCAACCTGCTTTCCGTAATTGCTATATTTTCTTGTTCCGACTATAGCTACTGCGACTCTGTCTTGGGGAAGGATTTCTCCTTTAATGTAGAGCTCTTTCGGAGGACTGGATATTTCTTTTAATAGAGTGGGGTATTCTTTATCTTTTGGAATAATTTTTCTTATATTTTTAGAATCAGCTATTGACATATTTTGGTCATTATGCTATACTTATGGTGTGATTGAAAATTGAATAAATTCTTGTTTCTAATCCTGCCTGTTGAGTGACGAAAGCCAATCTACCCTCCTTGATTGCGCTAGTAGTCAAAATGTTTTCAGGTTTTTTCGCCTCTGCGGGACAATCTGAAGCGCTCACGGGTAGGGTTAGGAACAAGAATCAAAAACAGCAGTCTGAATTGTTTCGGCTGCTTTTTTGATTATTTCTTTTAGCTGTTTTTCTTCTTCTTTTGAGAATTTATTTAATACAAATTCAGTGGTATCAACTTCATACGAAGGCTTGATGCCGATTCGGATTCTGGTAAAATCTTTGGTTTTTAATTCATCAATAATCGATTGCACTCCCTTGTGTCCGGCCGAAGAAGAATCTTTGCTGACTCGAATTGTACCAAAAGGCAAGTCAATGTCATCATGAATAACAATTAAGTCTTGAGTATTGAGTTTTGAGTATTTGAGCTCTTTTTTAACTGCTTTGCCCGAATTGTTCATAAAAATATCGGGCTTTAATAATATAACATTCTTATCAGATATTTCGTCTTTTAACGCGTCAATTACTCTAAACCCGATATTATGTCGGGTTTTTGCGTATTTTCTTCCCGGATTTCCCAATCCAACAATTAAAATCATATTTCACTGATTAGTTGTTTAATGTAATTTTTTATCTCTTCGTAATTTTCCAAACCTGCTTTTGGCTTTAAAATATAAGCTTTTTGTCCTTCTAAGATAATCTCATCAGACATTAAGAACTGGCCTTCTTCTAGATTACTGATAATATGGAATTTAATTTCATCCAAATTTGTCTTTTTAACCAGATTCCAGGCATATTTTATGTCAGTTAAATCTATATTGGTTTGGGTGTGACTTTTTAGGGTTTTCCAGATGCTTAAAATAGTGGGAAAGTCCCAAATAAAGTTAAGAGAAAGAATTCTGTTTTTTAAAATATTTATTATTTCTTGCTGTCTTTGAATACGAGCAAAATCCCCGCCTAATTGATTTCTGCTTCTGATATATTTTAAAGTCGTTTCTCCGTCTAAGTGGTGAACGCCCCTTTTAATAGAGAAGGTTTCGTAAGAATCATAAGGAGCAGGGAAAAGAGGGTCATAAATATCCTCCCTTACTACTACGTCAATGCCATCCAGCTGGTCGATTAGATTTTTCACACCCTCCAAATCAAAAACAACAAAATAGTCAAAAGTCAGACCGGTTATTTCTTCTAATTTTCTACTTATTAGCTCGATACTTTCTTTTTCGTTTTTTCCAGAGTCAAAGAGAGAATTTATTTTCGTATAATAATCCTTTTCCGGAAATTTTACCAATAAATCTCGAGGGATAGATATTCCAATCGGCTTTTCTCCTTTGGGGCCTGTATTAATTATTATAATTGTGTCAGTTAATTTTTCGCCATGGTAACCTTTGCCCGGAATGCCCAAAAATAACAGATTAACCCTTTCTTTTTCTTTTAAATCCGACAGAGAGGCTAAACTTGTCTGCCCCAAGTTTATAATTGGATTTTGACCAACGATGATTATTTCCCTTTTCGAATATTTATTTAGAGGAGAGATGGCTATGGCTAAAGAAACGAAAATAATGATGATGAAAATTATCACCCATTTTGATTTATTTTTTGGTTCTTGAATTTGTTTTTGCATCGATTATAATTTAATTATATCATTTGCCTTATAATAGATAAACTTGTATAATGGATTTATGCTTGATAAACCAAAAATATCACAGACAAAATATTGGTTAAATTTTGTATGGGAAATTTTAAAGATTGTTATTATTTCTTTGGCGATTATTATTCCCATTCGTTATTTTTTAATTCAGCCCTTTTTTGTTAATGGCGCATCAATGGAGCCAAATTTTTTTGATGGTGAATATTTAATTATTGATGAAATAACTTATCGTCTCGAGAAGCCCGAGAGAGGAGATGTAATTATTTTTAGATATCCCCTGGATCCTTCTCAGTTTTTTATAAAAAGAATTATTGGCTTGCCTGGAGAGACTATTAAAATAAATGATGGCAAGATTTTTGTTTATAATAAAGATGTAGTTCCTCAAGAAATAGAATTAGATGAATCTGGGTATTTGAATAATATTTATACGCCTGGCAATATCGAAACTACATTAAAAGATAATGAATACTTTGTTTTAGGCGACAATCGTCGGGCTAGTTCTGATTCAAGAAAATGGGGGACAGTGCCTAAAAGATACATTATTGGCGAAGCATGGCTAAGGGCATGGCCCGTTAGTAGAGCCGGCGTAGTTAAAGACTAAAATTATGCCAAAGAAAAGAAAAAAACATGGTAGGCGAGGCAGGCCGAGTAAACCGAGAAAGCCCCGCTTATCAAAAATAAAAGTTCAGGCGCCCAAGGGAACTCACGATATTTTACCGGAGGAGCAAAAATATTGGGATAAACTTAGAGCGGTAGTTGCTCAAGCGGCAACCAATTATGGATTTGGCAGAATAGATACGCCGGTTTTTGAAGATGTTAGGCTTTATATCAAGGGAACCGGTCAGAATACCGATATCGTCCAGAAAGAAATTTATACCTTTAAAACAAAGGGCGGCGAACAACTCGCTCTTCGTCCTGAATTTACTCCCGGAATAGTTAGGGCCTATATTGAACACGGAATGAAAAACTTACCTCAACCAGTTAAGCTTTGCAGCATTGGTCCGGTTTTTCGTCATGATAAACCCCAGGCTGGCAGATATCGGCAATTTCATCAAATTAATTTTGAAATTATAGGCGATCCGACTGAAGTTAGCGATGTGCAAATTATTCAGACTTTTGTTTCTATTTTGAAAAGATTAAACCTGAAAAAATTTACTATTTTTATCAATAGCATTGGTTGTCTTATGTGCGCGCCAAAATATAAGAAAAATCTTTTAAGTTATTATAAAAAAAGATTAAACAGAGTATGCCCCGAATGCAGGAGAAGATTTGATAAGAATCCATTAAGATTATTAGATTGCAAAAACGAAAAGTGTAAAAAAGTGACCAATGAAGCGCCTCAAATATTGGATTATTTGTGTGATGAATGTAGGCTCCACTTTAAAAAGGTATTGGAAATTCTGGATGATTTAGAAATTCCCTATATTCTTAATCCTTATTTGGTTAGGGGATTAGATTATTATACTAAAACTGTTTTTGAGGTTTGGGAAGACAAAGATGATTCTGGGCAGGGCGCTCTTCTCGGCGGTGGTCGTTATGATAATTTAGTAGAAATGTTTAAAGGCAAGTCTACGCCAGCAGTTGGTGCCGCAGCCGGGATGGAAAGAATTATTTCTTTTTTAAAAAAACAGGATATAAAAATTTCTGAAATCGAAAAGCCGAAAGTTTTTATGATTCAGCTGGGAGAGTTGGGTAAGAGAAAAAGCTTAAAATTATTCGACGAATTCCAAAGAAACGGAATAAAGGTCGGCGAAGCATTCAGTAAGCCAAGCATTAAATCTCAGCTTAAAATAGCCGATAAAGAAGGAGCAAAAATAGCTTTAATTCTGGGTCAAAAAGAAGCACTCGAAGATAGTATCATTATCAGAGATATGGTCTCTGGTGTTCAAGAAACAGTGCTAATTGAAAAGGTCATTAATGAAGTTAAAAAAAGATTAAAACAATAATATGTCTGATTGCATTTTTTGTAATATCATAAACAAAAATTCGCCAGCCGATATTCTTCATGAAGATGATGATTTTATTGTTGTAAAGGACATTAAACCCACGGCTCCTGTCCACCTTTTGATTATTCCCAAAGAACACATAGATTCGATTAATCACATAGAGAAAAAACACAGAGAATTGATAGGTGATATGTTTTTATTGGCCAAGAAAACAGCACACGATTATGAAATAAGCGAGGGATATAAGTTAGCTTTTAATACAGGTCGAAAAGGAGGACAGCTGATTGACCATTTGCATTTACATTTAATGGGCGGCTGGAACGAGGAACAAAAGTAATAAAATTTAAAATATGGAAGTAAAAAGGAAGCCAAAAGAGCCTACTTCTTTTTTATTGAGACGCTTTACCCAGAGAGTAAGGGAAAGCGGGATTTTGGTTGAAGCAAAAAAATCACAGTTTTATAGGAAAAAGTTAAGTCGTGGCCGAAGAAGAGTAAATGCCCTGGAAAGAGAAATAAAAAGAAGAGAGAAAATTAGATTAAAAAAATTAGGAAGAATTTAATATGTTACGAGAACAAATTAACCAGGATATAAAAAAGGCAATGCAGGAGAAGAACGAATTACTGCTTTTGGTGTTAAGAGGATTAAATGCCGCTTTTCACAATAAAGAGATTGAAAAAAGGACCAAGTTAAGTAAGACCGAGAAAGATATCAAAAAACTGGAAGAGTTAAGCAAATTGACCGAAGAAGAAGTTTTGGAGGTAATTTCCAGCGAAGCCAAAAAGAGGAAAGAATCAATTATTGAGTTCGAAAAGGGCGGAAGGCAAGACCTGGTAGAAAAAGAGAAAAAAGAATTGGAAATTCTTATGAAATATCTGCCCGAACAGATGAGTGAAGAGCAGATAAAAGAAGAGGTAAAGAAAGTTATTGCGGAAATTGGCGCAGTCGGACCCAAAGATACGGGCAAAGTAATGGCTGCGGCAATGCCCAAATTGAAAGGCAAGGCCGAAGGGGGTATGGTAAGTAAGGTTGTTGGGGAGCTATTAAAGGAATAGAAATGAACAAGGTAAACCCTGTTAAATATTATTTAAATAAAAACAGGCATAGCATGAATACTGGTAAATTTAACAGGGTAAATTTTGAAATAAATAAATTAACCCCGGATAAAACGAGCGTAGTTTTTTTAAAGAAAATCGCCGAAAATACTGTCAAGATTATAAAATTAAAAGGATTTAACGAAATCAGCATTGCGATTGTTTGCAATACAAGAATGAAAAATCTTAACAGAAAATATCGGGGAAAAAATGAGACAACCGATGTTTTGGCTTTTGACTACGGAGAAATTTTTATTTGTTTGCCTCAAGCAAAAAGACAGGCAAAAAAAATAAAACATTCGTTAAAAAAAGAATTGGCCATTTTGTTAATCCACGGCATTTTGCATTTAGCCGGTTACAACGACAGAACAAAGAGCGGATACAATAAAATGGTTAAATTACAGGAGGATTTATGCCAAAGAACAATATAATAGTTGGATTAGACGTCGGCACCAGTAAAGTTAGAGTGGTTATCGCTTCGATTAAGAGCAAAGAAGACACAAAGCCCAGAATAATTGGCGTTGGCGAAAGCAATTCTTCCGGAATGAGAAAGGGGGTCGTTGTTGATATTGAAGAAATGACCAAAAGTATCAAAAGAGCGATTGACCAAGCCGAAAGAAGTTGTGGCATAAACATAGAAAGAGCTTATGTAACTATTGGCGGTAACCATATTAAGGCAAAAACCAGTAAAGGAATTGCTGCGGTATCTAGGGCCGATGAGGAGGTTTCCGAAGAAGATGTCATGCGGGCTATTAATAGCGCTTCTGCGGTTTCTTTGGACCCAAATCAGGAAGTAATTCATGTTATCCCTCGAGAATTTAACATCGATGGTCAGGCAGGCATTCAAGATCCTCGTAGCATGACTGGGGTAAGACTAGAAGTAGATACCTTAATTATTGAGGGGCTATCTCCCTATATTAAAAATTTAAGGAAATGTCTCAGTAGTAATGGATTGGAAATAGAGGGATTGGTTTTGGATGCTTTGGCTGCTTCAGAGTCGGTCTTGACCAACAAACAGAAAGAATTGGGAGTTTTGGTTTTAGATTTCGGCGGCGGGACAGTGGGGATGACTGTTTACGAAGAAAGAAAACTGATTCACGTTCACATTTTACCGATTGGTGCATCTCATATTACTAACGATTTAGCCATTGGTCTGAGAACAAGTGTTGAGACGGCCGAGAAAGTAAAATTGACTTATGGTTCTTGTTTGGCCGAAGAGATTGGGAAAAGGGATGTTATTGATCTTTCTAAAATCGACGAGAAAGAAGAAGGAGTGGCAAACCGAAAAGAGATTAGTAGAATTATTGAGGCCAGAATAGACGAGGTTTTTAGCTTGGTTAATAAAGAGCTGAAAAAAATCGACAGGGAGCGATTTTTGCCGGCTGGCGCGATTTTAGTTGGCGGTGGCTCAAAAATTCCCGGCATTATTGATTTAGCGAAAGAAAAACTAAAATTACCAGTTCAGTTAGGATATCCCCAGGGATTCGAAGGATTGATTGATAAGATAGATGACCCTGCCTTTGCTACGGTAACAGGATTGATATTCTGGGCTCTGCAAATGCAGAGCGGAAAAGAAGATGGTAAAATGTTTCCGGCGATTAAGTCTTCCGTTAATCATGGCATGGCAGATAAAATTAAAAGATTATTTAGAAGTTTACTACCTTAAAATACTTGACGTTTTTTAAATATTGAGCTAACATAAAAGCTCAATATTAATTTCTAAAAATTATGCCCGGTGCTACAACTTTGATGGTCGCCACAGGCGACCACAAATAAGGTACTGGACACAATAGATAAATAAACATTTTTGATTTATAATCTACAACTTTGATGAACTCAGTATAAAAATCGAAGTTGTAGCACTGGGTATGCCTCAAATAAAACCAGACATTGAAACATTTGCCCGAATAAAAGTTATCGGCGTTGGCGGTAGCGGAGGTAACGCAATTTCTCGGATGATGTCCTGTGGAATAAAGGGCGTTAGTTTTGTTGCTATTAATACCGATGTCCAGGCCCTTCACAATAGTCGAGCCGGAGAAAAAATTCATATCGGCAAGGTCTTAACCAAGGGACTGGGGGCAGGAATGAATCCTGAAATCGGGCGTCGGGCAGCCGAAGAAAATAAACAAGAACTTCAAGAATCACTTAAAAGTGCGGATATGGTTTTTATAACTTGCGGCTTGGGCGGAGGTACGGGAACCGGCGCTTCTCCGATTGTGGCTGAATTAGCCAGAGAAGCCGGTGCTTTGACCGTAGCTATTGTTACTAAGCCTTTTTCTTTTGAGGGCTCGCAAAGAGCTAAGCTTGCCGAAGAAGGCTTGGCAGAACTTAAGGATAAAGTAGATACTATAATCGTTATTCCCAATGACCGACTTTTAAGTATTATTGATAGAAAGGTTTCACTTTTAAATGCTTTTGAAATTGTTGACGATGTTTTAAGGCAAGCAGTTCAGGGAATTTCCGATTTGATTGTGTTTCCCGGAATAATTAATCTTGATTTCGCCGATATCAAGGCAATTATGGAGAACGCCGGACCGGCGATTATGGGTATTGGTCGGGCAACCGGCGAGAACAGAGCAACCGAAGCCGCCAGGGCGGCAATTAGTTCACCATTATTGGAATTTTCAATCGAAGGAGCAAAGGGAATACTTTTTAATGTTAGCGGCGGAACAGATATGGGAATGTTGGAAATTTCTGAAGCAGCCAAAACAATTACCGAAACCGCTGACCCGGATGCCAAAATAATTTTTGGCGCGGTTATTGATGAAAAAGCCAAGAAAGGAGAAATGAAAATCACCGTGATTGCTACTGGTTTTGGCGAGAATTATAATCAGAATTCAAATCATCAGTTAGCAATTGAAGATAAAAAAGCTCCTCCGTCTATCGAAGTAGAGAAGAGGAAAAAAAAAGAAAAAGATAGAGAAGAGGGAAAAGAAGAGACGAGAGAAGAGAACAATATTGCTGTTTACAAAAGTCCCTTGCCCGAAGACGAAAACGAATGGGATATCCCGGCTTTTATCAGAAAAAAGAAATAAGCGATTTTTAGATTGTGGATTAGCACTCTTGACATAAGAGTGCTAATTTTTTATACTGGAAATATATGGTAGAATTAAATATATGCGATTAGACAAGTTTACAACTAAAGCTCAAGAGGCATTACAGGACGCTCACGGCATTGCCAGTGAGCGTGGTCAGCAGCAAGTTGATGTCCTCCATTTATTAAAAGCTCTTGTTTTACAGGAGGATTCTTTGGTTTTGGCTATTTTTGAAAAAATGGGAATTGATGTAAAAAATATTGATAGAAATATAGATACAGCCATAAGTCGACTTCCGAGACTAACCATTATGAGCGGGAACATTATGCAGGCATATTTAACCCAGGATATGGGTCGGGTTTTGGAGCAATCGTTTAAAGAAGCCGATAAAATGAAAGATGAGTTTGTTTCTACCGAACATTTTCTTTTGGCCATATTGAATACTCCTACCAAGGCCAGGGAAGTTCTGGAAAGCAATGGCTTGGATTATGATAAAGTTTTAAAAATCTTGGCTAGCATCAGGGGAGGCGAGCAAGTTACCGATGCCGAGCCGGAAGCCAGATACCAGGTTTTGGAAAAATACACAAAAAATCTTACCGAATTGGCAAGAAAAGAAAAACTGGACCCGGTCATCGGACGCGATAATGAAATCAGAAGAGTAATGCAAGTTTTGAGTCGTCGAACAAAGAATAATCCGGTTTTAATCGGTGAAGCCGGAACCGGTAAAACTGCGATTGTTGAAGGTCTTGCCCAAAGAATTGTTAGTGTTGACGTGCCGGAAAATTTGAAGAATAAAGAGTTGATTAGTCTGGATTTGGGCGGATTGGTGGCCGGTACGAAATTCAGAGGAGAATTTGAGAATCGTCTGAAAGCAGTTTTAAGAGAAATTGAAAGAGGTCAAGGTAAATTCATTCTTTTTATTGATGAACTTCATACCTTGGTTGGAGCTGGCGCAGCCGAAGGGGCAATTGATGCTTCAAATATGTTGAAGCCAGCTTTATCCAGAGGCGAGCTTCATGCCATTGGTGCCACCACCTTGAAAGAATATCAAAAATATATTGAGAAAGATCCGGCCCTGGAAAGAAGATTTCAGCCGATTTATGTCAGCGAGCCGTCAATTGATGACGCGATTGCCATGTTAAGAGGGATTAAAGAAAAATACGAAGTTCATCATGGAGTGAGAATTATTGACCCGGCAATTGTCGCCGCAGTTAATTTATCATCGCGATATATAAGCGATAGGTTTCTGCCCGACAAAGCCGTTGATTTGATGGATGAAGCAGCCTCGGCTCTAAGAATGGAAATTGACAGCATGCCCATAGAATTGGACCAGATGAAAAGACAGCAGATGAAATTGGAAATCGAAGTCAGGGCTCTTAAAAAAGAAACTGACCCGGATTCGAAAGAGAGATTAAAAGCTATTAAAAGGGAAATTGCCAACTTAAAGGAAGAAAGCAAAGAATTGGAGCTTCAGTGGAAAACCGAAAAAGATATTATTTCGAAAATCAGGCAATTCCAGAAAGATATTGATTCGTTGAAGGCCGAGGCCGAGATTGCCGAGAGGAAATCAGATTTACAAAAAGCAGCTGAAATTAGATATGGAAAAATTCCCGATTTGGAAAAGAAAATAAGAGAGCAGCAAAAGAAATTAGTCGATGCCCAAAAGAAAAAAAGAATTTTGAAAGAAGAGGTAACCATTGAAGATGTGGCAGGGGTTGTTTCCCGCTGGACAGGTATCCCGGTTTATAAAATGCTGGAAGAAGAAAGCATCAAACTATCCAAAATGGAGGAAGAGATAAAAAAGAGGATTATTGGTCAGGAATCGGCAATTTCAGTTGTATCCAACGCCATTAGACGCAGCCGGGCAGGGATATCCGAGGAAAATAGACCAATCGGCTCATTTATGTTTTTGGGTCCGACCGGGGTTGGTAAAACAGAATTGGCTTTAATTTTAGCCGAACTAATGTTCAATAGCAAAGATGCGATTGTCCGTTTGGATATGTCCGAATACATGGAAAGACACACCGTTTCCAAAATTATCGGTTCCCCGCCGGGTTATGTTGGCTATGATGAAGGCGGGCAATTGACCGAAATTATCAGGCGCCGACCCTATAGCGTGGTTTTATTTGATGAAATTGAAAAAGCTCATCCCGAAGTATTTAATATTTTACTCCAGATTTTAGACCGCGGCAGATTGACCGATGCCAAGGGCAGATTGGTTAATTTTAAAAATACGATTATTGTTTTGACTTCAAATGTTGGCAGCGAACATTTACAGAAAATGGCGGAATTTGGCTTTAGCCACAGCGGCGAAGCCAAGAGAAAAAAAGAAGAGGAAACCAAAGAAAGAATTTCCTCAGCCTTAAAAGAACAATTCAGGCCGGAATTTCTTAATCGATTGGATGAAATTATAATCTTTAATAGTCTGGGTCCGGAAGAAGTCAGGCAGATTGTTGATTTACAGATAAACTTGGTTGAAGAGAGATTGAAAGATAAAAAGATTAAAATTAATGTTTCAATTGGAGCAAGGAATTTATTAGCGGAAAAAGGCTTTGACCCGGACTTCGGAGTCAGGCCCCTGAAACGGACAATCCAGCAATTGGTCTTGGACCCGTTAGCAAAAATGATGGTTGAAGGAAAAGTAAAAGAAGGGGATAAAGTAAAAGTAGATGTAAAAGGAAAAGAAATAACGATTGAATCGAGTATCAAGAAAATTAAGCAAATTGTGAAAGTATAATTTAAGCCCCGCCTTTGGCGGGGCTTTTGAAATATAAAAACAGGCATCACCAGTTAAACGGTGATGCCTTTTTGTTCGGATTCTCCGATTGTAAAGTACGTAAAGATTATGATTTTGTCCTGAAAGAACCAGACAGGAAAGCAAAGGTTGTGATGAATATTGTCTTCATCGGCAGATGCTACCAGATGGTCACAGTTTTCGTGTAATTGTTTTTCTACCTCTTTGGGATCTTTTCCTTCTACCTTGATAAGTTTGCCATCTTTCTTGATGTAGATTTGCCTAATTCCGAAATCACATACCACACCAGCTTTAAAGTTATTCATTTTTCCCTCCTCAATTATATTATACCACCTATTGACCGAAAGGGGAATATTTTCTATCCTGAAAGTGTATGGAACAATTGAATACGCCAAAACAAGTCAGACGGAGAAAAGTGGTAAATTGAATTTGCTACTGAATTGATTCAGTAGCAAATTTATTTTTAGATTAAAGACGACCCCAGCACCAAATTTTGCGAGATTTTTCTTGACTCGACGCTCACGCCTCGTGAGATTATACACGGCAAAATTGATGCGGGGCAAGTGCGGAAGTGGAGATTAAAAATACGGTGGACTTTACCCCGTAGACGCGCCCCTCAAGAGTGCGAGGCTGTAAGCCTCCAGATTGAGGTAAGTGCTCTTCGGGGTTGACAGGATAACAATTATATGCTATCCTGTTTTTACAGAAAGGAGGACAATGTGTTAAGAATGAAACTATCCGATTTAACTTACGAGATTTTAGTAGAAATCGTTACAATTTACGATGAGACAGTCGGCGGTCACGGCATTCGTTATCTGTATCCCGGTGAACTGAATAATATTTTGCAGGATGTCCAAAAATATGGTGCCGCAGAACGAAGATATGGTTCAAGTTTAACGATTCATTCTAAGCTTTGGATACAGTGCGATTTTTCTTACTGTGCTAAGCCAGTTATATTTTTCCGATTTGACGCTAATGTTGATCTTCATTCGAAGAGAGGTGAAAAAATAGCGCTAAATTTGGAGAGGAAATTTGAAGAAGCAGTTGATGAATTTCTGACAAAAAGGGGGTTGGCAATATGAAAACACGCGGGTCGAGACAGTGAGTTTCGATCCGCTTTTTTATTTTTTAATTATCAACTTTTGTCATGCCCCTTGATTTTTTCGGGATGATTTGGTAGAGTGGAGATACGAATTTGAACTTTAAATTTAAAGGAGGTAAGGTGAGTTATAAATTAAAGGTTGAAATTCCGCAAGAAGTCGAAATAAAAGTTATTTTACGGGGGACTGATTCATCTGTTTTTGATCAGGGGAGAAAATTGGAAGAATTTTTGAAAAGAATATTTCCCGATTTAGAAATCAGATGTGCGAATTTCGAAACAAGAGGAGAGAACACTTTTTACGATATCAGATTAAGATGTCCGTCGCGGGACATTGAAAAAATCGGGAGCCGAATAGATGAATTGACTTCCGGGTTTCAAGAAGAAAAAAATAACGGGTAGAGGCAAGACCAATACCCGTTTTTTATATCAAAATCAACCAAGTTCTGAATCGTTCCGCTAAACGGGCTTACCATATTGACAGGATAGTGATTATATGCTATCTTGTTATTAGTTTAAGAATTTAAGAAAAAGGAGGTTTAGGATGATTAAACAAGAATTGATAAGGGAGATCAGGGAAAAAATCGAAGGGGATTGCGCGATTTTTATGTTTTTGGCGATAGTATCTTTCGTGCTCTGGTGGATTTACTTGCTCCTGTTTTTCTTCACGGGCAAAGCAAAAGCCCTTGCCTTGTCCATCTGGGTACCGTTGATTAATTTCCCCTTGAATGTTCTTTACTGTTTTGCGGTGATCTTGGTTGCGACGATTATCTTGGTTGTTGTTTTTGCTCCTCTGGTCTGGATTATGCAAAAAAGAGAGAAAAGATTTCTCGGGGAACTGGAAGAAATCGAACAATTTTATTAAGAGAAAAATCGCAGCACAATTTTCATCGCCATCCCTCCGGAGGTTCTACCAAAAAGGTTCAACCTCCTTTTTTTATTGACACAATATCATTCTTTATGCTATTCTTTCTTTAGTTTTTAAATTTGAATAAAGAAGGAGGTTTAAATGCCGATAACTAAAATAGAAGAAAAGGAAAGTCCAAACGAGACAAAATGCTGGCTCAAAGTGATAGTCATAGGAAAAGAGGGAGAAGACGAGAAAAAAGTTTTTGCAGAAGGAAAAAGAATTCGCTGGGTTTTGCGAAGATTAGAAAAAGCATTAGGATTTAAGGCAAACAACGGTTTACCCGTAAAAGCCAATCCGCCCTTTTATTTTTTTATCGTAGAATGTCTGTCGAAAAACAAAGACAGAACCAAGGAGACGATAAGAGAAATCGTCGAAGCCAGCGGAGAAACGCATTACGCACATTAGTTCATTTGAGGGGTCGCCAAAACGATCCCTCTTTTTGTTTTGCCCAAATTATTTGACAAAAACTATATTATCTGCTAAATTTTATTTTCACCTTAAAAAGTGAATAAATCAATCTAAAAGGAGGAAAAAGTGAAAAAAGGTTTTACCTTGATTGAGTTGTTGATTGTTATCGCGATTATCGGCATTCTTGCGTCGATTATTATTCCCAATGCCACTAATGCCATTCAAAAAGCCAAACAGAAGGCTACAATGAGCGATATGGTGACCATTACCACGGCTTGTGCATCATACGCTATGGGAAGCGGAAGAATGCCCAAACAAGAAGGCGAAGTCGAGCCGGACAGTGAATTCATGCAAGCCATTGCTCCTTATATTTCAGCATTTCAACCAAACGATAAGTGGGGCCACAAATATTTGATCTACACGGGCTCGGCAATAGCTGGTCAGTATGGCATTGAAGAAGATGATTTAACCGGAGAGGATTTTTTGATTATTTCTTTGGGTCGAGATGGACAAATGGAAAATTTTCTTTATGATCCCAAAAATCCCGATTCCGGATTTTTCTCGGGAGAGAACATAGAAAGTCTGAAGAACGATCTCATCAGATTAAATAACAGCTGGATTCGCGCGCCGATATCGGCAACAAAGTAGATTTTTTTCAAGAATTTATGGGCGAATTATCAAAAAGATAATTCGCCCTCTTTATTTTGACAAATTTTCAATGCGGGTGTATATTCTTTAAAGAGGAGGAAAAATGAAGAAAAAGTATTGTTCTTTAATTGTTTTTGGAGTAATTTTTATAATCTTAATCGGTGTTATCGGCGGCAGTTGTCTGATTGAGGGCGAGATTTGGTTTTTTGACGTGAACATAGTTGACGGAAAGATTAAAGTCGAGATTAAGAAAGTCGGAATCGGAGAGATTATAGAAAAAATTGGGCACTACCTCGAACTTATTGGTAGAGCCCATTTTTATTGACAAAACAATATTTTTCTGCTAAAATAGAATTAATCCTGAAAAGTCAGGAAATTACGCCTTGGAGGTTATCAGTGAGGAGAGTTTTTAAGGATTACGGTAGGTTCAATGGAAAGTGCGAGGAGATGACTTCGCTACGGGGTGTTTCCGGGACCGTGTTCCTGGAACCATTTGAAGAGATGTTCTACTTCAAAGATCAACCCGAAGCCAAAAAGCTCACCGTGTCGGCTGCCGTGGGGAAAAGCGGTGGCGGAATTACTGACGAGGAACTCGTCATCGCAAAGGCCAAGCTTTTCAACTTTCTCAGGGTAGTTGCCCTGAACAAACAAGGTCCTGATGATGCCCAGGCTCATGTCCGGTGTCAAGTCAAACCCATTCTCTTTGCGGGAACTTCTCCAGCACTTTTCGTGGATCCAAAAACTCTTGTTCTCCGGCAATTTTAAAAAGGAGGGAAAAACAAATGGGCGATGCTCAAAGAGCATCGCCCTCTTTTTATTTGTGTTTTATTAATTTTTTGTGGTATGCTAAACTGTAATATGGGAGTAACATTATGGCAAATTTAGAAATAATCGACAAAGAAAAAGAATTGCTTTCAAGGGTGGCCGCGGGCGACAGAGATGCCTTTGGCCAGCTTTATGATTTTTATGCTCCAAAGATTTTTCGTTTTATCCGCTTGAAAGTTGGCTCGCAAGCTCTGGCCGAAGATCTTTCTTCGGAATCGTTTTTAAGAATTTGGGAATATCTCAAAGAGCAGGAAAGAGAAATAGAAGAAAGCTTTCGAGGACTTTTATATAGAGTTGCCCGTAATTTAATCGTAGATTATTACAAGAGAAAAAGTTCTCAAGAGATATTAATCGACGACGATTTTAAAGAATTTTTGGAGGGACACTTGATTGGCGATGATTTAAGGGTCAGTGAAGATGTCGAGGAAGTCCACCGGGCGTTAGTTAAAATAAAAGAAGAGTACCAAGACGTGATTATTTGGTATTATGTTGACGAGTTATCCGTACCGGAAATAGCCAAAATTATGGATAAATCACAGGGCGCAGTCCGCGTGTTAATTCATCGAGCTCTTAAGACATTAAAAGACCATTTAGAAGAGGTTGAATGAGGGCTTGCCATGAGCGTAGTTGAAGGGTGTAATAAAAGTGTAACAAATGAGGCTAGTTATTCGTCTTCTATAGTAGACGGACAAAAGACGGAAATCGTCTCATGGATGTAATTTTCAGAAAAATTAAGAATCTACAGCGAATTCAACCTGACGCTTCTTGGCTCATAAGGCAAAGAAGCTTTTTGTTATCTGAGATATATGGAGACCAAAAACCAATAAAAGAACGGAAGGCTGTTTTAGCTTTTCCGTTTTTTGATTTTTCTAAAATTTTCCGTCCAGCTTTTGCCGTTGCTTTTACAATAATAATTTTAGTCAGTTCCTTTGCTACTGTGGGAGCAATTAGTGCTTCGCAGAACAGTTTACCGGGTGATTTTCTTTATCAGGTTAAGACCGTTCTTGAAAAAACCCAACTTACTTTTACTCATGATTCCGCAAGCAGAACAAGGCTTTCGGTAAAATTTGCCAATCAAAGAATGGATGAGTTTACCCAAATGATTCAAAAGCCGGAAAAGAAAGAAGATATTCAAAAAACAGTCAAGGGATTTACCCAGCAGATGGTCGCGGTTCAGCAAGAGATGAATATTTTAAAAGAAAAGAATTCCGAGAAAGCAGCCGAGGTGGCAAAATTGGTTCAAGCCCAGACGCCTGTCTATGAAGAAGCTTTAATTAAAGGCGATGAAAAACTTGGCTATGTTCTTCCCGGAGAAAAACAGGGATTGAAAGATGATATTAATCAAGCACTGGAAGAGCTGAATAAAACCAAAGAATTGACAAATGAGTTAACAAAAGAAGAAACAAGTCCAATTCAAGAAACAGAAAATGAAACCGGGAACACAGAAGAGATTATTGTTCCGGGAGAAAAAACCGAGCAAACCGAATCAGTTTCTATCCAATTTGAAAATCTTCAACCAACAACCGAAGAGGTTAATAAAGTTGAATAGTAATAAATTGTTAGCCGTTATAAACTAATTATTAATAAGGTCGGTAACGGCTACAAAAATCGGGTCTATAAGACCCATATAAAGGTCGAAAACAAAATTCCTGATTTTATAGATTCTAATCAGCTTAATGCTGACTAGAACCATAAAATCAAGGTAAAAAAATCGAAAATGAAAAAGTTTATATCTATTAGCTTGGCGGTAACCACAATTCTGTGGTTAGTTGGAACAGTCTATGTTCCGGTCGCCAAAGCAGCCGTAGTTGAGGGCGATATTGTAAGTCCTGACGCCACATTCACTGATGCCGATGGAAACACATACTATCCGTATGATGTTTTTATTGTCAAGTTTGCTGGCACAAAGACTTTCAAGCGCCTTATCTTAAACCCACAGGTTTTTGACAGCTACGGACACTTAAAATGGAGTAATATTAAGACAATCTCAGCCGCCACTGTTGCTGGTTATACCACAGCTTCCTTGGTAAGAGAGATTAATGATACGAAAGTATACAAACTCTCTCCAAATGGAGACATGGGTACCAAGCAGTGGGTTGAAGACCTGGCTTGTTTTACAAGCAAGGGATATGACTGGGATTCTGTCTATATAATTAACTCTACTGATCGAGACAATTACACCACTGGCGCGAGTATTTGCGGTGGGGGAGCTGCCGAGGGTCCGATTACGCTTTCATTAGCGTCTGACAACCCAGCAGCTGCTACTATTCCGCCAAATGCCCAGGGTGTTAGTTTCTTAAAGGTAAAAGTTGATGGTTCAGGAACCGTTAACCAGCTTACAGTTACCAGAAAAGGCGCTGGTGCAGTTGCTGACTTCGGAGATACATACATCTATAAAAATGGAGTTCGTCTGACTTCAGGCAGAGCGCTTTCTACGGCAACCAGTAAAGTAAGTTTTATCAACTTGGGTATTGCAGCTCCAGCTGTGTTTGAATTTGTTGCTGACATGACTTATACAAGCGCGAGCGGAGCAGATGCAACCACTGGAGATATTAATTACTTTGCCGTTGAAGCCTCTTCTGACGTAACCGGAACCGGAACCGTTGGTGGAGTATTCCCGATTACTGGTAATCCAATGGGGATCAGTGGTACAGCTGCTGGCACAATAACCGTTGTAAGAAGTGGTTCTAGTGCCAATAATGTAACCATTGGTTCAAAAGAATCAGAAATTTCACAGTTTAAAATTACTACTGCAACTGAGGGCGGCTATGTTAAAAGAGTTAAACTCTTTAACAATGGCACAGCTGATAATAATTTGATTACCAATCTTAAATTGAAGGATAACTCTGCAGTAACTCTTGCAACCGCTACTTCAATTGATAGCAGCGGTTATGCGGATTTTGTGCTTGCTTCTCCTTATTATATTGTTAAGGGAGACAGCGCTATTTTCCGCGTTTACGCTGACATTGGAGCCGTAAATCCAGACTATACCATTCTTCTTTATCCCGAATTAGCCACTGATATCTTGGTCACCGGAAATATTTACGGTTATGGTATGCCTGCCATTACTACAGGTTACGATAGTGGCGATTATGTTACTATAACCTGCAAAGGTGGTGACTTAACCTTAAACAAAGTTGGTCCAAATGCCGGTAAGATTGGCACTGCGACTTCTGATACTGTTTTCTTGGAGTATACGGTAGCTGCGGCTGCTGATATTACCATTAAGAGAACAGAATTGATATTCTGTCTTGACCACGATGGAGATGGTTACAATACCATTACCAGCGCTGGCGCTGATGTTGAAGACATAAAGATTAAAGACAAGGATTCGGGTGTTATTATAGCCGGTCCAAAGGATGGTACCGCATTTAACGACGGGTCAAGAACTGCTTGTTCCGCAAGTAGTGTGTATGAAGCCTTTACTGATACCATTGACTTAACTGCCGGTACGACAAGAACTTTCCAGGTTACAGCTGACATTAAGACCACTACTAGCACTACCATAAATGCAACAGACAGGATGAAATTTATCCTTTACAGCTACGCTACAATGGTGGGTTCTGGCACTGTTAATTACATGAAGTATACCAATACCAGTGATGCAGTACCTAATACAGCCATTGTTCCGTCCGGCGATATTGCTGGAGAAGAAATGACTGTTGAGGCAGCCAGTTTGGTTATAACCTTAGCAGCCAGCCCATCCGGCACAACCAGGACCTATATTAAGGGTCAGAATGGCGTAGAAGCTGTGGGACTTATCTTTACAGCTGGCACAGCATCTGATATTAATGTTAACAGCATTACCTTAGTTTCTTATTATGACTATGATGGTGCGGGAGCGTTTACAGCTGGAAAGAAGGGCGATAACTATGTCAAGGACAGTATGGGTGGTATCTCTATTTACGACAAAGATACTGGCCTCTTAGTTCCTGGTTCAACAGCCAAAGGATTCACCAGCGGAGACAATTACGAACACGTAGTTTACACTGGTCTTAACTGGACAATTCCAGCCGGAGGACAAAAAACCTTGTTAGTCAAGGGAGATATTTCCTCAGCTGCTCCAGCCAGTGCGTCTACTGCTGATAGTTACGTTTCCTTTGATATTGAGAACGCAACCGATATCTCGGCAGTTGACATTGACGGCAATACGGTTACTGCAACCGGAAATGGCTCAAATGGTGCTACAACTCCCAATACCTACTTTGGCATTGCTCAAAGTGGTTCATTGACCATTGACAATGCCACCGACACACCAGATAAGTCAATCGTTGTAATGGGTACAGCTGACAACGAAGTTAGCAAATTTAAGCTCACCGGAGCCAATGAAGGTTGGAACATTGAAAAATTCTCTATAGTTCTTGACGATGGTCAAGGAATAGACGAGGAAGACAGAGATAACTTTTCAGCGGTTAAGATTAAGTACCAGACTCAAGCTCAGTGGGGAACATCCAACTGGACCATTTCCTCTGGCAAGACATTTGGTTCTACTGCCTCTTTAGCTTTCAGCTTTAGCGGCACTGACAGAATCTATGTGCCAAAGGATGACAATGCCTATGTCACTGTTTTAGCCAGTATTGCTGGCTATAATGGTGGTTATGGCGGTAAGTCAAAGGTTCCGTTCAAGATGTATGACATGGATGGTGGCTCAAACTCATTTGTTGCTTATGGTGCTCAGTCAGGTTATTACTTGACTAGCTACACCACTGATAGCGCAGCTGATACTGATTTTAACTTGCACTTTGTTGCAAGGTCAAAACCGGTATTTGCCAAGAGTGCTTGGTCAGGTGCTGAATTGGAATTAGCCAGATTTACTATTACTGCGGTTGGTTATGATGTAGTCTTTGATGGAATAGCTGGTACTGAAACTGGTACCGGAGATATTGCTAGTGCATGTTTAAAGTTTGATGTCGTTGCCTCATCTACAGATACAGCAAACATTGATCTTTACATGTATGACTGGAACGAAACCGTTGTTGCTAGCATTTATCAACATTTCTCTCCGGATGCCGCAGATGCTGATGGGTTTGATGGTAGCGTAAGCAGTGTTAGCTTTGTCTTTGAAGAGGTTGATACTGTTACTATTCCAACTGGCACAACCAAAGAATTACACATTGACTTGGCTGCAGGTGATGTCATTGACTTTAACAAAACCGATGAATATATTTACCTTCAGTTAAGAAATGATGATGGTGGTGATTATGCCACTGGAACTATGAACTTTGGCGGACGAGATGTTGTCTATCATGACGGTTCTAATGAAGAGGGTATTACCTCTACGGGAGCCACTGATGCTAATGTTGATGCAAGATACGGTATGCCTAGCTTGATTAAAAACATCGGTCCATTGCCGGTTACCTTCAGAACCTTAAGGGGTACTGGAACTCCATAAACTTGATTCGGACCCTTCACTTTCTTCCTTGTAGAAGTTGCGAAGGGATGAAACGAAAAACCCCCGCTTCGGCGGGGGTTTTTCATTGATTTTAATTTTTGTGATATAATTAAATTGTGGCGAGAAAACTTTTAATTTTAATATTATTTAGCTTATTATTTATCCCAATAAAAACTTGGGCTGTTGATATTATTGATGGAGACCTCATTCGCATTCAAGGAGACCTTGATGTTTATATTGTCAAAATCCTTCCTTCGACTAGCTCAGGACAAGTGGCAGAAAAATATAAACGCCTGATTCTTAACTCGGAGATATTCAATCAATACGGCCATTTGAAATGGGAAAATATCAAAACCGTAAGCCAAACCGAACTGAACGAATATGCTGTTTCTGACCTGGTTCGGGCAGTAAGTGATGATAAGGTTTATAAATTGTATCCTAACGGAGATATCGGCGAAAAAAGATGGGTAAAAACCGCTGATGATTTTTTGAATTTAGGCTTTAAATGGAATGCCATTTACGCTATCAATAACTTTGAAAGAGATTTTTATATTCTCGGCGAAAATTTAGTCGCAGTCAGCCCGCCAGAAACACCATCACAAGAGCCAGAAATTCCTTCCCGTGATCCAATCACAATCAATGTCCCAAATGATTATTCTACAATTCAAACAGCTATTAATGCAGCTATTGACGGTGATACGATTTCTGTAAAATCCGGTACCTATGATGAAAACATTGTTCTTGATAAAAAGATAAAATTAATCGGGGAATTGAGCGGAAGCACAATTATTGACGGCAAAGGAAATGAAAATGCCTTAACCATAAATAATGGTAAAGATATTTCCATTGAAAGATTTACCATTCAAAGCAAGGATAAATACGCGATTTACTGTCCCGGGAAAAATCAAACTTCGGCCGTATTTAAAAACCTGATTATCAAAGATTCCGGCTGGGGAATAGTAGCCGAGGAAAATTGCCAGCTTACGGTATTGAATGCTTTGATTTATAATAACAAAAATTCTGTCAATACGGATGGCGCAGGCATATTGATTAAAAACAACTTTTCTCAGAATATTGTTTCAGAAATAAGAAACAATACCATTGATGATAATTATCACGGTATTTGGAGCGAAAACTCTAACTTAAAGGTGATGAATAATATCATCACCAACAATATCGGTGGAAAAGGAGCAAAGGGGAGCACCGGATTATATCACAGCGGAGACGGAAATTCGGACAATACCTACAATGATGTTTACGGAAATGGCTGGGATTTTGGCGGAGACGCTAAGGCCGGAGATGGTACTTTAATTGTTTATCCAAAATTTATTTGGCCATCACAGCGGGATTATCGTTTAAAAACCGGTAGTGATTATTCTTTTTGTATTGATGCTGGACACCCGGATTATACTTATAATGATGCAACTTATTCGAGCAATACCGTTCGAAACGATATGGGCGCTTACGGCGGACCAGACAACTTGGGGTGGACTCCGTAAGGGTTGATTTTTCTCTGAAATTCTGCTATTTTTAGGGTAGATGAATATCAAGAAGAAAATACTTTTTCTTGTGACACAGTCTGAGTTTGGTGGAGCTCAGCGTTTTATTTATACCCTCATAGAGGGTATGCGTAGATACACGCAGATTGAACCCCGAGCTAAGCTCGGGGATACGCAGATAAATGCAGATAAAGGCGATTTTTTATATTCAGATGTTACTTATAAAATTAGAGGTGCTTGTTTTAAAATTTGGAAAGAATTCAGAGGGGCTTTTAAAGAGAAGGTAATTGAAAGGGCTCTGGCAAAAGAATTACAGAATCAAGGATTAACAGTTGATACCCAGAAACAGATTTCAGTGCTTTACGATAATGAGAAGATAGGGAAATATGTTCCCGATATGGTGGTTGATGATAGGGTTTTGGTTGAATTAAAAAGCAAAACTTTTTTAACAAAGGAAGACGAGAAACAATTTTGGTTATATTTAAAGGGATCGAATTATCGATTGGGTCTATTGATCAACTTTGGTAAAAAACTAGAAATTAAACGTAAAATTTACGATACGGCTCGTGAACAATCTGCGTCAATCAGCGTATTGCCGAAGGCACAAAATCAGCGTGTATCAGCGAACTATGAAGTAGTTGTTGCTGCGGGACCGGAAGGCGATAATGAAAACGGGCTTTTGTCTGCTTTGGAAAAAACAGGGATTAATGTTATTCGTCTTAAATATATGAGACGTACTATTAATCCTTTTTTTGATACTCTGGGCTTTTTTGAGATTAAAAGAATATTAAAAAAACAAAAACCTGATATTGTTTTTTTATGTAGCACCAAGGCCGGAGCCATAGGTTCGCTCGCCGCTTACCTATATCGCAGATTCACGCATCAGCGTAAATCCGCGTATTCGAGCGAAGCGAGACAAAATCAGCGTGTATCAGCGCGACCGAAGGTCATATATAGAATCGGCGGCTGGACATTTAATGATCCCTGGCCGAATTGGAAAAAGAAGTTATATATTTTGATAGAGAAATATACCGCTAAATTTAAAGATTATATTGTTAATAATGCCAGTTCAGACAAAAAGCAAGCAATAGAATTAGGCATAAAACCGAAAAAGGAATTAACATTAATCCATAATGGAATAGATGTCTCTCGACTCGAAAAAGAATTTTTAATAAGAGAAAAGGCAAGAAAAGAATTAAATCTTAATCAATCTGATTTTGTTGTTGGGGCAATCGCTAACTTTTATCCACCAAAGGGATTAAAGTATTTGATAGAAGCTGCCAGCCTGTTATCGGGTAAAGATATTAAATTTATAATTATTGGTGATGGCGAAGAAAGAACCCTATTAGAAAAAGTAATCGAGGAGAAAAATTTAAAAAATAATTTTATTTTGAAAGGCGTTATTCCCGAAGCATATAGGTATTTAAAGGCATTTGATATATTTGTTTTGCCGTCAGTTAAAGAAGGATTTCCTTGGACTATTTTGGAAGCGATGTCTGCAGAAGTCCCGGTTATAGCTACAAAAGTCGGCGCCGTCCCAGAAGTGATAAGGAATAACAAAAATGGAATTTTAATAGAACCAGAAAATCCGCAACAGATATCAGGAGCGATTGAAATGTTAATAGATGACAAAGGTTTGAAAGAAATTTTAGCGAAAGAAGGCAAAAAAATAGTAACAGAAGAATTCAATTTAAAAACAATGGTAAAAAAATATGAAGACTTGTTTTTTATCAATTGATGTAGAAAAAAGAGAAAATCAGGAAAACCAGCCGTTCGAGGGGGTGGAAAAATTGGATAATATTTTGAATATTTTCAAAAAGCATCATCTCAAATCCACCCTTTTTGTCACTGGCGAAGTTCTGGAAAAGTATCCGGAATTGGTTAAGAAATGGACAAATGAACACGAAATCGGCTGTCATGGCTATTATCATATTCCATTAGATAAATTAGGTTTAATCGAGAGAGAAAAACAGGTAGTAGATTTTATTGGTTTATATAAAAACAATTTTAACAGGTCACCAAAAGGGTTCAGGGCTCCT
Organism: Candidatus Portnoybacteria bacterium RBG_13_40_8; assembly: GCA_001819435.1. GTDB lineage: Bacteria > Patescibacteriota > Minisyncoccia > RBG-13-40-8-A > RBG-13-40-8-A > RBG-13-40-8-A. Next base: position 32,016 of record MHMT01000004.1, read on the forward strand.
CGGAATATTATCGATAATGAGCAATTTCCTATTTTAGAAAAATACGGATTTCTATACGATGCCAGCGTTTTCCCTCGTTATCCCTGGCGACTTCATAGATATGAAGGATATCGGGGCCGAGCGCCAATTAACCCCTATTTTCTTGACAGAAAAAATTACAAGAAAAAAGGAGAAGCAAATATTCTAGAAATACCAGAAAGCCCGGTTTTTCTTAATATTCCCTTGGTAGGAACATGGTTAAGAAAATTAGGCGTAGGAATATTTAAAAAGCTGTTTTTATTTAAAAAGCCAAGATTTATTAGCTTTTCAATGCATTCTTGGGATGGAGTAAAATTCAAAGGGAAAAGTTCTAAAAATAGCGGAGAAAAATATTTAAAACAATTGGATAAAATACTTGGCCATTTAAATAAAATTGGCTATGAATTCAAAACCGGCGAGAAAATTTATGAAGAATTTTCAGAAAATAAATAGACAGGAATATAAAGATTGGCTGGACAAAGTCCAGTTTAAAACATTTTTTCATGAAACCGATTGGCACGAATTTCTGGAAAAAGAATTTAAATGGCTGAAATTCGAATATTATTTATATAAAAATAAGAATAATGAGGTATTACTGCCGATGGCTATTATTGGCAAGAAACTGATTTCGCTTCCGTTTTGCGAATATGGTGGACCATTGCGCCTAAAAGAATTTGATTTAAATGAATTTAACAGAGATGTTTTAACTGAATTTGGCGATGGTATCAAAATAAAAATTTGGCCACAAGTTTCCGAACTCGCAGGGGATTCGTCTGGCATTGTAAGCACTGTATCGAGTCATTGGTTGGCAGATTTAAAATTTGAAAACGAAGTTTGGGGTTCTTTTAGAAAAACCCTAAAACATGAAATCAAACACGCGCAAGAACGGGGGTTAGAAATTAAGGCATCTAAAAACCCGAAGGAAGTGAGGAAATTCTATGATCTATATACAGCGAATTTAAAACGAAAAAGAACCATTCCTTATCCTTGGTCTCTGGTCCAATTTCTATGTCAAAGTGCATCTAGCGAGCTGTTATTGGCCTTGTATAAGGGGAAGATTGTGGCAGGAAGCCTATTCTTGAATTATAGTTATTTTGTCCATTATTTCCTGAGCGCTTCTGATTATAAGCACAGGAATTTGGGAGCTAGTTATTTAATTATTTGGGACAAGATAAAGAGGTTAATCGGACAAGGCAAAACTTTGGATTTGGGCGCATCGCCCATGGGCTC
>MHMT01000005.1 GCA_001819435.1 Candidatus Portnoybacteria bacterium RBG_13_40_8
AACGTGTTACCCACGACAACAGCGTAGAGAGGATCACGCGTGCCACAGCAGCCACCCCAGTCACCTAGGGGGTATAGCCCATTGGGAACAGGCTTGGGGAACGTGTCGCCAGGGCGGAACGTGCGGAAACTGCAGCTCAATTCTGGGTCGGGATCCCAGAACCACTTGATCTGGACGTCGCCACAGTCCTTCCCAATCTCCGCACCACAGTAAGGGCAAGGACCCTTCAAAAAATCGTAAACTCCCATCATCCCCTCCTTTCTCCATCTGTAGTCCGCCTTTGCAGGTCGGTGTCATTGGAGAGTGATAATAGTATTATATCATACTCACAGAATTTGTCAATATCGCTGGGTCTTAACTCAAAACTTATTATAAATCGTTTAATTAAAGTATTACAGAATCCGGATTATATTGAAGAGATAAGACGAGGACTGGAAATGATGGAATTGATTAGAGGTAAAGATGTTTGAATAAATAAGACACATACCAAAGTATGTGTCTTATAGTTCTATCCTTGTTGCTTTTTTATGTATTTTTAAACTTCTTCTCTAAAAAATATTTCGCAGCAAAAAATATAAGTGCCGTACTTGGAATTATTACTAAATCATATGTTGAAAATCCTCTAAAGAATAATCCAGCCAACACATAAAGAATAATCGTAAGTAAAGCAACCCAAATAGATATTTTCACAATATATTCCTTCTTTACAGGAGTCTTCTTGGCAATATAATTAACGGCTACCTTTAAAGCAAGTACATAAGCAACTAACATCAGCAATAAAGAAACAAAAGCAGCAGCAAAGCCCCGTAGTCCAGAAAATATGAAAGAGCCTAAAAAAATAAGTACAAAACCTATGACTAGTCCACTTAAAATCATAGTTAAATACATTGTTGTGATAATCCAAAATAAACTTTTTTGTTTTTTTTCTTCCTGAACAGAGGTGGGCTGTTGAAATTGCTGCGGTTGTTGTGACTGTTGTTCCATATATTTATTGGTTAATTATTATATATTCATTATGCCAAAAAATCGTCAAAATGGCAATGTTTTTTAATAATTCTAATAAGCATATCGGTGGGTCATAGAGTGGACTGGATTAGAACCTGTTTGGGGGTTATTTAGAATAAAAAAGGAGGTCGATGAATATCGTACCTCCTTCGTGATTCAAAATTAACCGCAAAGAAGTCGCTGAAGTTTCCCACAATCTACTGAATAGCTTACATCAACACAAAAATGATATAAATGAGGATAGGATGTGTAGCTACCGGGTGGATTTTTTTTGGGTTTAACTGTCATTGGGAAAAAGAAAACCCCGCAATTCATACAAGTACAATGTTCGATTTTTCCTATCATTTGATAAGGTATTCCTATACCAGCATAGGATTCTACATCCAGAATATTGACCCATACCTTTGCATTGCTTTTCGAACACACCGGGCATCGAATCTCGTTTACGCCAAGCTCTTCTTTTATCTTGCGAGAAAACACTTCCAAAAATCGTTGCCTGACGCTTTTCAAAGAACTAGGGTTCAATTCACAGAACTTCATTATTTTCCTCCTTTTTTGATTTGTGTTTTCACTCTACCAAAAACCCCCGAAAAAAGCAAGGGTCTTAACTCAAAACTTATTATAAATCGTTTAATAAGGGTATTACAAAATCCTGATTATATTGAAGAACTTAGAATCAAATTGGAAGCGATGAGGGGGTTAAAATCAGCAACTAAAGTAAATTAGAGTCTATTTAAGTATATAAAAAGCCCGCCAAACAATTTTTGTTGCCTGGCGGACGAAAAGCGCGACACGTCATCGGGGATGAGAAGCGACCCAGAAAAGACCGAAAATAAAAATACTCATCAGAAACAAAAACCCGCTTCCTCCGATAAATCTTCTGGCGAGGATTGACGCCTTCATGTCGCAGAAAATGACGGTTTCTTTAGGGTCTATGAAGCCTGCGAAACACCAAAGAGCCACGAAAAAAACGAAAGAACCCAAGAAACAGATAAATACTACCATCTTTCTCTCCTTTTTCTTAGATTTTCAAACTAAAAACAGTATAACATATCATTGTTATACTGTCAATATCTCGGGGTCTTAACTCAAAGATTATTATAAATCGTTTAATTAAGGTATTGCAGAATCCTGATTATATTGAAGAGTTAAGAATAAAATTAGAGATAATAAAAGAACTTAAAGCGATAAAACAACCTCTGTAGATTCATCTTGCCCAATTTTAGTTCTTGTAATTAATCCGAATGGTCTGTTTTTGGGAAGTTTCTTCCAGTTTCTTGATAGATACCAAGCAGCCCCGCTCGTTCCCCATTCTCCTAATCCCGCAGCAGCAATCCATACTTTTTTAGAAAAGTTTTTGGGTATTAACTTTAAAATAATCCCGCAATCATAGTTGTCATACATGCGAAATTCTTTATTATCTTGTTTAGAAACAATTTTGTCTGCATGCAAATCAAAAAATTTGTTTTCATCACTTTTTAAAATGTCTATTGTTTTAAAATTATTGTGGCCCCCGAAAGAACAAAAAGATATTTCGAGTTTCTCTCTTTTCTCGTTATCGGAAATAAATTCTGGGGCACTTCTCAGGATTTTGCCAAAAACCCCAGAGAGATATTTTGCCGCCCTCGCTCCCGATAAAGAAATAACCGAAGTCGACTTAAAACTGCCCTCCGCTCCTGGCTTCTCATATGGCCATTCCATGGGCTTACCGTCTTTATCAAAACAATCTTTATGCCTCAAACTGCCATGTATCATAAAAAATTCTTTATCTGAATCTTGTCCGAAAACTCCCTTAAAATTATATTTATAATGTCTCCTTCTCAATTCTAAATATATTGCAGTTAAAACCGCAACTATAATACCGCCGATTATGTTAAAAACTATCTGCATATAAAAATCTTAACCACTTTTCATTCTATCACCTATGACAAAAGTTGACGATTTGAAATAAAAAAGGGGATGTTCCGTAGAACATCCCTTCGGCTTCAAATTATCTCCTTCGTGAGGCATCCAAAATTTCCTGTCTCCTTTCAGCGTCTTTGCGAACTACTAATTCCAGCCTGGGGAAATCGGCTGTAAGCCCAAGAAGCATTTTCATAATCGTATGATTTTTTCTTACATCATTGGCGGTTTCTTCAGAAAAAACACTGTCCAGAATCGCCTTCTCGAGATTGAGAATCCATTCTTTAATTTCATAAATATGCAAAAATTCACGAATTACAGTAAAAACTTTAGATATTCCCCCTGGAAACTTTAACCAGAAAGAAACTTCAAAATGATCCATCCCGGAATCAAGAACTCCGAAATGACAAAGGATAACCTGAATAACTAATGTTCCTCTAACGATTCCACAATCTGAAGAATACTTAACTAATTCTATCTCGGCTGGCTCCTGAAGAACATGACAACCTTCTAATCTAAAAGAGCGACTATTAATTTTGATTTTTTTCACCTCTTTCCTCCTTTGTTTAGATTTTCTTTATCGTACATCCCAATCAATAATTTGTCAAGTGCGAGGATGAACGAATGGAGCGGATTAGAACCTGTTTAGCTTCTGTTTAATGTTTTTTATACTCTAAATTATCTTCATTTTCTCCTTTCAGTATTTTATCAACCATTTCAATTTCCTCTAAAAGACCTTCCACCAAATCATATTTTTTAGCTTCTTCGCAGGTAGCCCATTTGTAGTCTGTATTGTCTTCGTCCAATTTAACCTCTCCTGATTTATATGGACAATAAAAACTTAGAATAATTGCTGGGATACCGTCTGGTCTAATAAAAATAATATCTAATAAATATTTTAATTTTCCAACTTGTAAATTACACTCTTCCTTTATCTCTCTTCTTAGAGATGTTTCAATGCCGCAATACCAGTGATCGTGGGTTGTTTTGGGGGTATCAATATAATCATCTACTTCTAATCCACCACCGGGCACAGTCCATTTTCCGGGAAATGCTTTTTTCTTTAAACTTCTACGAACTAATAAATATTTATCGCCCTTATAAATAATGGCAGTTGAGGTAATTCGGTGTAATTCTCTATCTTTTATTTCCATACTTTTATCATATCAAAAAACCGCCCAAAAGGCGATTTCTTAAAATTAAGATAGCTGGGTCGGCGAGTGGACGCTGTTAGAACCTGTTTGGCTTATTAAAAAGACACATAACCGTGTATGTGCCTTTTGCATTTCTCTTTAACGTAGAAAAAGACTAAATTTCAAACACAACTGATGGACGAGCCCCATCAACAGAAATGTCATCATCAAGATTATTTTCAACTATGTCAACCCGTCGGGGATGGAGTAATGTCCCCCACTCCGCGTTCAAAACTAAATGACGATAACTAGCCGGAACACCAAAAGCACCGTCTTGATGTACGCGGATTTCAGAATCTAACAACCAAGTAGAATCTTCGGCATCTGGATGGGTTTGGTATCTTTGAGTATAATCCCTTTGAAATATTAAATATTCAGACAGGGTTAGACCGGTTTCTTGTTTTTGTTTGAATATTTCTCTTAACTGGGATGGGGATTTTTTTCTGGTTTCATCTTCTACCACTGGCATATCTTTAACAAATAGCAGATAGGGTCTATTGGTTGGTCGATCAAGAGTGTCAATTCCATCGGGAAAAAATGATTTTAAAAATCCTCCTAAATGCGTACCCGTTTTTGAATATTGCTGTTTTTTATCCAGTCCTTCCATTTCTTTCCCTGTTTCTTGCTTTATATTAATAAGATGTTTTTGCTGAGTTTCTATTGATGGAAGCAATACAAAGTGATTAAAACCTTCTTTAGCTTTTTCTTTAATTGTTTCTGTTTGTTCATTGATGAGATTAATTTTTGTTCGTTCTATCTCTTCCTTCAACTCTTGCAGATTGTTTTGTTGATAAAATTCTGCCCAGTGTTGTTTGATTTTTTCTAGGTTGAATTCTATTGGCTTCCCTTCTTTGTCTTCTGCTTTAATAATTTGTTCTTTTGCTGACTCTACAAATTTTGGTTCTTTTTCCATAATTTTATTTTTCCTCCTACTTAATTCTTATACTTTTATCATAAATCCCTATCCCTCAAAAGTCAACACAAAAACCCGAGAAAAAATCTCGGGATTTGTAATTTGTGTGAGTAATTTGTAGTTAGGGAAAATTTTTCCTTGCCCCTAACTACAAAATACTAATTACTAACTACTGAATTTTACGCAAGTAAAAATTTTGGGTGGCTAACGGGATTTGAACCCGCTCTGAGAGCTCCACAAACTCTAGTGCTGCCATTACACCATAGCCACCATAATTTATATTCTACCTCAAAATCAAAAAAAATCAAGGGAGCAGCATTGTTCGCTACTCCCCTTTACTTACATAGCCCTGATTAGTAACTCCCTCCTTTCTGTTTCCAGACACAACCTTTCATGACTTCTGGGATTTCATGATTGGGGAGAAGCTTAACCTTCTTGCCCCCACAAGCAATGCAGTAGTTCTCGGGAATTCTCAGGAGAATTACCGGGCCATTTTTCCTTTCTTTTCTTTTTCTACCATTCCGGATAGAAACGATAAGGATATCTACGCCCGGTTTGTCTTTCCTGCTTTTAACTATCGCCCATTTCCCACATTCCTCGCAGAAAACCAATCTTGTCACTAATTCTCCTTTTCTTCTCTGGTTGCCCGTTCTCAAAAACCCCTAGGCCACAAAATCGGTTAAATAAATTTGTTTTTCATCCAAGGCTCCTTTCTTGAAAGATCTGCTTCTATAGTATCAGAAATTTGATTTTAAGTCAAGTATTGGGTGAGGGATTTGTTTTCACTGAGACAATTTCGCAGGCCGAAAGCACGGTTTTCGCCGAAGGCGAAATTTCGGCCGAGAATTAGTGCGGCCCCGCGCTGGCGGGGCCGACACGTGTCGACATGAAAATAAATCCCTGCACCCTTTATTCTTCTTCAATCAATGCTCCCTCGGTATAAACATTGCTGGGATTCCATAAAAGCCAGCCATAAGCTCCCGCATCATAAACCGCTTTTTTCTCTAAATTTACCATTCTCGCATCATAAATAGCCCCCATATCAAAATCCTGAAGCCACGGTCTTATCTTCGCCACCGGCTTATCGGGAACAGAGGCGGAAACACTGGCCAATCTTTCTATGCCGGCAGTCAGTCCTCCATAAATCACTTCGTAAGGAAATGCGGCCGGATTTTCAAACCCCTTAAAACCAGTCGGATAATGCGAGGGGTAAACCATCGGACAAATGTAATCAAAATAAAGTGCGGCGTCCTCTAACCACTGACCAATATTCATATCATTGGTAGTGGTTAGGGTTAAGCCAAATAAATCAGCGGAAATAAAAACACCCATCGGTTTAACTTTTTGGCTAAAATATTCAAAAAATTGACGAATAACTTCTTTTTTCGAAGTTTCGTAATCCCAAATCGGATAAACGATATTAGCCGTGGCGCCATCGGAAGGAAAACGGATATAATCGAGGTTAATTTCGTCAAAACCAGCCCTGGCTGCTTCTTTGGCAATTTCCACATTATAATCCCAAACTTCCTGCGAAGAAGGGTCAACCCAAGTCAAACCTTTAAAATCCCGCCAAAGATTTCCATTTCTTGTTTTAAGGGCCAAATCAGGCCTTTCTCCCGGCAAATAATTGTCTTCAAAAACCGCAATTCTGGCAATCGCGTAAACACCTTCTTCGTGAAGCCTGTCAATCAAAGCCTTTATATCTTTTATAAGAATCCTTTCCGAACCAATTTCGTTGATTAAATCGCTGTTCGTGTCAAAAGAAACTCGGCCAGTATAGTCTTTAATATCAATCACCATGGTATTAAGCTCGGTTCTTTCAACTAAATCCAGTAAAACCTCTAAGCGATGATTGGAAGCAGTATAGGACGTAAGATAAATTCCCTTGCTGTATATTGGTTCCTTTTTCTCGATTAAATCTTTGGTCACAACATCAGGACCATGGATTTTAATTAAAAATTCACCCCGTTTTTCTAACAAATAACGGGGTAAATCAAAGATTAGGACAAAAACAACAATCAAGGCTAAAACTAAAAAAAGAAAGATTTTGTCTTTAGCCATAAATTTTACGCCCCGGAGAGGAATTGAACCCCTAATCTTCACCTTAGAAGGGTGCTGCTTTATCCGTTAAGCTACCGGGGCATTTTATTTTGCATCTCCAGAAAACCCAATTTCCAACCTTTTATTTTTCTAAATAAATTCTTATCGCTTATTCTGATGGCGCAAGTTCCATTATATAAAATATTCTTCCTCTGTCCAAGTGAAGTTGGCTTAATTTGAGTTTTATGAAATTGATTTCGTGATATATTTGTTAATTTTGACCAATAATTCTCGATATTTTTTCTACAATGAAGCTCATGGATATGAAGAGCAATCCTAAATTTTCTTTCTGGAATTTTACATATTTTTCTAAACCATTTCATCATAAATCTTATCATTTCTGGATCAGAATTACTAAATTTAACAACTTCAGATTCATCTGATTTATCTCCTTCCGCCCAATATAGCATTAAACCGGCTAAAAATAAAGGGTCCCTTAAATATGAGGGGATTTCCTTCTTTGCTGTTTTAATTATCTCTCCGGTTTTCCTTATCCTTTCTCTCTGATTAGCCTTGGCCAATCTATAAGCATTTTTTTGTCGTAATTCTACATAAATTCTTTTTTCTTGTAATGGCGTCAATTTAATATCTCTAAGCCAAATACTAAGAGTACTTTTGGATACAGAAATATTTTTCTGTATTTCTTTATAACTTTTTCCTTTTTTTCTTAATCTTATGGCTCTTAATTTTTCTTTCAATTTCATAAATAAACCAGAATTATCTACTATATAAGTATATCATATAGGTTCGATTAAATCAAACTAAAATGCAGAAGGGTCAACCTTCTGCATATCTAAATGATTATCCATTGAGCTATGGGGGCCGGTTACAAAATTATGCCTCAAAATTAAACTTCAAAAGTGATTTAATTTTACTGCTTACAAGCCTGATTAGCGCCTACGGAATCACAGCCACAACCCCTGGCAGCAGAAATTGAAATATGCACATGGTTATTATGATTAGCCGGATCATTGCTGGGACCCAAACACTTAATTGTTGCTCCCCAGAGCGTTTGAGCGCAGTTGTATGCAGCATGATTTACATCGGCTTCTTCATCTGTGCTACCGTTAGCAATATCAATATCTACTGCATATGAATAACCATAACAAAAAGAGCTTGGACCACAACCATAATGAGCAGAAGAACAAACATGAGAGCACGCTGTTGAACAAGTGCCCCCTGAAAATATACAAGTATTATTACATAGTCTGTCATCAGAAATAGAAGTAATAGGATGACCAGTGTCCATATCTGGTTGCAAATAAAGGCAATCTAGAAAATTTGCTAAGACCCCAGATGCATCTCCTCTTTGATTTGGATTAATTCCTGCAATGGGCCAAGTTTTTGAACTAGATCTAGTACACCATTGTGGCGCAGGCGGAGGAACTTCCCCAGAAGGACAACCCAGTCTGCAAAAATCACATCCAATTCCTACTCTACTAGAACAAGTAAGTACATTATTATAACACGAAACAAATCTTCCCTCGGAATATTTAAAGATAGCGAGAGGCAGACCACTGGAGGTACATGGATCTGTCAATCCTTCTGGAGCATCTGTATTACAATGGCACATTAAATTGCCATCTACATAACACGTGCTTCTAAATTGATTATCTATAGCGTTATTGCAATTATTAAACGTGTCATAACAACTAGTACCTACTCGTTCATAGCTTCGTTGTCTCAACATGCAAGCTGTTTGTCTGCTAAGAGATGACGATGAACCAAGAGCACAATAAAGGTTTGCTTCACCGGTAAAAGTTGCAGCACAATAAGTAGTTGAACTACTAGAAGTACAACGTTGCTGACAGTTGTACCAATTATCTTCGTATCCGGATATTAAAGTGGCATTTATTTGATTATTAGAGTATTCGCATACACAATATACTAGTTCCGATCCCGAGGGCGGTATTTCCGGCGGCGGCGTGATTCCTCCTCCCGTACACTGAATTTCGTTCCAAGGCCAGGGGAAACCTTGTTCAACATTACCCCCTTCAGCTGTCTGCTCTCCTACCAAAGCAATGAATAATTCAGCCAGAAGAATCCAGGAAACCAAAGCAATGATTACTCCAACTATCGCAGCAGTAATCATTCTTTTGCCGCGGTCAACATGTTCCGGAGAACCGGCTGAAGTCAACATTCTTATCCCTCCAATAACAATAAAAATTGTGGCCACAAAGAAAATTATCAGTAAAAGAAAATCGATAATATTCTTGGCTACTTTGAAAATATCACAGAGAGTACAAGGATTGGGATTTATTGCTGTCCCACAAGGAACCAATGGCCCGCTTAATATGCCCTGAGCCCAAACAAAAATTGGCAAACCCAGGCCAATAACTATTAAAATAATAAAAATTGATTTTTTCATTTTTTATTTAAAAGGGTCAGGATAATTTTTATTAAGTATATCATTAACATCTTGTTGTGATTTCGAATAAAAATCCATTATTTGCTGATAAATCTGTCTTTTAATTCCCAATCTTTGGGCTGTCACTTCTTTAAATTGATAAATCGGCTTATAAACATATTCGTAAGCAACAAATCCAATATAAATAACCATAGCTAAAATCGCCAAGATTGTCCACTTTCTCCAGTGTTTAGATAGAAAAACTTTAAGTGATTTTGATATCCTCCCTATATTCATTGATTTTTATTTCTTGGTATAGACTTTTACTTTCAGAGAAGTTCTCACATCGCCCGACGAAAAGCCAAGTAATGTTTCCCGCTCGCTCGTTTGCTTTATGTCCAACGATTCGACGTCAAGAAAATATTTTCCTTTTTCCAGCCATCCCAAAAATCTCATTAAATCGGGAAAACTACCAATAAGAGCAAGGTCTAAGACCGGAAAATTGCTTGCGTTAATCTCTAATTTATTAAAGGTTAATGAAGCAGTTTTTTCCAAATCCATAAAAAATCCCACTGCCTGATTTTCATCTATTAAACCGCTTTTAATGATTGCGATATTGCTGGTAATCTCTTCGTAATCTGATTCAATCTGCTTAAAATAATCCTGATCCGTCTTTTCTATTAAAAGAAGCTTATCTCGGCTTTGACTGATCATAGAAGAAACTTTTTGTATTTCCAAAAATATTGGCCTTACTGCAAAAAAGATTATTAGGGTCAACGCAAGAAGAATCAGGCCAGAAATTATAGAAATTTTTTGCTTAGTATTCATGGAGTGTAAGTAAAACTGAAGCGAAAATTAATATTAGAGGAATTGGCAAGGTTTGAAAGAGGAAAATCAATTTCACCTTTATTGTATTTTGGGTTAGCTTCCAAAATACTTTTTATATTCAATAAGTTTTCTCGAAGAGGAGCAAATCCTATTACCGTAACCCGATTAGAAGATTTGTCTATTCTCAAATTATAAATCCTTACACCAATTAGTAAATTTTGAGAAATATCATTTAAGATTTGGTAAGTATCGCTTCTTTTATCCTGAATTTCTTTCACTTCTGATAATTCTTTATTTAAATTAGTTATTTTTTTCTCCATTCCTTTATAGCTTTCGGTCTGAATAATTTTTGATTGCTCTACGCTAATCTTGTCCTCAATGAACAAATATCTGAAATGTAAAAAAATTAAAATCCCAGCTAAAAATATGATTAATAACAAAATCAAAAGAAAAAGAATAAAACCAGAAGAAATAATATTCTGGTAATAAATCTTTAATTTAATTCTTTCTTTTTGTTGTGGCGGTATTAAATTTATTGTTAACATTTTATTTCTATACCTCTTAAGGCAAGCCCCAAAACAGTGGCATAATCAGGAGATTCGTCATAGGGAATTGCCGGTATTTTGTTTTTGGAATAGGGAATGTTTACCCAGGGATTTCCCAATTTAACCGGTATTTTCAGTCGCGCCGAAAGATACTGGGACAAACCCTTGAGATGGGCTCCTCCTCCGCAAATGATTATCTCGGAAATTCCTTCTTTATAATCGAGACTGTGTTCGTTGGATTCTTGATAAAAGATAACACAGTCTTTAATCTTATCAATTAATTTAGTTAAACAGGGAATTAAAGCATTAAAGATTTTTCCCCCTTCTTCTTTTTTACTCAAATCGATTTTAATTTTCGATAATTGGGGCTCTTTTAATGAAGTATTTAACTTCCCGGCGATAGCATCTATAAACTCCTTGGTGCAAACCGTAGAAATGCTGCTCGTGAATCTGATGCTTTGACCGGCAAAAATAATAAAGCTTGTCCGGGTAAATCCCAAGTCTATAACTAAAACCGGCTTAGAGGAAAATTCATCTTTAATTAAACTTCTGGCTGTGGCTGTTGACTCTATCTCAAAAACTATAGGTTCGATATTTGCTTCCCTAAATACTCCCAAATATTCGTCAACTAAATTTTTGGGAACGGCACTTATTAAAACCTCCATACGATCGTCTCTTCTCTTTAAAGGAATAATGTGCCAACCCAGGTATACTTCGTCAAGAGAAAAGGGAATATTCGCTTCGGCCTCCCACCTAATTGCCTGCTTTACCTCTTCTGGTTTCATTTTAGGCAACTGGATTATTTTAATAAAACCGTGCTGTTCTGGTAAAGAACAAACAGTGTAAGGAGTTTTAATGGAGCCTCCTTTTACGGTGCTTGTTGATTTTCTTAATATATCAATTAATTTTTTCTCGTTTTTTATAATTCCCCCTTCAACTACTCCCTCGGGCATAGGAATCCGATTATAGCTTTTTAATTCGAAAAACTTCCTTCTTTTTTTAAGCTGGGCAATTTTTATAGAAAAATCGGACAAATCCAGTCCGAAAGCAGAAGGATTGCCGTAAATATTTGAAAAAATGGTATTTTTAAATCTCATATTATTCTATTTCTTTCCACTCAGACAGTTCCCAGGAACCGCCCGGCCCACTACTGAAAGAAGTGTCTGAAAGACCGATCTCATATTCAATAATTGCGTTATTATCAAGATAAAGACCATAGCCCACAACTTCTCTTACCAACATATTATTATGAAGACGAATTAAACCATTGGAAGAAAAGAAAATAGCCCCCTGAGCATTATTCATCACATCGATGGCTGGATTAAGCGGATCCAATGAGGAATTGGTTGATATGAGCATAATATAGCTCCCCTCCTGGCCAGAGCCTTGAATATTTGACCCATTTAAAACATTAATTCTGCCGTCAGCAACAATAATGCCGCTTGCTGACCCGTATCCGCTATCGAGCATCAATAAAGATCCGTTGTTTAAAATAATATTGCCAGTCACCCAAATTGTCCCGTTGACAATTAAAGTGGAGTTATTCTGTAGAACCAGATTTCCTTCGATTTTCCTGGGACCCAAATAATCGGTTTGACCAGTTAAAACAGTATAATTATTAATAAAAACTCCGCCTTTTAAAGCATCGTTTTTCCATCCGTTTATCTGTTCACTTGAAATAGGGAGATTCTCCGGATCCTGGACAGGATGTTCTTTAATCCCTTGACTCGCGTTGCAATTTTCCTGACCCCCGCCGGAATAATAAAGAAAGCCGGCAATGTCACAATTCTTACAATTATGGGTGTAGGCATCTTGGCCAATAACCAAGCCTTCTATTCTGCTTCCGATTGTGGCTACCTTGACTGAATAATCTATATAGCCCTTTGCCCCCGCGGTTCCGACAATGCTCCCGTTCGAAAAAACATTTCCCTTGACCCGACTGTTGTTTTCCATTATCATTCCGCCGTCTCCAACCTGGGCTCCGTAATAAAAAGAAACATGATCGGTGTTTATAATATATGTAACCCTTATTTTTCTTATCCTATCCGAAATATCGCCTGTTGATATAATTGACTTAGAACCTCCGATCGAATCTATCACTTCTATTGTAGCAGTTCCATTGCCAATTGTTAAAGTGTTATTGGCAAGTAAATTCATGCCCTTGGCCAGGCGCAAAAGAGAATCTTCAATTCCTGCTTCGGCCGCATAATAAGACCCGAGAGAATATATGTTGTTTCTAACTGATTTTACGTTGTTTATGCTTATATAGCCGGCTGCCAAAACAATAATCAAGCCCGCTACCAAAATCAAAAAAGTAGCCAGAATTACAATAAAACCATTTTTACGATTAATAAAATTCATTTATTTTCTGATATCCGCAACCGAATTCAGGGAATAAGAATAATTATACTTAGGAGCCGCTGAATTATAATAGAGAGTCAAAATAATTTTTACAGAGTCCGGAAAATAAGACAGATGTTCAAACTTTAATTCCGAAACCCTAATGTTCTCTGAGGTTAAAGCTTGAGGATTCTGACTCTCTCTCTTTAAATATAGTCTACCCTCGTCTAAATAAAAATCTATATGTCCTATTTTTTCACCACTTGGTAAATTATTTATCGTAGTCAGGCTTAGCTGCCCTGGATGGTTGATAAAAATACTCGTTGGTTCATAAATATCGCTGGCTCTTTTTATTTCATAAGTTATTGATTTTATGGTTGAGTAAGCAGCCAAGGAAACTTCTTTTTTAATCTTACTTTTAGCATTGGCTTCTATAAACGTGAAAGCGAAGGTAGTAATAGCAACCATTAGTATTCCGAATATCGATAAATAAACAAGAAGTTCAATCAAAGTAAAACCTTTTTTTGAAAATTTTTTTCCCATTTTATCTTTTCCAATTCGTTAAATAGGTTTCCAGACTCTCGCTGGTCAAACCATTGCGGTCAGTCCAGCTTACCGTGATTTTAATTTTTTTAGTATCTAGGTCATTATTGAAGGGATTATAGGATTGTTCAATGTTATCGTTTCCGTCTCGTGAAACATTGCTAAACACAACCGACCGAGTAAAACCATCTATAACCTCACTACCAGAAAGAATATCCCAACTCTTGCTTGCCATTACGGGATGATAATTAACTTCTACAATTAAGTTTCCAATTCCGTCGATTGTCCAATCGTTGTTATCTCTGAAATTTCTCACTGCCTCTGTTGCTTCTTCGATTAAAGAAACAGCCCTCAATTTCATCCTTCCTCTGTCGCTTACCCGACTATCAAAAACAAAAAAACTTAAAATGGCGATAAAAGCCGAAGCAATAATCGCTATCACAACAATAATTTCTACGATTGTAAATCCCCGCCTGTCAGCAGGCAGGAATTTTTTATTGAATCTCCATTTGGTTCCAAACATAAATTCCTTTATTAACGGTGGCTAATTGATCATCGTCATAATGGGCAATTTCTTTTTCTGTACCATCCTGGATTATATAAGCATAAACCTCTTCATTGTTTTTGCCCTCATTGCGGTCCCGATGAATACATAAAATGGTAACCGGGTCTAATTGATGAGTATGAATAATAAAGTGCTGAATGACATTATTAATCAAAAATTCTCCTTCCCAATCGAATCCTGTGGGAGAAAAAAAATCACTCATTGAAATCTGTTCTATTCTGCCAGCATTAACAAAATTAAACTTTAAAGTAGTGGCTCCGGCCATACTCCATCCCAAATCAAAATGAACATGTCTTGAATCCACTATTCGACCACTGCCCGGAACAGAAGGCGGATAATTACTTATTTCTCCAGAGGAATAAATATATATATCCTTAATCTCATTGGTCCTTATTGAATGAATGGCAATGGAACCAAAATTAAAAGTATTTCCATCCAGACGATTAAAAACAACTTCGTTAGTCGAACCATTAAAACTGATTTGAGAAACCTCGATATTGGGAGGCAAAATATGAATTTCATCAAATACAGGATCGCGTAATAAATAACTGTCGCCTTTAAAAAGTACATACTGTCCGGGACTGGTCGATGTGTCAAAATAAATACCGTATCGAGATGCTTGCTCTGAAGCCAATGTTCGATTACGAGCTAAATTAAAAATACTTATAATATTATCACGGGTCGCATCCAAATCGCTTTTCTTGGTAAGAGTAGAAAAGACCGTAATCGATAAAAGAAAAACAATCGCCAAAACCCCGAAAATAATTAAAAATTCAATTAAGGAAAACCCTTTTTTCATGAAAATTTTATAGCGCCTGCATCATTGAGTACATCGGTTGAATCATCGAAACAGCAAAGAAGCCCACGGCTGCGCCAATAATAATCATTAATATTGGCTCAATCACAGACGCAAGATTACTCGTAATATTGGTTACCTCTTCTTCATAAAAATCGGCCAAGCGATTGACGATGTCAGAAAGCTCTCCGGTCTGTTCGCCAACTCCGATCATTTGGATTACCAGAATCGGATAAATTTCTTCATATCTTTCCAGGGATTCCTGAATGTTTCTTCCCTTTTTAACATCCGTGGCAGCGTCAATTAAAGATTTAGAATAAAAAACATTACTTACGGTTTGAGAAGTAATGGTTAAAGATTCGACAACCGGTACTCCGCTTTCCATCAAGGAAGAAAAACTTCTGGCAAATTTGGCACAATTCATTTTCCTGGTTATTCCTTTTAAAAGTGGCAATCTAAGAAAAAGCCAACTCAACATATGTTTTCCTCGCCTGGTTTTTAAAAATTTTATTATAATTATCACTAAAATAACAAAAATAATTACTCCGAGTAGGAAGTAATTACTTAAAAAATTACTAATTGCAATAATAATGCGCGTAGTAAAAGGCAAGGGCGTATTGAGTTCTTCAAATACGGCACTTATCTTGGGAACAACCGTAATCATCATTGTTATACCGATTCCGAATAAGGCAATCACTATTACTGCCGGATAAATAAGGGCTCCTCTCACCTTGCCTCTGAACTCATGTTCTTTTTTAAGATACTGAGCCAGAATATTCAAGACTTTCTCTAAATTCCCACCCTTTTCGCCAACCCGTACCATGCTAACAAAAAAATTATTAAAAACCTTGGGATATTTAGCTAGGTTATCGGCAAATGCTTGTCCTTTTTTAATGCCATTACTTAAATTTTCAATAATTTTTCTAAAAGTTAGGTTAACGGTTTGTTTGGCTAAAACCTCTAATCCTTTGTTAAGAGAAAATCCAGCGCCAATCATAACAGCTAGATGTCGGGCAAACATCATTTTTTCAACCAGTGGCACTCTTTTCAAAAGTCCTTTAATTTTGTTAATTAAAGAAATTTCTTTTTTCTTTCTTTCTCCTCCAAGAGCCTGCCCAGAGATTAAAATAAGCCCCCTTTCTCTGAGAGCGTATGCCAAACTCTCTTCGTCTTTAGTCTCCAATGTTCCGGTTTTTGTTTGGCCATCCTGAGTTTTGGCTGTGTAATAAAAAACTGACATAAAATTATTCTCTGGTAATGCGCAAAATCTCTTCAATGGATGTATAGCCTTGGATCGCCTTTACAAATCCATCTTCTAACATAACAAGCATACCCTCTTTTCTGGCTTGAGTTTCTATCTCATCGATACTGGCCCTACTTATAATCATCTCTTTTATGGTATCGCTAACTTCTAACGCCTCTCGAATCCCTATTCTTTCTTTATAACCATCTGGACAATCTTTAGTTGGCCTGGGTTTATAAAAATCAATATTTTCCCATTTGACAGATTCGGGAACAATTTTTTCATTTTTTAAAACTTTCAGTAAATCATCTAAATTTATATCTTTGCTCATTTCTTCAATCTGGGCCTTACTTAAATTATATTTTTCTCTACCCTCGGGACAAAGTTGGCGAGCCAACCTCTGAGCCAAAATAATATTCAGGGTAGAAGAAATAAGGAACGGTTCAACGCCCATATCTATTAACCGAGGAACGGCCCCAGAAGCATTATTAGTGTGTAATGTGGAAAGAACCAAATGACCAGTTAAAGCGGCGTTAACCGCCAAATTAGCGGTTTCCGAATCTCTAATTTCTCCAACCATAATAATATTCGGATCCTGTCTAACTAAAGATCTTAAACCCGTGGCAAAGGTAAAGCCAATTGCCGGATTGACCTGGGTTTGATTAACCCGAGGGATTTGATACTCAATAGGATCTTCGATGGTGCAAATATTGACTCCTGGCTGATTTAAAATTTCTAAAATTGTATAAAGGGTGGTTGTTTTTCCACATCCAGTCGGTCCGGTAGCCAAAATCATTCCGTAAGGCTTCTTAATTGCTGAATGGATAATTTCTAATCCCTTGCCCCAAAAACCCAAACTTTCTAAAGTGAATTTTTTACCATCTTCCAATAAAAGACGCATTACCACTTTCTCACCAAAAAATGTGGGCAGGATTGAAACCCGAAAGGAAATTTTTTCATCTTTGGTTTCGATTTTAAATCTGCCATCTTGAGGAAGGCGGTGTTCATCTAATTTTAAATTGGAAAGAACTTTTATCCTTGCCACTATTCCAACATGAACTTGTTTTGGTAAAATCATGGCATCGTGTAAGACGCCGTCAATTCGATAACGAACAACTACCTCCTTTTCTCCTGGCTCAACGTGAATATCAGAAGCACGCTGCAAAATAGCGTGCTTTATTAATGTATCTACAATTTTAATGATAGGAAGTTCTTGGGCCGCTTTTTTTAAGTCTTTGTCTTCTTCTTTTTTCCCTTCAATCAGTTTAACTTTCGGCAAAGGAGCCTTTCTTGCTTCTCTTCTTATGATTTCTCCGAATTCAGCTTCCAGGCTCTTCTGATATCGTTTAAGGACCTCTTTCAAACTTTCGCGGGAAGTAAAACGTGGCTTTATTTTTAGGCCGGTCTTTTTCTTTATAAAATCAATCGTTTGTAAATCAGAGGGGTCTAACATCGCTACCTCTAATTCTTCTGGTGTTTTTTTAAAGGCAACAATATTATTTTTTCTGGCAATTGATTCGGGGATAACTCTTAAAGTTTCGGAGTCAATATCTAATTTCCGTAAATCAATGAAAGGAATACCCAAAATATAGGCTTTGAGCCTAATTAACTCCTTCTCAGAAACAAGGCTTTCATCTAAAACAACATCTTCTAGGCTTTTCCCTGTGGTTTTACTAATCTTCTCTGCCTTCTCGATGACATCTTTCTTAATCAATCTTCTATCAACAAGAAAAGCCTTTAGTTGCTGATCAGAAACTTGCATTTAATCTTTTAAGAAATCTTTTATTTTTGTTACCACGTCTTCCAACTTGTAATTGGCCTTGACCAAATAAGTAGTAGCGCCTAATTCAATGGCCTTCTCCACGTCACCAATTCCTTCCAGATTGGTTAAAACAATTACCGGTATGTCCTTCATCTTTTCATCTGCTTTCAATTCTTTTAAAACCT
>MHMT01000006.1 GCA_001819435.1 Candidatus Portnoybacteria bacterium RBG_13_40_8
GTGTCTGTTTTAATCTTTGCCGGTATTATTGCTAGAATTCCTTCGGATATTCGTCAGGCAATCGCCACCTATACACCAGCTCAATTACCTGCCTATATTGGTTTTATTGTAGTGGCGATTTTGGTAATAGCAGGCGTGGTAATTATTAATGAAGGCCAGAGAAATATCCCCATTGCTTATGCCAAAAGAATAAGAGGGAGAAGAATGTATGGTGGTTTTTCTACGCATTTGCCCCTAAGAGTTAACCAGGCCGGCGTAATTCCGATAATTTTCGCTTTATCAATTATGCTTTTTCCGGGAATGATTGCCAAGTTTCTTTCTGCTGTGCCAAATCAATTTATTGCCAAAGGAGCCCAGGTTGTCGGCGGTATTTTTGATAATCAGCTTATTTATATGATTGTTTATTTTGTATTGGTTGTTGTTTTTACCTTCTTTTATACGGCAGTAACTTTTGATCCTAAGGCAATTGCAGAAAATGTTCAGAAGCAGGGTGGATTTGTTCCGGGAATCAGGCCAGGTGAAAACACGGCCAGCTTTTTCTATCATATTTTAAACAGGATTACTTTGGTTGGCGCCTTGTTCTTAGGCGTTATCGCGGTCTTGCCAGCGGTTTTGACAATGGCTAGTGGGATCCAGGCTTTAAGCATTGGCGGAACAGCGGTTTTAATCGTGGTTTCCGTGGTTCTGGAAACAATGAAACAGGTAGAATCACAATTAGTAATGCGCGATTATGAAGGATTCTAAAAATTTAAATTTTATCATCATTGGTCCACCTGGTTCTGGCAAAGGAACACAAGCCAAGCTTTTGTTAAAAAAATTTAGGAGTTTACATTATGTTTATCCCGGAGAAATTTTTAGAAAATTATTCAAGGCAAATACTGATGCTGGAAATAGAATGAAAAAAATTGGAGAAAGTGGTGGACTACAACCAGAAGACTTGGCTACGACTCTCTGGATGTATAAAATTTCTTTTAATGTTAAGGAAAAACAAGGTTTTCTGCTTGATGGTTCTCCGAGAAAAATTAAAGAAGCGGAATCTCTCTATAATTTTTTAAAATTTTTAAACAGAGTTAAAACTACAATATTATTTGTGCTCAGTATTTCCGAAAAAGAAAGTTATAAAAGATTAGTTAAAAGAGTAGACGCCGTAACGGGCAAAGAAATAAAAAGAGCCGATGACGACAGAAAAAAAATAAATTTAAGATGGAATTTATACAAAAAAGAAACAATACCAGCAATCAATTATATGAAAAAGAGAGGATGTAAAGTTGTTAAAATCAATGGTGAACAATCAATTGAGAAAGTTTTTAAAGATATTTTAAGGGCAATTAAATGATGAATATTTATACGGAAAAAGAAATTAAAGTAATGCGGGACGGCGGAAAAATTTTGGCGAAGATTTTAAAACAAGTTGCCAAGAAAGTTAAGCCCGGCATTACTACAGAATATTTGAATAAGGTCGCTGAAGACCTTATTTTAAAATACAAGGCGAAATCTTCATTTAAGGGATTTGATAATTATCCAGCTGTTCTTTGTACATCGATAAACGAAGAAATAGTTCATGGGGTGCCGTCAAAAAAGATTTTAAGGGATGGCGATATTTTAAGTTTAGATCTAGGAATTAGATATAAAGGTTATTGCACAGATTCGGCTGTTACGGTTTCTGTGGGAAAAACTAATAAAATGGCACAAAAATTAATAAATGTGACAAAAAAAGCCCTGGAATTAGCCATTAAACAATGTAAGCCAGACAATCACTCGGAGGATATCGGTTGTGCAATCCAAAATTACGTAGAAGAAAATAAATTTAATGTAATTCGGGATCTGGTTGGTCATGGGGTTGGTAAAAACGTTCATGAAGACCCGCAGATTTTGAATTACGGCCAAAAAGGCAAAGGGATAGAGCTAAAAGAAGGCATGGTTTTGGCTTTGGAGCCGATGACTTCAATAAATAATTATGAAATAGAGAAATGCGAAGACGGCTTCGGTTATCGCACCAAAGATCGTAGTTTATCCGCTCACTTTGAGCATACGGTAGCGATTACGAAAAAGGGGCCGAAGAATCTGACCAAGATATAATAAAAATCCCGCTTCGCGGGATTTTTTGTTTAATGAAATTGTGATATAATTTAATTAATGGACAATAAAATACATTTATCAGTGATTATTCCTGCTTATAACGAGGAAAAGAGGATTGCGGCTACGCTTTTGGATATTGACAGATATTTATCTCAACAAGAATATTCTTATGAGATTATTGTTGTTAGCGACGGGTCAAAAGATAATACTGCCAATGTGGTTGAAAACACAAAGCAGTTAGTTAAGAATTTAAAATTAATTGACAATAAAGAAAATCATGGTAAAGGATTAGTAACCAAGCAAGGAATGTTGGAAGCAAGGGGCGAATATCGTTTATTTATGGATGCCG
The DNA here is from genome assembly GCA_001819435.1 of Candidatus Portnoybacteria bacterium RBG_13_40_8. GTDB lineage: Bacteria > Patescibacteriota > Minisyncoccia > RBG-13-40-8-A > RBG-13-40-8-A > RBG-13-40-8-A. The sequence goes on from MHMT01000006.1 coordinate 2,429, forward strand.
ATAATTCCACTAAAATTGATCATCTGGATAAATTCTGGTCAGAATTTAAGGATAATGATATTGTTATCGGCTCAATTGAGGTAAAAGGCGCAAAAATAGATGAACAGTCGGCCTGGTATAGAAGATGGTTGGGCAGTTTTTCTAAATACATTATTCGTATTATCGCTGGAATTTGGGAAATCCACGATTCCCAAAGAGGATTTAAGTGTTTTTCTGAAATAGCCGCGGAAAAAATATTCCCCAAGCAAACGATTTTGCATTGGGGTTTTGATATAGAAATTTTAGCATTAGCCAAGAGAATGGGGTTTAAGATAAAAGAAGTTCCAGTTGATTGGCACAATCCGCAGGAAAGCAAGGTTACACTCAAGTCATATATTCGTACATTTATGGAATTACTGAAAATTAAATGGAACCTAATTACGGACAAATACGAGCTTAAAAAACATGAAAATATCTGATTTTAAAAAGAAACAATTAAGAGACGGGTTTCAAAATGTTTCGGAATTGAGACAGGATTTGGTTAGCGGAGATTGGATGATAGTGGCAACTGGTCGAGCCAAGAGACCAGATCTTTTTATTAAGAGAGAGAAAGAAAAATTTGAGCAGCCAATTTCCGAGTGTCCATTTGAAGATCCCCAAGTCACTGGGCACGGTGAGCCGCTTTTGATTTATTATAAAAACGATAAAAGACGGCGATTGAAAGGAATTAAAAAGCTTGTAAGGGAATGGAGCTTGCAGGTCGTGAAAAATAAATATCCTTATCTAGGTCCGGGAGATTGCTCTAAGGTTTATAAAGAAGGTCCCTATACTTTAATGGATGGTGCTGGATTTAATGAGGTAATTATAACGCGCGACCACAAACAACATCTCGCACTAATGTCGCTTAATAAGGTAGAAGAGGTTATAAAATCATATCAGGAACGCTATTTGGCTTTGATGAATCATAAATGCGTTAATTATGTTTTTATTTTCCATAATCATGGTTTAAAGGCCGGTGCCTCAATACCTCATCCTCACTCACAAATAATTGCTCTACCGGTAATTCCAGCTGATGTAAGGCGCAGTATAAGGGGAGCCAAAGAATATCACGATAGACACAGAAGATGCGTTCACTGTAAAATGCTAGAATGGGAAAAAGAAGAAAAAAGATGCGTATTTCAAAACGAACATTTTATTGTTTTTACCCCTTTTGTGCCTCGAGTAAATTTTGAATTGAGAATTTATCCCAGAGAACATCAATCTAATTTTGAAAAAATTACTGAAATTGAAAGAAAATATTTAGCCGAAGCTTTGTGGCAAGCCCTCTTTCGTCTTTGTAGGGGGCTTAAAAATCCGTCTTACAATTTTTTTATACATACCGCACCTTGCGACGGTAAAGATTATGGGTATTATCATTGGCACATTGAGATTTTGCCTAAAACAGCTACATGGGGAGGTATCGAATTGGGGACCGGGGTGGAAGTTTTACTCGTTAAACCAGAGGACGTTGCCAAGTATTTAAGAAAGATAAAAATTAAATGATTTCGGATATTCTTGCTCAACTTGCCAATTTTATAATCAAGATTATCTCCGATTCGGGTTATTTCGGGATTACTTTTTTGATGGCCCTGGAAAGCGCCTGTATACCGATTCCTTCCGAAGTAATTATGCCGTTTGCCGGTTATCTTGTGGCCATAAAAAAGTTGTCTCTAATATGGGTAATTATTTGGGGAGCGATTGGCAATCTTACCGGTTCAATAATTGCTTATTGGGCGGGAGCGTACGGCGGCAGGTCATTCATCTTGAAGTACGGGAAATATATTTTGTTGAAACAAGAAGAATTAGATAAGGCTCAGAGATTTTTCGATAAATACGGAAATTTAAGCATCTTTTTCTCCAGAATTTTACCGATAGTCAGAACATTTATTTCTTTTCCCGCAGGCATTGCCAAAATGTCATTTAGGAAATTCTGTTTTTACACTTTCATCGGATCTTTAATTTGGTCGGCGATACTTTCTTATATCGGGGTATTTTTAGGCGAAAACTGGGAAAGCATCGGAATATATTTTAGAAGATTCGATTGGTTAATTTTAATTTTATTGATTGTTTTTGTTGTTTTGTTTTTGTATAAAAAATTAAGAAAAAAACAAAGATGAAGCCGTTAATCGTTGCCAATTGGAAAATGAATCCTTCTTCCTTGGCCGAAGCCAGGAAGCTTTTTAATGAAATCAGAAAAACAAATGCCGTAATTTGTCCGCCTTTTGTTTATATTTCCGCGTTTAAATACATACAATTGGGTGCCCAGGATTGTTGTTGGAAGGAGGAAGGAGCTTATACCGGCGCCATCTCGCCGCAAATGCTTAAAGGTTTGGGCGTAAAATATGTAATCATTGGTCACTCGGAAAGAAGAATTCATTTCAAAGAAACTGATGGAATGATAAATAAGAAGCTAAAAGCAGCGTTAAATTCAGTATTGATTCCGATTTTGTGTATTGGCGAGAAAAAAGACGAGAATCCGGAAACCGTTATTAGCCGGCAGCTAAAAGAGGATTTGGATGGGATTGCCGAAAAAGATTTAAAAAAGATAATTGTTGCCTATGAGCCGGTCTGGGCAATTGGCACGGGTGATTTTTGCGAAAAAGATGAAGCCAAAAAAGCCAGAAATTTTATAAGAAAAAAAATAGGCAATAAAGTTTTATATGGAGGAAGTGTAAATAGTAAAATTGCTAAAGATTATATTGATGTTGGTTACGACGGTTTGTTGGTTGGAGGAGCGAGTTTGAATGCCGAAGAGTTTATAAAAATTGTTAAAAATGCCCAAACTTAGAACATTGAAGGACATAAAATTGAAAAATCAACGCGCGTTGGTGCGCGTTGATTTCGATTTACCCCTGGATGAAAAAGGAAGAATTATTGACGATTTTCGTTTAAAAGAAGGATTGAAGACGATAAAATATCTGATTAAACAAAAGGCGAAAATTATTTTAATTTCTCATTTGGGGAGGCCGAACGGAAAAAAGATAAAAAAATTCTCCATTGAGCCAGTAGCAAAAAGATTGGGAAAGATTTTAAGAAAGAAAATCAGATTTTCGAAAGAAATCATTGATTGGAGCGTAAAAAAACAGATTGAAATGATGAATTTCGGCGATATTTTGTTGTTGGAAAATATAAGATTTAATTCCGGCGAGGAAAAAAATTCTCCGAAGTTGGCGGAGGAATTAGCTGAATTCGGAGATGTTTTTATTAATGATGCATTTGCGGTTTCTCATCGCGAGCATGCTTCAATTGTGGGAATTCCCAAATTTTTGCCCTCGGCGATGGGCCTTTGCTTCGAAAAGGAGATAAAAGAGTTAAGTAAAATTTTATTCAAGCCAAAGCGACCATTGGTGGCGATAATTGGCGGAGCTAAAATTTCTACTAAAATAAAAGTAATCAATAAATTTTTAAATATAGCTGATTATGTTTTAATCGGCGGAGCATTGGCAAATACAATTTTTGCTAAACAGGGAATCGAGATAGGCGATTCAATAATTGACAGGGAATCTTTCGATGATGTTGGGAAAATCAATTTGAAAAATCCCAAATTATTTTTGCCCATTGATTTGGTAATATGGAATAAGAACAGAGTATATTATAAAGACGTGAGTAATCTTTTTGAAAAAGAGAGGGCGCTGGACATTGGTCCCAAAACAGTTGATTTATTCCGCGATTTAATTATGAAAGCCGAGACAGTTGTTTGGAATGGACCGTTGGGCTTAATTACTCAAAAGCCGTTTGATAAAGCTTCAAAAGCCATAGTTGAAGCGATTTCTCAAAGCGAAGTTTATTCAGTGGTTGGAGGCGGTGATACCATTGCCTTCGTCAGAAGCATTAAAAAAGAAAAAGTATTTAATCATCTTTCAACCGGCGGTGGCGCAATGCTCGATTATCTGGCCAACGAAACCCTTCCCGGCCTAGAGGCGATAGAAAAATGCAAAAGATTTGGAAAATAAATAAAAAGGCGCCTCAGGGGTTTTTGGAGAAATTTCCCGAATATTCAAGATTGACTTTACAGCTCCTTTGGGACAGGGGATTAAAAACTCAAAAAGCAATTGACGAGTTTTTTAATCCTGATTATGACGAGGATTTACACGATCCGTTTTTGTTGAAAGGAGTGAAAAAAACCATCGAAAGAATCCGGGAAGCAGCCAAAAAACAGGAAAAAGTAGCGATTTTCGCCGATTATGATGCTGATGGGATTTGTGGAGCAGTATTGTTAAGTGAGATTTTAAAATCAGTTGAAATTTATCCCGAGATATATATTCCTGATAGAAATAAAGAAGGCTATGGTCTTAATTTAAAAGCGATTGAAGAAATCGCCAAAAAGGGCGTGAGTTTGGTGATGACCATAGATTGCGGCATAACCGATTTTCAGGAAGTAAAATTGGCCAACAAATTGGGCATGGACGTAATTATTGTTGACCACCACGAAGTTCTCAAGAAAACGCCTTCGGCTCTGGCGATTATCAACCCCAAACAAAAAGGCGACAAATATCCCTTTAAGGAATTGGCAGCTACGGGCGTGGCCTTTAAATTGGTCCAGGCCTTTTTTAAAACCGAAGAAATGCCGATTTCGAAAGAAAAATGGCTATTGGATTTGGTTGCCATTGCCACGGTTACGGATTCAATGTTTTTATTGGGGGAAAACAGAACCTTGGTGAGATACGGTTTGATTGTTTTGTCCCGAACCAAAAGAATCGGTTTAACGGAATTGATGAAGAAAGCCAGAATTAAGCCGATTTTTAATCCCCAAACTTTCGATACTAATTTGAATACTTATACTTTGGGATATGTCTTGGGCCCCCGACTGAATGCAGCGAGCAGAATCGACCACGGAACCGTGGCTTATCGGCTTTTGACTGCTTCCAGCGAAGAAGAAGCAAGAGAAATCGCCCAACAATTGGAAGAAAAAAACCAGGAACGGCAGAGGACAATGGAAAGAATTTTGAGAGAAGCAAGGAACAAAGTGTTGAAACATCCCAAAAGCAAAAAAATAATCTTTGAGGGAGACGAGGATTGGATAGCGGGAATAATTGGTTTGGTGGCGCAAAAATTAACCGATGAATTTTGGCGGCCGTGTTTTATTTATCAGAAAATGAAGGACTACAGCACGGGTTCGGTGAGGGGTGTTCCTGGATTCAGCGTTATCGACGCACTTACCCATTGCCAAAAATTATTGATAGAATACGGCGGCCATCAAGGAGCAGCCGGGTTTAAGGTTTTGAACAAAAACCTGAAAAGACTCGAAGATTCATTGGAGAAAATAAGCAGCAAGGGATTGAAAAAAGAAGAACTCGTTCCTTATTTGAATATCGATGCCGAAGTCGAGGCGAATAATTTGGATTGGCGGACTTTTCAGGAAATCAATAATTTTGCGCCTTTTGGTGAAGGCAATCCCGCGCCTCTGTTTTTATTGAAGGGGGCAAAAGTTTTGGGAATAAGCAGCGTAGGCAAAAACGGGGGGCATCTGAAATTATTTTTAGAGAAAGAATCCAAAAAATTTCAAGCCATCGGTTTTGGCTTGGCTGATTTTTGTGATAAAATAAGAATAGGAGACCAAATTGATGTGGTTTTTGAACTGATAGCCAACGAATGGAACGGTACCAAAGAATTAGAGTTAAAAATTATTGATTTGAAGAAAGCATGAAAATTATTATTTATTGCGACGGGGGGTCAAGAGGAAATCCGGGGCCAGCGGCAATCGGAGTGGTTTTGACCGATGAAAAGGGTAGGGTGATCAAGGAATATGCAGAAAAAATCGGTAGAGCCACCAACAATGAAGCGGAATACGAATCGGTAATTTTTGGCCTACAAAAAGCCAAACTACTTTTCGGCAGCAAGAAAATAAAATTAATGAATACAGAGGTGAGAATGGATAGCGAGTTTGTAGTTAAGCAGTTAAATGGTAAATATAAAATTTTAGATCGAAGAATTGAACAATTATTTTTAAAAACCTGGAATCTGAAAGTTGATTTCGGCGAGGTAAAATTTACGCACATTCCAAGAAATGATAATATTGAAGCCGACAAATTGGTTAATCATGCTCTTGGTTCAAAAAGAGCGAGCGAAGGATTGCCAGGGATATAATTTATAATTATGAATTAGGAATTGCGAATCTAAAATAAAAAACAGATGAATAGACCATCTGTTTTTTGTTGTCCTAGTAAGTCTATAAGCCGAATTCTGTATCTCGCTTCATCAGCGGACGGTAATCATTTATCTAGCCCCTCGATTACTCTCGGGGTCAAGCGAGCCACCGTTTCACTGGTAGAAGATCATAATCATCTCCATCCAGATATTTGCTCTTGCACCCACCTAGGAATTTAGCCGTTTCACTCTCCGACTTTACGTCGGAGCATCGTCACTGTTCGCATCCCTATCCTTGCGCCTGCCTGACGGTAGGCGGGGACGACGGGCATTACCCGCTAGGCTGCTCCGCGTTTGACGCGGGAGTGTTCGGACTTTCCTCTCAATATTTTATCAATAAAGAGCGATTACCCAACTTACTAGGACAGTTTTATTCTATCATAATAAATTTACAAAGTCAAATTTTTAAGCTACAATGATGATATGAAGAAATCCGAATTGATATTCAGTAGCTTGCTTGTTCCGGTTGATTTTTTAATGTTCGTGGCTGCCGGAATAACTGCTTATTTTTTGCGAGTGAGCTCTCTGGTAGCTAATTGGCGGCCCGTGCTTTTTACTCTGAATCTGCCTTTTCAAAGATATTTTATTTTACTTTTAGGAGTTTCTTTTTTTGGGATTTTGGTTTTTGCCGTTTCCGGTCTTTATAGTATTGGTCCTCAAAAAAGATTATTTAAAGAATTTTTTCAAATTGTAGTGGCAGTTTCAGCCACTATTTTGGCGGTTATTTTATATATCTTTTTTAGTCGTGAACTTTTTGAATCGCGTTTTATTATTTTGGTGGCCTGGATTTTTGCTATAATTTTTATTTCCCTTGGTCGTTTCTTGGTTAAAAAAATCCAGCGCTATTTGGTTGGGAGATATAATGTAGGAATTCATTATGTGATAGTGATTGGAAAGGATAAACTTAGTAGAAAGATAATAAAGGAAATTAGTCATCATCCGGACTTGGGCTACAGAATAATTAAAAGATTTCAAAAATTAAATATTAATAAAATTAAAAAATTTATAAATCGGAGCAAACTCTTAATAGATGAACTAATTTTAGCTAGTCCTTATTATGAAAGAAGCGATGTTTTGGAGGTTTTAGATTTTTGCGAAGAGCAAAGAATAGGGTTTAAATTCATTCCTAATCTTTTCCAGGCCCATACTACAAACATAGAATTAAATACGTTTGACGGGGTTCCCTTAATAGAGATAAAGAGAACCCCTCTAGACGGTTGGGGCAAGATAATAAAAAGAGGAGTCGATGTTTTGGGTTCGTTGATTGGTTTAATTTCGTTATCGCCAATATTTTTATTAATTGCCCTGTTTATAAAACTAGATTCCGAGGGACCGGTTTTTGAGCCTCTAGAAAGAATAAGCCAAAAGAAAGTTTTTAATCTTTATAAATTTCGTTCAATGATAAAAAACGCCCGATATATGAAGAAAGAGTTAATGACTCATAACGAACGGAAAGATGGTCCCTTATTTAAAATAAAGAGCGATCCAAGAATAACCAAAATAGGAAGATTTTTAAGAAACTACAGAATTGATGAATTACCCCAATTATTCAATGTTTTAAGGGGGGAGATAAGCCTGGTTGGTCCTCGTCCTCATCAGCCAGACGAAATAGAGAGATACGAAAAACATCATAAGAAAGTTTTACTTATCAAGCCGGGAATAACCGGTATGGCTCAAATTAGCGGCAGCTCCGATCTATTATTTGAAGAAGAAGTTAAGATAGATACTTATTATATTGAGAACTGGTCTTTGAAGAAAGATATATATATTCTTTTAAAGACACTAATAGTATTATTTAAGGATCGATCTGCTTGTTAAATTTAGGCCTAGAGCCAATTAAATTTATGCCCCGTACTGAATTTTCGACTGCTCCGACCGCGGTCGGAGCGAAAAAGCACGGGACATAATCAGGAAGTTAACTAATTATAAAGACCGTTAAATTATAGAATTTCGGCATTTAAAATGTCGAAAATCTAGTACAGGGTATGAGAGTTGCTTTAATTCATGATTATTTAAATCAATATGGAGGAGCAGAGCAGGTTTTAGGATCTTTAACCGAGATTTTTCCAAATGCACCAATTTACACTTTGCTTTATGATACCGAAATTGTTAATAAATTTTTCCCGGATAAAAAAATCCGGGCATCTTTTTTACAGAAAATTCCTTTTATTAAATCACATCACCGTTTTTTCCCGCCGTTGATGCCCATTGCTGTAGAAAAGTTCGATTTATCAGAATATGATTTAGTAATTTCTGATTCAGCCGCTTTTAGTAAGGGCGTGATTACTCGACCAGAGACATTTCATATTTGTTATTGTCATACTCCGATTCGTTATGCTTGGGATGATAGTCATAAATACATTAGAGAATTCAGCATGCCCAAACTGGCCAAGATTTTTGTTCCGATTTTTATGAATTATTTACGGCTTTGGGACAGAGAGGCATCTTTTAGGGTAGACAAATTTATTAGCAATTCTAATTTTGTAGCCCAAAGAATTAAAAAATATTACAAACAAGATGCAACTGTAATTTATCCACCCGTGGACGTTAAAGCATTTTATCCATCAAATAAATTGGCTGATAATTATTTTTTGATGGTTGGTCGCCTTTTGCCCTATAAACGTTTTGATATTGCGATTAAGGCTTTTAATAATTTGGAATTACCTTTAAAAATTATTGGCAATGGACCAGAGGCGAAGAAATTAAAAAGAATGGCCAATTGGAATATTGAATTTCTTGGCGAACTGAATGCCGACAGATTGAGAGAATATTATCAAAACTGTCAGGCCCTAATCTTTCCTCAAGAAGAAGACTTTGGGATTGTTGCCCTGGAAGCAATGGCTTGTGGCAAGCCACTAATTGCTTATCGGGGTGGCGGTGCCCTGGAAAGCGTAAAAGATGGCGAGACTGGAATATTTTTTGACGAGCAGACAATAGATTCATTGGTTGAGGCAGTTAAAAATTTTAAATTGAAAAAATTTAATTCGAAGAAGATTCGTCAACACGCTTTAAAATTTGATAAAGAGATTTTTAAGAAGAAAATCAAAGATTTTGTAGAAAAAAGTTATTATGAAAATCGGGATCGATATTAGGGTTTTGGGCAGGGGGAGAAGGACGGGAGTGGAGGATTACACGATTAATTTGCTGTCCTGTCTTTTACCAGCCGATAAATCTGTTAAATACAGATTATTTTATAATGGTTTTAGAAAATTCAAAGTCGAGTATCCTTGGCTAAAATTACCGAATGTCAAAATTAAAAAATTAAGAATTCCTAATCGAATTTTTGATTTATTTTTAAGATTTTTAAGATTCCCCAAGATAGATAAAGTTTTGGGAGGCGTAAATTTATTTTTAAGTCCTCATTTTTTACTAACTCCTCTTTCCAGAAAGAGTAAAATAATAGTAATTTTTTATGATCTTTCTTTTATTAGATTTCCCGAGTTTTTTTCATTGCCGAAGCTTTTTTGGCATAAATTTATTTATCCTAGAAAACAGGCGCAGAAAGCAGACTTGATTGTTACTATTTCACAATCAACGAAAGATGATTTGATTAGCGTTTATAAAATAGCCCCAGAAAAAATAAAGGTTGTTTATCCAGGGATTAATAAAAAATTCAGATTAATAGACAAAAATGACCCCAATCTTCTGAGGGTAGCAAAAAAATATAAATTACCTGTTTCACCGGTGGGCGAATCAGATAATTTCATTCTTTATTTTGGGACAATTGAACCCAGGAAAAATATTCTTGCCTTAATCAAGGCATTCGAACAGATAAGAGAAGAAAAGAGTCTTCCCCCTATTCAGATTCAATGGAAGGGATTTGAAGGGATGGTTAAAAGAGAACAGGAAAAATTTTTCGATTTTTCTAATCTTAAACTGGTTATCGCCGGTTCAAGGGGATGGCTCTATAAGGGTGTTTTTAAAAAAATCAAAGAATCTCAATTTGGTAAAGATATTATTTTTACTGGTTATGTGGACGAAGAAGATAAGCCCTATTTATATAACTTAGCCGATGTTTTCGTCTATCCGAGTTTTTTCGAGGGATTCGGCTTGCCGCCGTTGGAAGCAATGGCTTGTGGCGTGCCGACAATTGTTTCAAATAATTCTTCTCTGCCCGAAGTTGTTGGCGAGGGAGCGGTTACGATTGATCCAAACAATATCAATGAGATTATCTTTGCGATTAGAAAAATTTTAGAAAATGAAGAATTAAAAAATTATCTGAAAAATCAAGGATTAAAAAGGGCCAGAAATTTTAATTGGGAAAACACGGCTCAGAAATTTTTAAAAATATTTAAAGAATTATGAAAATAGGTATTGATGCTCGATTTTTCGGCGCTGAAGACAGGGGAATCGGAAGATATACGGAAAATTTAATTAGGAATTTAGAAAAAATTGATCTCCAAAATCAATATTTTATTTTTTTAAAAAAACAACGATGGGATAATTATAATCCCGAGAGTAAAAATTTTCAGAAAGTAAAATTTACTTTAAATTTTAAAAAATACGAGCTTGACTTGATGCATTTTACGCACTATAAGATACCATTCTATAATGATAAATTTATTCTGACTGTCCACGATTTGATTTGGCAGAAATTTCCGATATTTTGGTTTGTGAAAAGACTGATTTATAAAATATTTTTTAATCTGGCCATAAAGAAGTCGGAAAAGATAATCGCTGTTTCTAATTATGTCAAGGAGGATATTTTAAGAAATTATAAAATTAACCCTGAAAAAATCGTTGTCATTTATGAAGGAGTATCCTAAAAAATCATATATTCTATATGTCGGGAATGATTATCCTCATAAAAATCTGGAAAGACTAAAATTAGCATTTGATAGATTGATTAAAGAGAATAATCTGGATTATCAATTGATTTTAGTTACAAAATTTGTTAGCGAAGAAGAGTTGGACAATTTATATAAAAATGCCAGCTTATTTGTTTTCCCTTCTCTATCTGAGGGTTTTGGGTTACCGTCGCTTGAAGCTATGGCTCGTGGCGTACCAGTTGTTTCTTCTAATTCAACTTGTTTACCCGAAATTTTATGCGAAGCAGCGATTTATTTTAACCCATTAGATATAAACGATATTTACGAAAAAATAAAAAAAGTCCTTACAGACAAGGACCTACAAAAAAACCTTAGAGAGAAAGGATATAGGCAGATTAAAAGATATGACTGGAGAAATATGGCAAAAGAAACTCTAAAAATATATAATAACACCCCCGTCTAAGCGGGGGCGTTTTTACTCTTCTGCTTTTACTGATATTTTCTTTGTTTTTATTTTTTCTGATTTGGGAAGTTGGATTGAAAGTATGCCATTTTTGATAGAAGCCTTTGCTCTGTCGGCGTCAACTTCAACTGGTAAAATGACCGACCGCGAGAAGGCGCCCCAATAAAGTTCCTGATAATAGTAATCTTCGGTACTTATTTTTTCGTCTTTTGTTCTTTTTCCGCGAATCGTTACCATATCGTTTGTAATGCTGATGTCTATATCTTCGGGATTAACTCCAGCGATGGTAGATTTAATTACTATATCGGAATCAGTTTGATAGACGTCAATGGTTAATTGACCCTCTTCGCCTTCTACTTCTTCGAGCCATCCTTTTTCTTCTGTTTCAGTTGGAACAGATTCCTCTTGATTTATTATTTTTTTGTTTTTTGGCATATTTAATGGTTCTTTTTTAATAATTTCTTCCTCAGTTATTTTCTCCTCTAATTTATTTGGTGGAGATATTTTTCTTTTCTTTTTCTCGACCTTTTTGGGGAGATTTTTTTTAGGGATTATTTGTTGTTTTGGTTCTTCTCTGATTATGTTTTCTTCGTTGATTGAAGCCCCGGTTAATTTTTCGAAAAATGATGCTGTCATGTTTTAAATTTTACAAATTGAACGATATTTTTTAATCTTTTTAAACATCTTGGAGATGATTATAGCCATTACCACCAAAAGAATCAACAGGTAGAAATTTCCCATCATATCATCAATTATTCCCTGACTACTTAATATTATAATGTAGTTAAAAAGTGAGTGCAATATAGTGGCAGCCAAGAGCCCGCCGCCAATAAGTATTTTTCTTACTTTTGATGTTATAAGCAGGGACGCAGCCAGGAAATAGCCAGCTATACCTGAAGCAAGAGCGTGTAAGAAGGTGGCCCCCAGAAATCTAGACGTTGCAAACTCTATTGTGGATATAAGGGAGAGGGTTGATGGGTGCATTTGGCTTAAGAGATAAATATTTTCGGCAGCGGCGAATCCCAAAGCAGAAATTATCATGTATATCATTGCATCGACCGGTTCATCAAATTCCGGATTTTTTAAAACCCAAAATCTCACAACAAGATATTTTAAGATTTCTTCAATAAGAGCAAAGCCGACTATTATAAATAATAACTTATTTAAAAAAATTTCCTCCTCGGCAACAAATGAAAGTCCCAGTTCCAAAAACCACGCTATCGGTACCATTAGTATTCCCCAAAGAAAGGTTTTAATTACCATTCTATTCGGTTCGGGATGCTTGTCTTTTCTAAGATAAAAGGCTAACCAGATAATACTCGGAAGAGGAGCAAGAAGCAAGCAAATAATTGTCTTCATGGTTTAAAAATTTTTTCCGCTAAATTCTTAAAATTTCCACCGCCCTTTTTGCGGATTTCGGTTATTTCTTTTTTTATTTTTTCAAATTCTTCCTCCGTTTTTAGATTGATTAATTTTTTATCAGTTTTCGGCCATTCGCTAATAATCAAAGGAGTTTCTTTTTCGTGATTCAACTGCCAAATATATTCGGTTATAAACGGCATAAATGGATGAAGTAATTTTAGAATGATTTCGAAAACATAGACATTGAGATTATTTTCTTGGAGTTTGCTCATTTCAATATACCAGTCAGCGTATTCATGCCATACAAATTCATATAATCGGCGACTGGCTTCGCCCATTTGGTAAGATTCTATTTTATCTGTTGTATCCTTTATTAGTTCATTTAATCGGCTCATTATCCATTTGTCGGCTAAACTAAGTTTTTGGGTTTTGAACGATGAGTATTGAGATTTATTTGAGATTTGAATGAATCGGTTCAAATTCCAAAGCTTGTTGGCGAAATTTTTACTTGCCCTAATCGCATCTTCGGAAAATCTTATGGCTTGTTGTTCGCGACTGGTTAAATACAATAAACCTAAACGAGTGGCATCGGCCCCATATTTTTCAATCAACTCCAAGGGATCCAATCCCGTTCCTAGCGACTTGCTCATCCTTTTACCTTCAATATTTAATACTGTTGAATGGATATAGACGTCTCTAAAGGGAATTTTTTTGCAAAGCTCCAAACTGGAAAATATCATCCTGGCAACCCAAAGATATATAATATCTTGAGCCGTAGATAAAAGAGTGGTCGGATAAAAAGTTTTTAAATCTTTGGTTTTTTTCGGCCAACCCAAAATGGCAAATGGCCATAGAGCCGAAGAAAACCAGGTATCCAGCACATCATTTTCTCCCTCCAAAGGAATTTTATGTCCCCACCACAATTGTCTGGAGATACACCAGTCTTCGATGTTTTTCATCCATTCCAGATAAATCTTTTTATAGCGAGCGGGGATAAATTTTATTTTATTCTCTTTTACGACTTTTATCGCCGGCCTTGCCAGTTTTTTCATTTTTACAAACCACTGTTTTGATATCAATGGTTCGACTGGCGTGCCGCAGCGGTCGCAGACTGCCAGAGAATGTTCGTAATCTTCTTCTTTTTCCAAAAGATTTTGCGTTTTTAAATCCTCGATGATTTTGTTTCTGGCATCAAGAATGTTTAAACCGGCATATTTTCCCGCATCTTGGGTCATTTTTCCGTCCTCGCCAATTACATTGATAATTCCTAATTTATGGGTTTTGGCCATTTTATAATCAACAATCGCGTGGGCGGGCGTAACTTTGACCGCTCCGGTGCCGAATTCCGGATCAATCAATCTGTCGGCAATAATCGGAATTTCTCGATTCATTAAAGGTAGAATAGCTGTTTTGCCGATTAAATTTTTGTATCTTTCATCTTTGGGACTGACTGCCACAGCCGTGTCTCCGAGCATTGTTTCGGGTCGAGTTGTGGCTACAGATATAAATCCTTCGTTATTTTTTAATGGATATTTCAAATACCAAAGCTTGGTTTTGCTGGGGATATATTTGATTTCTATATCGGAAATAGCAGTCGAGCATCTCGGACACCAGTTTACAATTCTCGGTCCCTGATATATCCAGCCCTTTTTATAATAATGCAGAAAAGCTGTTTCCACTGCCTTAACATAATCAGTATCCAAGGTAAATCTCGTTCTTGACCAATCGCAGGAACAGCCCAGTTTTTTCAATTGGTCTAAGATTAAATTTCCGTATTTTTCTTTCCATTGCCAAACTCTTTTGATGAATTTCTCCCGTCCTAAATCGTGGCGGGTTTTGCCTTCTTTTTTTAATTCTTTTTCCACCACATTTTGAGTGGCGATTCCCGCGTGGTCGGTTCCGGGCAACCAAAGCGTTGGTTTTTGGGTCATTCTATAGTATCTTGTCATCACATCTTGAATTGTATTATTTAGAGCATGACCCATATGTAGCGAGCCAGTGATATTTGGCGGAGGAATAGCAATTACGAATGGTTTTTTGCCTTTTTTGACAAGAGGTTTAAAAAATTCACCTTTTTCCCAAAGGTTATAAATTTTTTCCTCGACCTGTTTCGGCTCGTATGTTTTCGATATTTCCATCATGTTTTTATTATCTCAAATTTTAGCCAGTTCGTAAATTAGCATTGGCCTTGATTCGTTTCCAGGAATTATCCCGCGGAGCGGGATGTCGCTTCGCTCCAAAATATCCGGCCATGGCAATCATCGCGCCGTTGTCGGTACAAAGATTTTTTGGCGGAACCAAAAAATCTTTAATTTCGAATTTCGAATTTCGAATTTCGAATTCGAACTGCTCGCGCAGTTCTGTGTTTGCCGCTACTCCGCCGGCAAGAATAATTGTTTTTGCCCTACATTCTTTGGCTGCCCGCAGGGTTTTTGAAATCAAGACATCAATTATCGCTTGTTGGGTTTCGTGGCATATTTCTTGAATAAATTTTTCATCTTTTAGTTTGTTTTTATTATCTTTTACTAAATACAAAACCGCTGTTTTGAGTCCACTGAAACTAAAATCATAATTTTTATGTTTGATCATCGGCCTCGGTAATTTGAAATTTGGGATTTTGGATTTGATTTGAAATTTGGATTTTGAAATTTGAAATTTAGTTGCTTGGGCAGCTATGACTGGTCCTCCCGGATATCCCAGCTCAAGCAGCTTGGCTACTTTATCAAAACACTCACCAGCCGCATCGTCACGTGTTTCGCCGATAATTTTATATTTGCCAAAATCTTTCATTAGAACCAGCTGGGTATGACCACCAGAGACAACCAAGGCAATAGCAGGAAAAAATTTTGAATTTTGAATTTTTAATTTTGATTCAATTTTTGAATTTTTAAAATTCGAATTTGATTCGAAATTCGAAATTCGAGTTTCGAAATTAAAATCGCCACCCAATAAAGCAGAAACTATATGACCCTCGATATGATTAACCGGCACAATAGGAATTTGGAACTTATATGCCAATGCCTTGGCAAAATTTACCCCAATCAAAAGTGAGGGGATTAAGCCCGGCCCAATAGTTACGGCGATTAAATCAATATTCTTCATTTTAACATTAGCTTCATTCAAGGCTGTTTTTAAACAGGGTTCGATGTTTTTTAAATGTTCCCTTGCAGCCAAATTCGGCACCACTCCGCCAAATGGCGCGTGAGTTTTTATTTGCGAAGATACGATATTGGATAAAATTTTAAAAGCACCCTTTTTATTGGGGGCTTCAACGATCGCGACTCCCGTATCATCGCAAGATGTTTCAATTCCTAAGATTAGCATATATTGGTAGCGCTACCGGGAATCGAACCCGGATTGACAGATTGAAAATCTGTTGTCCTGACCATTAGACGATAGCGCCATATTTATTAAATATACCAAAAACATTGAAAAATATCAATAAAAGAGTTAAAATTGGAATGTTGCGAAACGTAAGAAATTTTAATATAAAATTTAAACGTTTCTGCAACGTTTAAATTGTAAGGCAATTTATTACGTTGCGGGATTAGTATAGTGGTAATACGTTTCCTTCCCAAGGAAGAGCCGCCAGTTCGATTCTGGTATCCCGCTTATGCCGAGGTAGCTCAGTGGTAGAGCAATGCTTTCGTAAAGCATGGGTCGTGAGTTCAAGTCTCACCCTCGGCTTTTTCTTTAACTTGTTTTTGTAATTTTTTTAAGGTATCATAAAAGAACATGGAAATACGCGAAAAAATCGACGAGTTAAAAAATAAAACCCGCCAAGTTGCGGACTGTCTTTGACTTGGGCGAAAAGAAGAAAAAAATAGAACAATTAGAGGTTTTAACCCAAGAAAATGATTTTTGGAAAGACACCAAACGAGCGGGAGAAATTAGCGAGGAATTAGCTGAATTAAAAGAAGAAATTAAATTTTGGGATAATATAGACAAAGAATTGAGCGGATTGACCGAGATAGTTGAGATGGGCAAAATGGATGATGGCTTAAAAAAGGAGATAGAAGAAAAATTAAAAGACCTTGAAGAAAAATTTAAAAAAGAAGAATTCAAGGCTCTTTTTTCTGGTCGATACGATAAGAAAAATGCTATTCTTTCGATATATTCCGGTGCCGGTGGAACCGAAGCTCAAGATTGGGCAAATATGCTTTTAAGGATGTATTCCCGCTATGCCGAAAATCGTAATTTTAAAACCAAAATATTGGATATCAACCACGGACAGGAAGCAGGGATTAAAAGCGCAACCATTGAGATAAGCGGTTCGCATGCCTACGGATATTTAAAAGGAGAGAATGGAGTTCATCGCTTGGTTCGTCTTTCACCTTTCAATGCTGATAATTTGCGCCATACCTCTTTTGCTTTAGTTGAAATTTTGCCGGACATTAGCGAAGACACAGGAATCCGCCAGCTGGCGGAGGAAATAAAGCCCGACGAATTAAAAATCGATACATTTCGTTCTTCTGGGCCGGGTGGTCAGAATGTGAATATGCGTTCAACCGCAGTTAGGATCAGTCATTTGCCGACAGGGATAGTTGTTTCTTGTCAAAGCGAAAGAAGTCAGGCTCAAAACAAAGAAAGAGCCTTAAAGCTGCTTTATACCAAGATTTATCAGAAAAAAATACAGGAAAAAGAAAAAGAAAAATCCGAATTACGTGGAGAGTTGCCGTCAGCCGAGTGGGGAAGTCAGATTCGTTCTTATGTTCTTCATCCTTATAAAATGGTCAAAGACCACAGGACAAACATAGAGACATCGGATACAGAAGATGTATTGGACGGAAACTTAGACAAGTTTATAGAAGCAGAAATAAAATTAAAATAACATGATTGAATTTAAAAATGTTTCAAAATATTACCCCGGCGATTGCGCAGCCATAAAAGATGTGACTTTCAGTATTAGGCCCAAGGAATTTGTTTCTATTGTTGGTCGTTCCGGAGCCGGAAAGACCACTCTTTTAAGGTTGTTATTAAAAGAAGAACCGCCCAGCGAGGGGGAAATTTTGGTTGACGGCAGAAACGTGAAAAATATAAAATCAAAAGAGCTGCCTCTTTACCGGAGAAAAATTGGGACAATTTTCCAAGATTTTAAATTACTTCCGAATAAAACCGCTTATGAGAATATTGCTTTTGCCATGGAGGCAGCCGGCAGAGCAGAAGAAGATATATCTGAAGACGTGCCTCAAATTTTAAGTTTAGTTGAGTTAGTTGATAAAGCCGATAATTTTCCTTGTCAACTTTCGGGCGGAGAAAAACAAAGAGTGGCTATCGGTCGAGCCCTAATTCATAAACCGGATATTTTAATGGCCGATGAACCAAGTGGTAACCTTGACCCTCTTCATACTTGGGATATAATAAGATTGCTTTGCCGGATTAATGAATTGGGGACAACCGTGATTTTGGCTACTCATGATAGAGAAATAATAAATGCCTTAAGCAAAAGAGTAATTAGTTTAGATCGCGGCCGAGTAATTCGAGACGAAGAAAACGGCCGCTATATCGTTTAACTATGTTCACGTCATTCAAGAGAATTATAAAATGGGGTTTGACTAATTTTTGGCGAAATGGCTGGCTTTCGACAGCCACGGTTAGTATTATGACTTTAACTCTTTTAGTGATTACTGTTTTATTAATGCTGAACGTGGTAGCCAATGTGGTTTTAGCCAATCTTCAAAACAAGATTGATATAAGTGTTTATTTTAAGTTAGAGACCCATGAAGAGGAAATTTTGCAAGTAAAATCCCAGCTTGAGAGATTAGAAGAGGTTAAAGATGTTTCTTATGTTTCTCAAAATGAAGCCTTAATAAGGTTTAAAGAAAAACATCAAGACAATCCGGTATTGCTTCAGAGCTTGGAAGAATTAGAATTTAATCCTTTAGAGGCAAGTTTAAATATAAAAGCCCGTCAAGCAAACCAATATGCCAGCATTAACCAGTTTTTAGAAAGCGTTTATTATAAAGATCTGATTGACAAAGTTAACTATATGCAGAACAAAGATATAATCGAGAAATTGAATAAGATTGTAGTAGATGTTAAAACCGGCGGACTGGGATTGAGTGCATTGCTGGCGCTAATCGTATTTTTGGTTACATTCAATTCTATTCGTTTGGCGATTTACAGTTCGCGTGAGGAGATTAATGTAATGAAATTGGTCGGGGCAAGTAAGTGGTTTATCCGTGGTCCATTTTTCGTTGAAGGCGTTTTATATGGTTTGGTTGCTACCATAGTGACAATTTTAATTTTATACCCTCTTTTCTATTTTCTTTCTCCAAAGATTTCGGGATTTTTACCCATTGGCGATGTTTTTTCCTATTTTAAAGTCAATTTACTGTCATTTTTTCTCTTGCTTTTGGGAATAGGCGTGATTTTGGGCGGTTTCAGTACCATGATTGCGGTGAGGAAGTATTTGAAGGAATAAACCTTAAAATTTCTAATTATTCTAATTGACCTAATTTCTAATTGATTTAATTAGGTTTTTATTTTGCGGGGTAGTGTAACGGTAGCACGTTAGGCTCTGAACCTAAAAATTCTGGTCCGAATCCAGACCCCGCAGCACGAGTCAGCGCGTTATCGAGGCAGACCATTTAGCTTCAAAATTAGTTCTAGTCTCGAATCCGTTTAGTACTAGACCGAGACGGTTTTGAATATCGTTTCGGGCGCCAGACACATTTTTTACCGAGAAGACCGATTTGCTTCATTTTTACGAACAAAATCAATTCAAGTCCTATCGGCCCGTGATATTGACATAAGTTTAGGTATATGCTAAACTGATAATAGCAAAACTGTTATCAGTTTTTGCGTAAAATCTAGAAGAAGGGAGGGGGCATAATTGTCCTCTTTTTGCGTATAAAATTTGTCCTTTGACAAATAAAAGAAATAAAATTAGGAGGTGAAAACTACTGGCAAGATTATTGTTCCTGTTGTGTCTTTTCCAATGCCGCACTTTCTGAAAGGAAGGGCGGATCAAGTTTGGGAAAGATATTTTTAGCCAAAGGAGGCTACCATGTTTTTAGGTTTATCCATTGGACAGATGATTCTGATTTTTATCGGAATCATCATTCTTTTCGGAGTCATCGCTCCGTCCATCCGGAACATCGGTCCCACCGAAGTCGGACTGGTCATGAGACGATTTGGGAAAAAGCTACCGGGTGAAAACCCCATCGCTTTTAAAAACGAAGCCGGTTACGAAGCCAAAATGCTTATGCCTGGATTTCGTTTCAAGCTCTGGTTACTCTACAACGTTACGAGGCACCCTTGGGTCCAAGTTCCTCCGGGTGAGATCGGAATCGCGATCGCTCAAATCGGCGAACAACTGCCCCAAGGCGCGAAGTCCGCGATATACAAGTCCGCGTTCGGCAACTTCGTCGATCTCGAGGCCTTCATCCGCAATGGCGGACAGAAAGGCATCCAGCGCAAGGTGCTCGGTCCTGGAACGCTCGTGCCCATCCATCCCATCGGTTTCCTCGTCATCACGCGCCAACGCGTTTACGGCGCGCCCATCGACGCTCAGTTCAGAGGCAAGGGGCAGCTCACTTTTCAGAACTTCGGTCTTACCGAAGAACAGCTGAAGGTATTCGTGCTCAAGCCCGAACAGATCCAGGTTGGCGAACACAGCAAGACCGTGGTGCGCGATGTCATCGGCATCGTCACGGTTCTCGAAGGCAATCCGTTGCCTCCGGGCGACATCGCAAGCAGGCTTGGCGCTTTCGTCGACATCGCCGAGATGGAAAAGAAGACAGACACGCACGACATGGAACTCATCGAGCAACTACTCGGAAGCAAGAACAATCTACACAACAACTATCAGGACTTCCAAGCGTTCCTGGACAACGACGGCCGCATCGGTCTCCAGCACGACCCGTTGCTTTATGGTTCCTACACCTTGAACCCGTTTCTCATCAAGGTCGAAAGGGCACCCATGCTCGTCGTCGAACAGGGCGAAGTCGCGGTCATCAAGGCCTATGTCGGTCTGTCTTCCGAAGACACCAGCGGTACGGAATTCAAGTTCGGCAGTCTGGTACGGCCTGGCCATCGTGGCATCTGGCGCGAACCTCTCCGGACCGGCAAATATGCTATCAACCCCAACATCTACCAGTACGAGATCGTACCGACAAGCATCCTCAATCTCAACTGGGCAGATGCGACCTCCACGGCACACAAGCTCGACGCCAACCTGAAGCAGATCGACGCAAAGAGCCGCGAAGGATTCGTTTTTAAGATCGATCTACAGGTTCAGATCCATGTTCCCGACACCCAGGCGCCCAAGGTCATTTCGATGGTTGGCACCATGCTCAACCTCGTCAACGAAGTGCTGCAGGCCGCGGTCGGCAATCACTTCCGCGACAAACTGCAGAGCATGCCTGCTATCGTTTTCATCGAGACGCGTCAACAGGTCCAGGAAGAGGCCATGAAGCACATCAGCGAAAAGCTCGCCGATTATCACGTCGAGACTCGCGGCGTCTACATCCAGGACGTTATTCTGCCCGAACAACTGGTCAAGGTTTTGACCTCGCGTGAAATCGCGAACCAAGAGATCCAGACCTACCAGAAACAGCAAGAAGCCGAAGTGAAGAGAATCGACATGGAGAAGGCGAAGGGTATCGCCGACAAGCAGGCCGAACTCGCCGGATCAGAAGTCGGCATCATTATCATGAAGAACAAGGCCGAAGCACGCAAGGTCGAAGGCGATGGCGAAGCGAGCTATCTCACGAGCGTCGGCACCGCACGAGGCGTCGAAGTCCGGGCCGTCGGCATGGCGAACGCCGAAGCCTATCAAAAGCAAGTCGATGCTCTCGGAGCTGTGCCCACGGCAATCGTCAATGCCATCAAGGCTCTCGCGGAAAAAGGCATCAAGATCATGCCCGATGTCCTCGTGGCCGGTGGTGGTGGATCGCTCGAAGGTTTGGCCGCGACTTTTATAAAAAAGTTCAGCCAGATCAGCCCGGAAAAACCGGCTTCGCAAGAGAAGGAAACTCTTTCGAAGAAAGTTCTTTAGTTTAGCCTAAAGGAGGAGGCAAAAAAAATTAGCGGGGCGTGGATAAACAGAATCCACGCCCCATTTTTTTATTCTTGCAGAGTAACTTCTTTATTTTTAATAACTAATCTGCTTTTCATATTTGCCAAGAGTTCGCGTTTTTCAGTTATGCTTCCTTCTTTGAGAATATATTTAACGAACGTTCGGGTATTCAACATTTTTGTTTTTACTTTGGTGCTATTTATAGCTCCCATCATATTCTGAAATTTATTATATCGCGCAATCTCATCTTCCAATCTTACTTTTAATCCCAATTCGTTCATATCGATTTTTTCAATCATATCTAATAATTTGTTGATTAGCTCTTCTTCTCGTACAGCGCTGCTCTTTTTTCGGCACTCGAATGGATAATCTGGGATCAGTATTCCCAAATGAATCAAAAATTGCTACAATAAGGCTGGTGAAATAACCGGCCTTATTTTTATGAAAAAAAAATTATCCAAATCTAAAATTTGTCATTAACAAAAAGAAGGAACTGGAAACATTCCTTAATTTTTATAATTGGTCCAAATGCCAAAAGAGCGATAGGGATCTGAATTGGGCGATTTATAAGCCGCATCCTGAATTACGAAATACAAAAAATGAAAAATTATCAAAACAGAAATTATTAATTCAAAAATATATAGATTCTTTTTATAAGCAAAATTCGTCTGAAATTAAAAGAGGTGTTTTTAAAACTAAAAAACAGTGGGAAAGCATAAAAAAACAATTCTTTATTTCGACCCATATTTATGCAAAAGAATTATCCCGAAATAGTTTGTTGGAGAATTACTTCCAAATGCGACAGAAATTGCCCGTTTTGTTTCCGCCCGAATCGTCAAGACCTTAATACGGGCGAAGTTTACAAAATCATAGATAATTTGGCCGCATATGGCGTGAAAGGAATTGGAATTACGGGCGGAGAACCGTTATTAAGAAAAGATATCATAAAAATATTAAAATATATTTGGGAGAAAGGCATTAAAATTTGTTTGGCGACTAATACAGATTTTTATTCTAAATATCAGAAGCCCATTAATAAATACGTTAGTGCGATAGGTATCTCCATAGAAGGTTCGGCAAAAGAAATTCATGACTCCATAAGAGGAAAGGGCAATTTTCAAAATGTTATAAATGCAATAGATAAAACATACAAAAAGAGTAAAATACAGATGTATTTCTCAACCGTTCTGACAAAAAACAATCTTAAAGACTTGGTTAATATAGAATAT
>MHMT01000007.1 GCA_001819435.1 Candidatus Portnoybacteria bacterium RBG_13_40_8
ATTAATTCCTTAATAAGCTCCAGGATAAAACTGGCGGCCATAACAATCGCTACACCGACTATTGTCCATTTAAAAATTCTTTTGCCTGTTTCTAATTTATCTCTGTCGCCGCCAGAAGTCATGATGATAATACCGGCAATAATAATCATTAGCACGCCTATACCAACGGCAATCACCTTTAGAATACCAGCGACAGCGTCAATAACTCCTTTAATATCCCCCTGAAGAAGAGGGTTTTCTATTCTTATAAATCCGGGGGTTCCATCAGTGTCAACCGGGGATGTTGTACACGTTCCCAAACAACAATACCCGGAAGAACAAGTTCCTGAACCGGTACTACAGCTATCATATGTATAACAAGAATTAGGTAGGCACGTCCCGGTACATGGTGTTGTACACGTTCCCGAACAACAATACCCGGAAGAACAAGTTCCTGAAGCTATCGAGCAATTATTATATGAGCTGCAAGAATTAGTATAACAATTGCCAGTACAGGGCGGGGGTGGAGTTGTGCATGACCCCGAACAGCAATACCCGGAAGAACAAGTTCCTGAACCGGTACTACAGCTATTATATGAACTACAAGAATTAGTCATGCATGTGCCCGTACAAGGCAATGCCTGAGTCGTGGCCGAAGCAGAATTTGATTGACCAGATACATTTCCGGCAGCATCATAAGCAACCACATAATAAGTATAAGTAGTTGAAGGAGAAAGACCGGTGTTTTGGTACGAAGTGGCGGCTGAGGTAGCAATTTGAGTTCCTCCTCGATATATCCTGTAACCGGTTACTCCCACATTATCGGTTGATGCTGTCCAAGACAGATTAATTTGACTGGTCGAAATAGCTGCAGCAGAAAGACTGGTGGGAGTTGATGGCGGAGTGGTATCGGGCGGCGGATTAACAGTAATAAATATTGATCTAGAAATAGTTCCTCCATCACCGGTACAAGTCAAAGTGTAGGTGGAACTTTGAACGGGAGAAACCGGTTCGCTGCCAGAAGTAGGTTTATTCCCAGACCAGGCATCAAAGGCATTGCAAGAATTAACATTTGATGAAGACCAGGAAAGAGTAACGCTTTGACCAAGCGTAATCACGGTCTGAGATGAGGACAAGGTAAGATCGGGAGGAAGAGGCGCACTTACATTGACAATAACGCTGTCTGAATTATTACCACCCGGCCCAGAACAGAATAAATAAAAAGTTGTTGTTGATATAAGACTGCCGGTAGTATAATTACCCGAAGTATTTCTTGACCCCGACCAACCGCCCGATGCTGTACAAGATGTGGCATTGGTTGAAGTCCACTGAAGATCAACGGCTGTGTTGTAATCAATGGTAATTGGACCATCTGAATAAGTGCCTGAACCTGCTGGTTTAACCTGAATATCTACAGTAGGAGCAGGGATACCATTACTGACCATAATTGGCGCGGGTTCAAATCCCATATTTCCACTCTGATCAAATGCATGAATTCCATACCAATAAATCCCCATTAGTGGGGTATC
Organism: Candidatus Portnoybacteria bacterium RBG_13_40_8; assembly: GCA_001819435.1. Classification (GTDB taxonomy): domain Bacteria; phylum Patescibacteriota; class Minisyncoccia; order RBG-13-40-8-A; family RBG-13-40-8-A; genus RBG-13-40-8-A. The sequence goes on from MHMT01000007.1 coordinate 1,509, forward strand.
AATATATTGTCCAGTAATAGTGGTATTTCCAGAGGCAAATTGAGTGTGTATCTGTATCCAATTACTCTGGTCTGGCTGACCATTATTATCCGTAGTCCTCCATACTTCTACTCGGCTAAGATTATTTTCGTCACTAACGCTCCAATTAATCGTAAATGAGCCCACGGTGTCTCGGAATCGCGGTTGAACATTAAAAGAATCAATGCTCGGCGGAGTCATATCAAAGATATTGACCGTAGCCCTTACCTCACGAACAACGCCGCCTCTTTCTGCAATTATTTTAGCCCAATAAAAACCGGCGTGAGAATATACAGAATCACAAATTCCGGCTGGCGCGCTGTAAGATTCTAAATTGCTTTGTGCTCTATGAACATAACCCGCGGTGATGTTGGTACCGGAATCTGAACGATTACAATAGAATGTATAAGTAATAGGGCCCGTGGCTGAGCCACCAACTATACCCGTGATGACCACACCCAAAAGAGGGGCATTGCCACCCCAGGGAACAAGCACACTATTAACCCATAAAGTTGGCTGAGTCTGAGCCACAACCGATGGTGTATTTCCTAAAATTAATATAAACAGAAATAAAGGCAATAAAAACCGGGACAACCAACAAAATTTATTATAAAAATGTGATGTAATCATATGTTTATTAATTTAAATTAATTGTTCCTTTGTTAAAATTTTCTACCAATAATTTTTCTAAATTTTTCTCACCCATATATTCTTCAAAAATATGGTTCCATAAAGCTTCTTGATGATGATAAAGATATTTGACTCTTTGTTCTTTTTGAACCAAGGCCATAACATTATCAACTAAATCAAAACTCACCAATTCTTCGCCTTTTATCTTTTTGAAAAATCCCCCAACCCAGTCAAGCTCTAACCATAACTCTAACTCAATATCTTTGAATCTTTTCCCGAGTCGACTTATATCGTTCTCCGCCTTTTTCCAATGTAGGGCTTCGGGATTTACATGCGGAATAAATAAACGTAAATCTTCTGAATTATCTTTGGCTAAGTAACGCTGGATTATCATCCAGTTCATTTTTCCTTCGTTTCTATCCGATTCCAATACTTCTCCCTTAAGCAAAGAGACTAACCTGTTTCCAAATTCTGGTTCTTTTGATTGCTTCTCAAATAATTCTGAATAAAAATTTATCTCGTGTAGATAATGCAAAATTAAGGAGAACAAACGAAGTGTCTCGCCAGGACTATCAATTTTTATAGGAATAATAAAAATCACTCCCAATTCTTTTAGATGACTGATGTTATGATATTTCTTACCAACAAATTTTTCTGCTATCTTTAACCATTTGCCCGATAAGACTCTCAACTCAATATCTCTTTTTTCGAAATCATCAGGGGTTAGGTTTTTATAAGTTTCATCAAATGCCCTATGCATCCATTCGTTGGTTTCTACAAACCGGAGGGCGGAGAAAATTTCTACCAGATCTTCTTTGGATAATAATGCTTCGGTACTTTTATATTTCAATGCCTTAAGAATATTTGGCGGGGGATTTTTTCTTAAAATTTCTTCGGCTTTTTCTTTTTTTAAAACAAAAAGCTGGTCAATATTAGCCAGCTCTAAAGCAAAATTAAAAAGAGTTTTTAGGCCTTTAGCCGTTGTTCCGTTCGGCTTTTTGAATAATTTATACAATGCTCGATCGTCTTCCTGTAATCTGGTAATTAAAACTCGGAAAACGCTCTCTGCCCGATAATTATGACAGCCAATTAAGTTTAGAGCCTTATTTATTCTTTCTTCGTTTTCTTTGACTATTCTATCGAGCACGCCGGTTTTTCTGGAAATTACCGACATTTTTTTATCCATCTCTTCAATTATTTCCGGCTTGACTCTTAAGATTTTGGCAATGTATTCTTGTGAACTCATAATTTATTTTTTGTAATCTTGAATTTTTTCCACCTAGCCTCTTTTTCGTATCTGTTTTTAGTCAATAATCCGTTTTTCGCGCCCAATTCTTCTACCACGGCCGTGCCATTGGCACTGCCCAATCTAATTGCTTCCTCGATTTTTTCGGCCCAAGGCCGACCAGCCTTGGGCTGGCCCACCTTTACCAATCCAGAAACAAATCCCGAACCGAACGCATCACCCGCGCCAGTTCTATCTATGTATCTTCTTTCCTTAAATGTTCCTGCAGAATAAATATATTTTCCGTCGGATACAACCACGCCTTTCGGCCCCTTGGTCATGACCACAATTCCCTTAACGTATTTATCCAATTTCCTGAATATTTCTTTTTCTTTTTCAAATGGTAAGCCGGCCAATTTAGCGCCCTCCTCCTGATTTAAAATCAGAACATCAACCGTAGCTAAAATATTTTTTAAACCCCTTAACCCCAAGGCCAATTGGCCAGCGCCCGGATTCAGGGCCACTTTTATTTTATTCTTCTTGGCAAAATTTATTATTGGCAAAAGCAATTTGGCCGAATCTCCGGATAAACCGGCAATATATATCCATTTTGTTTTAAGCTGATTAAAAGGAATGTCTTCGAGCGTTAAATAATGGCAAGCGCCAGAATAAACTAAAATCGTCCTTTCTTTTCTGGATACGGAAAGAACTATAGAATAAGCGGTCTTTATTTTTTTATCTTCGCTAATAAGCCCCCTAATCTTGAATTTTTCCAGTTCTTCCAGTATTGCCTTTCCACCCGGATCGTTGCCAACTCTACCAACGCAAGCGGTTTTTAAGCCCTGCCCGGCAAAAGTAACAGCCGCATTTGTCCCTCCGCCACCAGTGGCAAAAAACAAATCGTCAAGATAAATTTTCGAGCCCAAATTAAAACAAAGACCCTGACCAGTAATGAATTTCTTACTTTTCAGGGTCTTAAAATCTTTGCTCTTCAAGAACAAATCTCTCGTCGCCGAACCAAAAGTAACAATATCAAACATAATTTAGATATTTAAACTTTTAATTGCTTTTTCAATGCCTTTGCTTCTATAAATATATGTGCCGGCGCAAATTAAATTTGCTCCAGATTTGATTATTTTTTCGATATTTTCATTATTCACTCCGCCGTCTACTTCAATATCTCCTTTTGGCCAGATTTTCCTCAAGGCCTCGATTTTTGTCAAAGTCCATTCTTTAAATTCTTGGCCGCCCCAGCCAGGCTGAACAGTCATGAATAAAACCAAATCCAATTCTTTTAAAAACGGCGTGGCTACGGCATAATGAGTTTCTGGGTTTAAGGCAAGGCCAATCCCCTTCTTTTTTTGATGCGCTTTTTTAATCAAATCTCTTATTCCCAATTCTCGGTTTGTAATTTTTGATTCAAAATGGATTATAATTCTATCCGCAACTTCCAGCCATTCTTCAAATTCTTCCTCCGGCTTTTCCACCATCAAATGAACTTCTATTTTCGCTTTTCTGCCAGCTGGCGGATTTGACTTCTTTAATCTCTGAATTTCTTTAAAATACCTTACTCCTTTTTCCGCTTTTCCCGGCACGACTGAATGGGGCCAAGTTTCGTTATTTACAAAAACTCCGTCCATTACGTCCAACTGGACCCAATTTACATACCTGTCCACTAGCTTAATCTTTTCTTCAATCTCATCTAAAGTATTTACTAAAATTGTAGGAATTATTTCAACTTTCATTTTTCTATTTCTTCAATTTTTTTTAATCTTCTAGTGTACCTTTCTTTATTGAAAAATTCTGTTTCCAGCCAAATTTTTATAATTTTCCTTGCCTCTCTGAAAGAAACCACATGCTCACCGAGACATAAAACATTTGCGTCAAGATGTTCCCTGGATTGCTGTGCAGTCTTTTTTGTTGTCGGCACAACCGCTCGAATTCCTTTTATTTTATTGGCAACAATACACATTCCAAATCCGTTAGTACAGAACAAAATCCCCTTTCCGCCGGTTTCTGCAACTTTCTTTGCAACCGATAAGGCAAATTCAGTAAAATCATCTCCTGGATCAAATTTTAAATTACCCAAATCCTGGTACTCTATTTTGAGTTCATTTAAAAATTCTTTAATTTTCTCTTTAAAGCTGAATCCTCCGTGATCAGCTCCTAAATAAATCATGGTTTTTTACTGATTAATTTTCCTGCTTTAATTACGTGTTCAACTAATGTTGCCGAGTAACCCCACTCGTTATCATACCAAGCCAAAATTTTAACTAAATCCCCGTCAATCACTTTGGTAAAATTCAAATCAACAATACTGGCAGTAGTAACGCCGACCAAATCAGAAGAAACCAATTGTTCCTTGCTTGCGCCTAAAATTCCTTTCCAATGAGTTTTCTTGGCTGCTTCGGTTAAAATATTATTTATTTCTTCAACCGACGTCTTTCTATTGGCAACAAAAGTAATGTCAGCTAAAGATACTGTTGGTACCGGCGTTCTAATGGCAATTCCGTCGAATAAATTCTTGAGATTTTTAACCACCTTGGTTACGGTAACCGCTGCACCGGTTGTTGAGGGGACTAAACTGATTGCTCCTGCTCTCCCCCTGCGCCAATCCTTGGCATCGGGCCCATCAACAATTCTCTGAGTAGCGGTATAAGCATGGATGGTATTCAAGACTGCTTTTTTAATTCCCGGATTTTCCGAGAGAACTGCCATCACCGGTGCCACAGCATTGGTGGTACAAGAACCATTTGAAGTAATTTTTACTTTGACCATATCTTTTTCATTTATACCCAATAAAACCGTAGCCCCCAAATTCATGCTTTCATCATCGTCTTTGGCTGGCGCAGTAATCACCACTCTCTTCGCTCCTGCTTTCAAATGAGCACTGGACGATTCAAAGGTTTCAAAAAATCCGGTTGATTCAACTACTACATCAACGCCTAATTTTGCCCAGGGTAATTTGCTCGGGTCTTTCTCCTGTAAAAATTCGATTCTGTCATTATCAACGATTAACTTTTTGTTTTTAACGTCGGTGCCAACTTTACGGGCATAATTGCGATAAACGCTGTCGTGCTTCAAAAGATAAGCCAGATTTTCTAAATCAGCCAAATCGTTTATGGCTACAATTCTTAATTCGTGTCTTTCGTGAGCCAAGCGAAAAAATGTTCGACCTATTCTGCCAAATCCATTAATTGCTACTTTAATAAACATATTTTTAAAATATTAATTGTTATACCTTAATTATATCACTTTTTATTCAAATAATTTAGAGCGCCGAGCGCAGCGATGGCGCCCTCGGAACAAGCAGTGATTATTTGCCTGAAATTATTCGAACCAGTGGTGATATCTCCTGCCGCAAAAACACCTTCAATATTGGTTGCCTGATTCCTGTCTACTTCAATATAACCGTATTCATTGGTTTTTATGCCAAGACTTTTTATTAAATCCGTATTGGGCGCGCCTCCAGCCTCAATTATTAAACCATCAACTTTCAAACTTTTGCCATTATCTAAAACAATTTCTTCAAGCCAATCCCCTCCCTTGGCTTCGATAACGTTGGCATTATAAATTATCTCTACATTTTTGATTTTCTCAATTCGTTCTGTCCAAATCGCATCTGCCCTTAATTTGTCTTTTCTGTAAATCAGATAAACCTTTTTTGCTTTCTCGGCCAGCATTGTTGCGCCCATCACCGCCGCATTAGCTCCACCGATAATGGCCACAATTTTATTTTCAAAAATTAAGACGCAATCACCGGAACAATAGCTGACACCCTTCCCTTCGAATTTTTCAATATTTTTAATTTCCAGTTTTTTCGTTTCGGTGCCCAGAGTCAAAGTAATTGACTTTGCTCGATAGTCACCAACATCGGTTTTTATCTCGAAAAATTCTTCCTTTTTTATTTTCTCTACCCGTTCTTTTCTCAGAGAGATATCCAGATGTTTCCGATGTTCCTCAAATTTATCCGATAATTCTTTGCCCGTAATATTAAAAATGCCAGGGTAATTTTCCACTTTATAAGCGGAATTAATTAATCCCCCGACATTTTCACCAATAATCAAACAATCCAAGCCAAAATTCTTAGCATAAATACCGGCACTTATCCCCGCTGGCCCAGCACCAATGATAATTAAATCATAGGTTTTCATAAGTTTAATTATATCATATTTGCTTCTCTCGGCGAAGATTTATTTGTCACTGAGACAACTTCGGAGACCGAGCGCATGGTTTGGCGCCGAAGGCGCCAGCGAGGCCGAGAATTAATGCAGCCACCCACTGGGGTGGCTGACATGTATCGACATGACAAATAAATCTGAGCGTTACTTTCCTTTCAAGTATTCTGTCGCGGCCAATGCGGCTTTGGCGCCTTCGCCTGAGGCAATGACAATTTGTTCATATTTGATGTCAGTTATATCTCCAGCTGCAAATAATCCAGGGGTTTTTGTGTAATTGTCTTTATCAATCACAATTTCTCCGATTTTATTCAGTTCCACCAATTTTTGCGCAAAACCGACCTTGGGCATCATACCAATAGAAATAAATACTCCTTCAACCTTTATCTCGTGGTCTTTACTGGTCTTTCTGTCTTCATAGGTTAAGCTTTCCATAAACTTATTTCCTTTTATTTCTTTTACGGCTACATTGGTATGAAATTCCACTTTGCCGGTTTTTTCCAATTTTTCCTTGGTTACAAGATCACCTTTCATTTCCGGAAAAAATTCCAGAATATAAATCTTTTTGGCGTATTTTATCAAATCTATTGCTGTAGCAAAGCCGGCATTTCCGCCTCCGACCACCGCCACTTCTTTATTCTTAAACATCGGCGCATCACAGGTTGCGCAAAAACTTACGCCCTTTCCTCTATATTCTTTTTCTCCAGGAATATTTAAAACTCTTGGAATTTTTCCTGTAGCGATAATTACTGCTTTTGCCTCATATGTTTGATCATTATCACGAACTGTGAAAATATCATTTTTTTTATCCATATCAATCGCCTCTTTATTTTCTTTTATTTCAATTTCAAACATTCTTAAATGCTCGGACATCTGCTTGATTAAATCATTTCCGGAAATCATCTTCGTTCCCGGCCAGTTTCCGATCTCGGTTGCCTTGGTCATTTGGCCGCCCCATTCTTTGGTAATCAATAACGTCTTTAATTTCTTGCGCGCAGCATAAATTCCGGCTGTTATTCCTGCCGGGCCACCACCGATAATAATCAGATCGTAAATCATAAATTTACTCTATTTTTAAAAGTTTCTTAATTTTGTCTTGGTCAAATCCAATGATAATTTCTCCATCTATGTCCACTACCGGCACACCGTATTGTCCCGACTTTTCAATCATTTCTTTCTGAGCTATTTCGTTTTGGGAAACGTCGATATCCTCAAATTGAATATTGCGCTCTTTTAAAAAATTTTTAAGAGTTACGCAATAGGGACAAGTTGGGGTTGAATAAACTTTTACCATAATTTAAATGATTCACTTAATTTGCTTTTTATCTCTTCGGCCCTAAGCTGTAATTCTTTGGCCAGTTCTTCTTTTTTCTTTTCCATGGCCTTTTGAATCGCTTTTTCCAGGGTTTCCTTGGCTTTATTCAGATAATATTTGTAAAGCTCTCCTTGTTTATCTGCCAATTCTTGTTTTCCCTCTATAATCATTTGCTGACCTTCGTATAATCTTTTCTCGGCGAAAGTTTTATATCTTTCAGCCTTTTTGGCTAAATTAAAAGTAAGAAATAAAACTACTTTTTCGTATGTAAGTTTCAAAAAATAAAACTTGTCGTCAGGCATCAAATGCGGACCGGGCAAATCATCGGGAAATTTCGCCCAAACTGAGTTGACGGAAATTATAAAAGAAAAGAGAATTAGAAAAATAATTATTTTTTCCCCCATACCTTAATTATACCATTAAACATTCCCAGCATAAACATATTTTAGACCGACTGATTTGCCAATCTCGACTGCTTGATAAACCTTTTCCACTGGCGTAGGCGGCACGTCTTTCATTTTATAATACGGAAAGAAACGAGACACGTGCCAAGGAGTATCGCTGCCAAGTTTTTTCTTAATAAATTCGGCAATCTGTTTTAATTCTTTCTCCGAATCATTTTTGCCCGGAATTATCAGGGTAGTAATTTCCAACCAAATTCTTCTTTTTTTAATCTCTATCAGATTTTCTAATATCGGCTTTAATTTCGCTCCGCAGACTTGCTGGTAAAAATCCTCGCTAAAAGCTTTCAAATCAATATTTGCGGCATCAAGATACGGAGCAATCAAATCCAGGGTTTCTTTGGTCATATAACCATTGGAAACCCAAACATTTCTCAATCCTTCTTCTTTTGCCAATTTCATGCAATCCAAGGCAAATTCCACAAAAATCGTTGGCTCGGTATAAGTATAGGAAATGCTCGGACATTTATTATCCAAAGCGTGTTTTACAATTTTTTCTGGTGTTTTATTTTCACCCAATTCTTGTATACTGCTACCTGTCCCTTGTTTACTAATCTGTGATATATCCGCATTCTGACAATGCAAACATCGGAAATTACAACCAGCCGTGGCGATGGACAAACTAAAACTGCCGGGCATAAAATGATACAATGGTTTTTTCTCAATTGGATCAATATGCTCGGCAATTATTTTACCATAAACTAAACTATATAATTTTCCGTCGCGGTTTTCTCTAACCCCACAAATTCCTCGTCTGCTTTCGGCGATTACGCATCGATGATTACAGGCATTACATCTGACTTTTTTATTTTCCTGCTTCTCGTAAAGCAATGCCTCGTGCATGCTTTTATTCACAACCGCCAGTCGGTGCTGTGCCGCTGTCTCCGCTTAATGTCTGCGAACACTCCGATGGCGGATTGTTAAATCCGGAACAGATTGCGGTTTTATAGCCTTCGGAGGTTCTTGAAGCATTGGATTCTGTGTCGTTGATAATCAATTGGGGCGAACCAGAAACTCCGTATTGACTACTTAACTGAACTTCCTGCTCCAGAAGTGTCAGGGCTTCATTTTTCTGACAGGTTTTGACTTTAGCTATGTCTACTCCGGCAGCACTAGCCGCACTCTCCCAACAAGTATCAACATTTTGGGAAGTACATTTGGAGTTCGCTTCTTTTACGAAATTCCAAAACTTGTCATTTTGATACTTCTGGACACAAATTTCGCGAACATCCTGATTTAATTCCTGAATTCCGTGCATTGAACAATATTTATTATCCTTGTCTAGACAATATTGAGAACCACCGCCGTTGTAATTGTTATAAATTACGTAGTGAATCTGAATATCTGCTTTATCTTTTAAAAGATTAACTACCGGCAACATTGCTTCTTCGGCCTGATTACCGTAAGGACAATAACTCATTACAAACAACAGGGCCTGGCTCAGATCTTTTTTGGGAATGCCGGTATCTTGCTGAGAACCGCCGGATTCACCGCCTGCCAAAATTTCAGCAGGAATTTCCATGCCCGACGGAAAGAATACTTTCCCGTCTGCCGTAACATAAGAGGTATATTCTTGTCCGGCAATGTTTAGTTTCATCTTGTAAACTCCGCTCTCTTTGACTAATTCACCAACTACAGATGCCTGACTCTGACCTTGTAAGATTTTCTCATTAATAAATTTTAAAGTTATTTCACTCATTTTCTGAGGAGGAATAATCTTTGACCTGGATTCTTTCCAGGAATACAATCCGAAAGTACCCGCTACAATCACCGCAATACAAATAGCTGGGACTATATATTTTTTAAGACTCTTGATATCTATCTTCATAATTTTTATTACTTGTAATTATTAACTGCATCTCTTAGAGCCTCAGTGACTAGCTGAGCGCAATGAATTTTTAAAGGAGGCAAAACTCCCAGTTCATTAGAGACGTCTTGAAAATTAATTTTTACTGCTTGATCCAGGGTTTTACCCATGGATAACTGACAAATCATATCTGAGGCTGCAATAGCGGCTGCGCAACCCAGGGTTTCGAATTTAATATCTTTTATCTTATTTGTTTTCTTATCAATTTTTAAATATAAAGTCAACAAATCCCCGCAGCGCGGATTTCCGGCTTTGCCAATTACATCCGGATCTTCTATTTTACCAAAAAACTTAGGATTGGTAAAATGTTCCATTATTTTTTTGTTATACATAAATTTATCTCCCGGATATTTTTCTTAATCTTTCGACTGTTTTGGGTAAAACTTTTAGAAAATAATTTACTTCGGCCAGAGTTGTATATCTCCCCAAGCTTACTCTTAAACTTGAATGGGCTTCCAAATCGGATAAACCCATAGCTATTAAAACGTGGGAAGGGGTCAGGGCCTGGGACGTACAAGCCGAACCAGTTGAAACCGCAATCCCTGCTTGGTCCAAATACATTACCAGCGCCTCTCCTTCACAGCCCTCAAAACTGAAATTGGCGATATTCGGCAATTTGTCTTCATCTTTAATCGGTCCATTTAATTTACTACCCTTCACTTTTGTTAAAACTCCTTTTATCAATTTATCTCTCAATTTTTCAATACTTTTAACTTTTGATTTTTGATTTTTGATTTTTGTGATGGTTTCTCCCATGCCGACAATTCCGGCTACATTTTCCGTACCAGCCCTTAGGTTAAACTCGTGAGCACCGCCAGTAATTATTGGAGAAATTTTAACATTTTCTCTGGCAAAAAGCACGCCCACACCTTTTGGTCCATAAATTTTATGTCCTGACAAAGTAAGCAAATCCACTCCCAACTCATTAACATTTAAATCCAGCCAATTAGCTGCTTGAACCGCGTCAATATGAAAATAAATCCTATGTTCCTTATTCTGATTTAATTTTTTAATTATTTGCCCGATTTTTTTAATCGGCTGAATCGCGCCTATTTCGTTATTGGCGTACATAATCGTAATCAAATCTGTCTCCGGCGTAATCTCGGACTCCAAATCATCTATATTAATAATTCCATCCGGCCCAACCGGTAAATAAGTTACCTTAATTCCTTCTTTTTCCAAGTCATTACAAGTTTCCAAAACCGCTTTATGCTCTATTTGCGAGGTAATAATATGAATTTTTTCTCCGGCTCCCTTTGCTCGCCGCAAACTTTTTATCAGTCCTCTAATTGCCAAATTATCACTTTCCGAAGCCGAACCGGTAAAAATAATTTCGGCTTCTTTGCAACCTAAAAATTTAGCCACTTGAATTCTGGCATTATCAATTGCCGCACTCGCCTCTCTACCAAATTTATGAATAGACGAGGGATTACCGTATTTTTCTTTTAAATACGGCAACATCTTTTTCAACACATCCTTATCCAATGGCGTGGTCGCGGCATAATCAAAGTATATCTTCTTATTCTTCATATAATCAAAATGAATAAACCCAGAGTTATCAAAATAATGGCAATAATTTTCTGGGCAATAATTCCTCTGCTCAGTTCCTCTTTTAGGCTTGGTATTTTCCTAAAGAATAGCAGGGCCAAAAGAAAAATAAAAGCATATTGAAGACCCTGAAGGGCATTAGCCAAAGTCACGCTTCCCAAAAAAACAGCAAAATACATACATAATCCGGCGCCGATTGTCAAAATTCTTCCCCAGGCAACAAATCCGACTGTTCTGCGCTTAATTTCATCGGTCTTTTTGAATATAAGTTCGCGATTTTTTCTCGGCAAGAGCAAAAACAAAGAAACAAAGGCTACTGCTGTCCTTACCCAAACCGTTCCGCTAATAAAACTGGAGCCGGAATATATATATTTGGTTATAACCCAAAATATGGCAAAAAATAAAGCCGCGATAATCGCCAAACCAAAGGGTTTCTGGAAAAACTCTTTTCTTCTATATGAAACGACTAAACTGCCCAAAACAAGCAGAATAAAGGCAATGTATTGTTGAAGATTCAATCTTTCGCCTATTAAAAAAGTGCTCAAAACTAAAACAAAAATAGCCACAAAACTTCCAATGAAAGGGATAATCCGAGAAACTTCGCCCAAGTTTAAAGATCGATATAAAAAAATAGATCCTCCGACTTGAGCAATGCCAGCCAGCATGCTTAAAAAAACATAATAGGCCGACGGGAAACAAAAACCAAAAGGAATCAGGACCCATACCGCAATACTTAAAATCCCAACATAGAAAGTATAAACAATCGGATGAGGCAATGACTTGGAAACAATGTATTTATCAATTACAAAAATCAGGGAGTAAAAAAGGTGAGCTACAACTACAATTAATAACCAAATCATAAAATATAAAATAATAAGAATATTATTGAACTAATAAAAACAGTATACTCTACAATCGCAATCGGATGCCATTTCAAATAGATGTTTTTAAACCAATCTTTATCGCCGTATTCCCTGACATAATAACCCATCTGTTCTTTACTAATCGAGAATAAAATTCTTTTCGGGCTCGTGTTCTCTTTTCTGGAATAAAGATAAAAAAATCCAAAATTATTTGTAGAAAAAGGATAAAGCCATTTTATGCCCCAACCAATGCCGATACTGTCGTGAACAAAATGCAAAAAAGAACAGAAGAAGAAAAGAAACGCCCACTCTTTTCCGCCAAATAAATAAAAAATTAAAGTTCCCAACGGAAGATAAATTAACGGATAATGGATATAATCACGATGACTGTGATCATTGATTCTGTCCCTATCTCCTTTACGCTTTAAGAAATGGTATAAAAAATCGCTGTCCGGCAATACCGTTATTAGAATGGCTCCGATAAAAAACCACGCATCAGGACCAAAACCTATCATCCGTCCTAAAAAAGCAGCCACATAAATTCCAATAGCTATATCTAAAAACATATCTATGTATTTACAGCGTTATTTTTACAAATCTCGGCGTAAACTTTGGAGCTGGGGCGAGGATTTCTTTTTAAATTATTTTTGTAATCAATCTCAACCAAGCCAAATCTCGGTTCAAAACCTTTGTCCCATTCAAAATTATCAATCAAAGACCAATGGAAATAGCCCCGCACATCAACTCCGTCTTCAATCGCTTTATGAACCCATTTCAGATGGTCAATAATAAATTTTACCCTTTTTCCGTCCTTGGCATCGGCCAAGCCGTTCTCGGTAATAAAAATCGGCTTTTTATATCTTTCCAGGTCTTTTAGCACATTATAAATTCCTTCGGGTCTGATTTCCCAACCCATGTCTGTTTTTTCTCTACGAGAAATTTTCAGTATTTCGAACAAAGAATGACTAATATAATAATCCAAGCCTATAAAATCAAAAAATCTTTTATGGTCTTTAATCGCCTGTAAAATCTGGTGATTCCAATAATAATCGGAGAAAAATTTTAAAACTCCCTTATATTGAGTATTAAATTTAGTAATACCCACAAAAGAATCCGGGGAAATCTTATGAACTGCCCGATGAATATTCTTATGAGTATTTACCAAGGTTTTCAATACCTGTTGGGTTCTGAAAAAACTTTTTGAGAAAGGAGGCCAATAGCCTTTAAAATAAGAATGGGCAAGATAAATGTCTGGTTCATTCATGGTAACCCAAAACTTTACTAGATCTTTAAACTCATTAACCATTCTTTCCGCATATCTCTGAAAATATTGAGAAGCTCCCAAATCCAGCCATCCGCCCTTATCCGCAAACCATTTCGGTAAAGTAAAATGCCAAAGCGTAACAAACGGCTCTAAATTTCTTTTTTTTAAGGCTTGAATTACCTGACGGTAATGCTCAATCTCTGCTTGATTAAATTTCCCTTCAATCGGTTCAATTCTCGCCCACTCGATGGAAAACCGATGGGCGTTATTGTTCATTTTTCTAGCCAAATCAAAATCTTCTTCAAACCGATTATAATGGTCACAAGCAATGCCGGCATCATATTTTTCTCCAGCACTACTCCAATCATTCTTAATTCTTCCCTCTACCTGATATGCGGAAGTGGCTGCGCCCCAATAAAAATTTTTAGGAAATCGTAGTGACAATTTTATTGTATCAATAAAATTTTATTATAATTCTCCGTCAAAATTGTTTTCACCTCTTTGGTTTTTAAATCTAATCTATTTAAATTAAAATTCTCCCCGTTTTTCTCTTTTTCAAGAAAATATAAATACCTTTTCACCAAATCAAGAGTCAATTGACTAATATAACTTCCTGAATATATTTTATCGTCTATCTGATTTTTAATATCAACCACGTGAACCGTCTCTCTTGTATCCATTTCTGCAGTCCCGTCTCCTCTTTTAACCAAGCTTTGTTCGGTGTAGAAAAATCTTTCCTCGTCATCCAACCATAGCCTATCGCTAATCTGGTCAGTTGTTAAAACCTCTAAAAATTCTTTTTTGTCAAAATCGCCCAAATAAAGAGCGGTAATGTCTTTATCGTCTTTCTTGGTATAAATTTCATAAAGAAATTTATTTCCAGTTGGCGAAAATTCTATATTTTGACAATTTCCCAAAAATTCTTCGCATTGCCTGGGCACCATATTCTCAATTTCTTTTGTCTTAATATTTATCCTTCCCATGCTGCGATTATTCACATCCCAAAGTCCTTGAAAGTAAATATAATCCCCGCTCCAAACCTCCAACAAAATTAAATTCTCGTCAAAGCTGGCTAAAAGCTTGGCATCGTCGCCATTTGTCTTGCTTATCCAAAGTTCTCTTTTTCCCCCGCTTGTTTCTATTTCCTGATAAGTGGCCTCGTCAATTTGCTTAATCCAGGCAATCTGGTTATCGTCTGGCGAAAAAACCAGACTGGCAGAATCTATTGATTGATTAATTTTGGTCTCTTTTTTATTTCTCAAATTAACCAGCATGGACTCATAAATAACTCTGTAAGCAATTAATTCCGGGTTTTCCTGATTTTCTAGGGGCTTCTCATCAACTTGCTTGAAATAAATTATATTTTTTCGGTCATGAGAAATATAGTTTCGCTTTGGCGGCCGAAAATCACCAGGATCAATCTCTCGGGCAGAAACCGAAAGAATTTTTTTGGTATTACTGTCCTTGGCCGAAAATAAATCTGCCTTATCGCCATCAATCTTATAATAAAAAACTCCCTTGGCTACAACCGAGCCAAGAAGATTCCAAATAAAAATTCCGATACCGATACCGATTATAATTGCTACTAAAATAAGGAAACTTTTTTGCTTCAGTTCCATAAAATTAAATATATCACATTTTTCTCTTTTTTTCCACTTTTCTCACTCTTTCCTCATCCATGCCGAAATGATGGGCAATTTCGTGCCAGACCGTCTGCCCAACTCTTTCTTTTATTTCTTCTTCGCTGGAACAAACTTCTTCAAATGTTTTCTTAAAAATCGTTATCTTGTCCGGTAAAACCCCGGAATAATACCCTCTCTTTGTCTGGGGTATGCCTTCGTAAAGGCCGAAAAGCCTGGAATTTATTCCAAGTTTTAATTTTTCCATCTGAGCTTCGGTTGGTTCGTCTTCAATTATAATATCCATATTGTCTAACTTTTCCAAAAATTTTTTTGGAATTTGTTTTATTCCTTCATTCACCAAATCCTCAAATTTTCCCCTGCTTATAAAAATCATTTCTTAATCACCAACATTACTTTATTAATTTCTGTAATCGGTTCCTTATAGCCAGTGGGATAATCACGGATAGCTTCCCATAAAACGGCTTGGTTATATCTGTATTTTTCACCCTGGCGCGTGCCCGCGTCATTGGTAATAAACTCTTCGGTAGTCCAATCATAACCAATAATTAAAAGCATATGTTCGACTGGACCTGGCGGAGTGTAAAATGGATTTTTTAAAATTTGGCCATTTATCGGCACAATTACCAGATTTCCGTTCAATAGCTGATTAATAATATCTTCGGCAACAATGTTTTCCCGATATTCAATATTATCATATCCGAAATAATCACGCATTAACTGACCGGTATCCGCCATGGAATGGTCATAAAAATTACTGTATTTTTCTATTTCAAAATCCGCAAATTTCTTTAACTCCAACGTTGCTTCTTCTTTGGAAATCGACTTTATTCCATTAATCCATAATATTGCCATTAAAAGCGCTGCTTCTTCGCAAGCATTCTGATAAATGGGATCGCTCCACTGGCCAAATGGCGCCTGGGCAAGAAAGGGCACGTCCAATAATAAAATTTCAGGCTCAATCGGCTTTTCCACGACTTTTTGGCTTGGTTCTTCCGGGGATTCCGAAACTAAATTCGACCCAGTTTCTTGGGTCGAGTTTAGTTCTGTCTTTAGTTGCTGACCGCAACCTTCTATAGGCATTGGCGCCCGAGGATTGCCGTGTTTTATCCATTGTCCATTGTCACAAATCCAATTATCTTCTGGTCCGCCAATCACAAATCTCAAAAACAGCCACGCCCCGATGATAAAAGCCAAGACGATAAATATTGTTACAATTCTATTTCTCTTAATTGCCATATATTTTCATTCTAACAAAACCGGCAATCATAGTCTATAAATTTTATTGTTGAGCCGGTACGACCGACGGTCGTAGCTGGATTGATTGAGCAGTAATGCTGCCATCCTGATTTGTTGTGCCATTAACCATGACGGTCTTGCCGACTTCCAAATCGCTTGAGCTTCCGTCCGTAAATTTAGTAACTTCGGTGCTGTCCGAAAAGAAAACAATTTTCGATCCGCTGTCGGGAAGCTTTACGCTGATGCTTTTATCGTCCTTGAAAAGAATTTCTCCGGTGGCAAATCCATCTCCGCGATTTCCGCGGATGCCAACAACGTTCGCACCCATTTGCTGTATTCTCTGCTGTCTTTCCTCTGGCGATAAATTCTCGAAATCCCGAAAGTTTCCTTGGGAAAAAATGCCCGAATTTTTACTTTGTCCGTATTTCATACCTGCGAAAAAAGATCCC
>MHMT01000008.1 GCA_001819435.1 Candidatus Portnoybacteria bacterium RBG_13_40_8
AGGAGCAAATTATTGAGACATTAGAAAT
Organism: Candidatus Portnoybacteria bacterium RBG_13_40_8; assembly: GCA_001819435.1. Taxonomy (GTDB): domain Bacteria; phylum Patescibacteriota; class Minisyncoccia; order RBG-13-40-8-A; family RBG-13-40-8-A; genus RBG-13-40-8-A. Next base: position 29 of record MHMT01000008.1, read on the forward strand.
GGCTATTGCCGCTGCCTACAAAAAAGATTACGGCAAAAAAGGTCAGAATATCAAAGTTAAATTTGACCCCAAGACTGGAGAAATAGAGGTTTACCAGATTTTTTTAGTTGTTAATAAAAGCATGCTCAAAGAAGAAGCACCGGTAACCGACGAAGAGGCTGAAAGAATGGCTGCCGAAAATATTCCTCAAAGAGAAGAAGAAGGCGAAGGAAAAGAAAAGAAAATCAGGTTTAATCCTTTTAAGCACGTGATGCTGGAAGATGCCCATAAAATCAAAAAAGGCGCTAAGCCAGGCGATGAAATTCAGACAAAACTTGAAACTCGTACTGATTATGGCCGCATCGCCGCTCAAACAGCTAAGCAGGTAATTGTTCAGCGACTTCGTGAAGCGGAAAGAGAAGTAATTTTTAATGAATATAGCGGCAAAGAAGGAGAAGTTGTTAGCGCAATTGTGCAAAGAATAGAAGGAAGAAACATATTCTTGGATATTGGCAAAACCAGCGGAGTTTTATTTCCCGAAGAACAGATTCCCGGAGAAAGATATTTTATTGGTCAAAGAGTAAGAGTTTATATTTTAAAAGTTGAAAAAACTCCGAAGGGAGCGAATATTATTTTATCGCGAGCCTATCCTAAGTTAGTGAGTCGTCTTTTTTCTATAGAGGTTCCGGAAATATCAACTGGCGCAGTCCAGATTAAATCGATTGCCAGAGAGCCGGGTTCTCGCACAAAGATAGCGGTTTTTTCTGAAGAAGAGGGAGTTGATCCAGTCGGTTCCTGCGTTGGTCAAAAAGGTAGTCGGGTTCAGACAGTAATCGGTGAATTGGGCGGAGAAAAGATTGACATTATTGAATGGGATGAAGAGATATCCAAATATATTGCCAATGCCTTATCTCCGGCCAAGGTATTAGACGTCGAGATAGACGATAAAACAAGAACCGCTTTTGCCATTGTTCCGGAAGATCAATTATCTTTAGCGATCGGTCAAAGGGGTCAGAACGTTAGATTGGCGGCTAAATTAACTGGCTGGAAAATAGATGTTAAAAGCGAAGAGATGATTAAAGAAGAAAAAAAAGCCAAGAAGAAAAAAGTAAAAAAAGAAAAAACTGAAACAAAAGAAAAAAAGGCAGATAAAGTAAAAACCGAAGAAAAAAAACCAGAGAAAGAAGATGGAAAAAAATGAACAAAAATTAAATAAAACCGAAATTCCAATAGAGTTAGCAAATTATAAGAGGATAAAAGTTAGAAGAAAAATTTTAGAGATCTCTCAAGGGGAGATAAATAAAACACTGGATTATTTACAGCAATCTAGAGCAAAAATCGTGACTGTCAATGGATCAGCTAAAAAAGGCAATCGAGTAGAAATTGATTTTGAAGTTCGACATGGCGGTACAAGAATTGAAGACGGCGTAAGCAAAAATCATCCCCTGATTTTGGGAGAAGGTAGGTTTTTGCCCGGTTTTGAAGAAAAAATAGAAGGCATGAAGGCGGGCGAAGAAAGAAATTTTTTCCTGAAAGTGCCAGAAAATTGGTCGGACAAAAGAATATGCGACAAAAATTTAGATTTTACAGTTAAGATGAACTTAGTTCAAGAAAGAGAAATTCCCGACCTAGACAACGAATTTGCTAAATCGTTGGGAAACTTCGATTCGTTAGACATTTTAAAGAAAAGCATTAGCGAAGGATTGATGGAAGAAAAAGAAGCAAAAGAAAGACAAAGGATCAGATTAGAGCTAATCGAAAAAGTGGCGAATAATTCAAAGATGGAAATCCCCGCCGAATTAATTGAGCAAGAATTAGAGGTCATGGAAAAAGAGCTAAAATTTACCGTAGAAGGCTTGGGACTGGATTTCGAAAAATATTTAAATGAGATAAGAAAAACCCGCGAAGAACTTAAAAAAGATTGGCAAATTCAAGCAGAAAAAAGAGTTAGGATTGCTGTTTGTTTGAGGGCGATTGCCGATAAAGAAAATATCAATGTTTCTGAAGAAGAAATAAATGAGAGAACTAATCAAGATTTGAAGAATTACCAAAACATGGAAGAGGCTAAAAAAAATATTGACCATAGAGCTTTAGGGGAGTATACTAAAGAAGTGCTTAGGAACGAGAAAGTGTTTGGGTTATTGGAAAAGGAGGCAAAAATAATAATATGAACCTAATACCAACTGTAATTGAAAAATCACAATACGGTGAGCGGGCTTATGATATTTATTCTCGTTTGCTTAAAGAAAGAATAATTTTCTTGGGCGGAATAATTGACGACCAGGTGGCGAATAGCATTATTGCCCAACTTTTATTTTTAGAAAATAGTGACCCCAAAAAAGATATCACTGTTTATATTAATAGTCCGGGCGGAAGCGTAACCGCAACTATGGCAATTTATGATACAATGCAATTCGTAAAATCCGATATCTCCACTGTTTGTGTGGGAATGGCTGCTTCCGGAGCCGCAGTGATTTTAGCAGCCGGCAAGAAAGGAAAAAGATTCGCCTTACCCAATTCCGAGGTAATGATTCATCAAGTAATGGGCGAAGCCGGCGGGCAAGCATCGGATATTGAAATTTCGGCTAAGCATATTTTGAAAATCAAGCAGAGATTAAATAAAATTCTGGCCAAGCATACTGGCCAGAATGTTACCAAGATTGAAAAAGACAGCGACAGAGATTATTACATGTCCTCAGAAGAAGCAAAAGATTATGGATTAATTGATAAAATAATCGATAGAAGATAGAGATAATTTTTGGAATTAAAAAATCGGAGATCGATTCTCCGATTTTTTTATTTTATAACCTTCAATAAACTCGTTCCATTCATTTCCGGGGGTTTGGAGATTTGCATTAATTCTAAAATCGTTGGCGCAATATCGCAGAGAATTCCCCTGGGTTCATAATATAAACTTTCGATTTCCTCCCTGCTTCTTGATTCTTGACGTTTAAATTCCTGCCCCACCAAATAAAACGGCACAGGGTTAATTGAATGCTCGGTTCGCGGCTCACCGGTTTGTAAGTCAACCATTTCTTCAATATGGCCATGGTCAGAAGTTATTATTAAAATACATTCTCCGTATTCGGCCATACCGATTAATCTTTTGATGGTTTTATCCATAAACTCAACCGCTTTGATTGCTGCCTTTATGTCGCCAGTATGGGCGATTATATCCGGATTGGCATAATTGACTACAATTAAATCATATTTATTTTTAATTCCTTTAATTACCTCGTCAGTAACTTTTTCTGCCTGCATTTCCGGGCTTTCTTCATAATGAGAAACTATTTTTGTAGGAATTAATTGGCGGTCTTCATAAGGACATAAACCTTCCTTGCCCCCGTTAAAAAATAAAGTTACATGAGCATATTTTTCCGTCTCAGCGATTTTTAAAACTCTTTTTGCGTTTTGACCAAGAACTTCTGTTAGATGGTTTTTTATTTCGATTGGAGGATAGGCCACTTCTATTGGAAGTTTTTTATCGTATTGAGTCATGGCGCAGAAAAATAAATTGTTAATATATTGGCGAGGAAATTCTGTAAAATTTTCTAAAACAAATGCCTTGGTTAGCTGTTTAGCGCCATCTTCTCTGAAATTGAAAAATATTACCGCGTCATCATTTTTAATTAGCCCTACCGGTTCATCAAATTCATTGATTATAACAATTGGTCCTATATAGGTATCGGTAACTCCTTGTTCATAATATTCTTCTATTTTTTCAACCGGATTAAGGGTTTTTTCTCCAATCCCTTGAGTTAGCAGGTTATAAGCTTTTTCGGTTCTTGCCCAATTTTGACTTCTATCCATGGCAAAAAACCTACCGATTAAAGTGGCAATTTTCCAACTAGAATCCTTTAATCTTTGTTGGAGGCTAGATATGATTTTAGCGCTCTCTTTTAAAGGGGCATCTTTCCCATCAGTAAAAAGATGAAGAAAAAGTTTTTCAATATTTTTTTGCCTCGCCAATTCCAAGAGTCCGTAAACATGTTCTAAATATGAATGGACATTTCCGCTCGAGATCAAGCCTATTAAATGAAGAGTAGAATTATTTTTTCTGATATGTTCGATTGTTTTAAGCAGGGCAAGGTTATTAAAAAATTTCCCGTTTTTAATCTCCATTGATATTCTGGGAAGATATTGATAAACAATCTGTCCACTACCCATTACTATGTGACCAACTTCCGAATTGCCGGCTTCATTCCAGGGTAATCCAACAGCAATTCCAGATGCTTGAAGAGAACAGGCTGGGTAATTTTTTTCCACTTTTTTTATATTGGGAATTTTTGCCTGGATAATCGGGTTATTTTTAATAGATTGTCCAATTCCCCAGCCGTCTAAAATTGCCAAAACTATTGGTTTCATTACTTTAATCATAATCTAATCTATAAAAATTGACAAACAAAATATGTTTTGATAAACTTGATGAGTAATATATTAAAACTAATTCCTTTGGCATTAAAAGACCATCATTTATCCGATTATAAATATGAGTTTTTTAGACAAAGTCAAAATTTATGATAATAGGATTAATTCCGCTTATGGTGGCAATAGGCGTGCTTGTCGCGGGATCGATTTTAGGATACCTCGCCAGGCAATCTATTGCCAAGAGACAAGCCGATACTGCTGAAGCCAGGATTGATAAATTGGTTACTGAAGCCAAGGCTCAGGCCCAAGAAATAATATTGAAAGCAAAAGACAAAGCAGTAAAAGCATTAGATGAGATTAAGCAAGAAGAAATTAGGAGAGAAGGAGAATTTAGGAAAACAAAACAGCACCTAGAAAGAAAAGAAGAAATACTTGAAGGAAAATCAACTTCTCTGGATAAAGAAGAAAATGAATTAAGGTTGAAGGTTGAGAGGGTTCGAGAAATTAAGACAGAATTAGGGAGATTGAAAGATGAGGAAATAGATAGACTTGAAAAAATATCAAAATTATCCCAGGAAGAAGCGAAGAAAGAAATTTTAAAATTGATCGAAGACAAAAATAAAGAAGAGATATTTGCTAAAATTCAAAAATTAGAGAAAGACGGAAAAGAAGAATTGGAAAAGAAGGCCCGAGATATTATGGTTTCTGCTCTTCAAAGATATGCTTCTTCTCAGGCATCCGACATTACAACTACGACGGTTAATTTACCCAATGACGAAATAAAGGGGAAAATAATTGGCCGAGAAGGAAGAAATATCAAGACTTTAGAAAGATTAACTGGTGTTGAGGTAATTATTGATGAAACACCAGAAACCCTTCTTATTTCTGGTTTTGATCCGGTTCGAAGACAGATTGCAAAAATGTCCTTAGAGAAGTTAATCGCCGATGGGAGGATTCAGCCGGCTAGAATTGAAGAGGTTGTTGAAAAAACCAAGGACGAAATAGACAAAAAAATGAAAGAAGCCGGAGAGACGGCAGCATATGATGTGGGAATTGTTGGCTTGGATTCTCGATTGGTTAATCTACTCGGCCGTTTAACTTTTAGAACCAGCTTTGGCCAGAATGTTCTTTTGCATTCAATAGAAAGTGCTCATTTAGCTGGAATGTTAGCATCTGAATTGGGGGCCGATGTGGCAATAGTTAAAAAAGCCGCCCTGCTTCATGATATTGGCAAGGCCGTTGATCACGAAATTCAGGGTTCTCACGTTGATATTGGAATAAAAATTTTACAGAAATTCGGCATCGATAAAAAGGTAATTGATGCGATGAAATCGCATCATGAAGATTATCCTTTCGAAACAATTGAAGCCTCAATAGTTCAGGCCGCCGAAGCAATATCGGCTGCCAGACCAGGGGCACGGAAAGAAAATTTAGAAAATTATATTAAAAGACTGGAAGAGCTAGAAAAAATTGCTACTGACTTTCAGGGCGTGGAAAAAGCATATGCTATTCAAGCTGGCAGAGAAATAAGAGTTTTTGTTAATCCTGAAAAGATAGACGATTTGGGCGCTTATAAGTTAGCCAAAGACATTGCTCAAGAAATCGAAAAAGAACTTAAATATCCTGGCGAGATAAAGGTGAATGTGATTCGCGAAACCCGTGTTATTGAGTACGCTCGTTAGTTCCCAATTACTAATTACAAATTACTAATTACTTAAATTTGTGGTTACCCTTATTGCTTACAGGCATTAAGGTTTGAATAAAAAATATCCTCGGCAGAGAAATCTGCCGGGATATTTTTTATTTTGGAGCGGGTAACGGGAGTCGAACCCGTGTCTTCAGGTTGGAAACCTGACATAATAGCCACTATACTATACCCGCAACGTAATAAATTGCTCTATGATTTAAACGTTGTTGAATCGGGGTGCCGAGATTTGAACCCGGACTAAATCCTCCCAAAGGACTCGTGCTACCATTACACCACACCCCGAATATTTTTAAGCATATCTTTTTTGATGCGATTGGTCAACTCCGCATTATTATTTTATTTAATTTTATTGTGATATAATAGAAAAGTATGTCAATAAAAACAATTCTTAAAAAACTCGACTTCATGTCTGAGTGTCGAAAATATGGTTTAGGATTTTGGCAATGCCCCAATTCTCTGTTTCTGGTAATGGGAATAATAATTATTGTGGCAATGATTTTAACTTATTTTATCGGTATTCGTTTTGTCGAGCCAGAGGCGGTGATTATTATTGTCTGTTCGGTTACTGTCATTCTTTTGATTATTGGTCATTCTTTGGTAAATAGTTTTACCAGAATTGCCGAAGCCAATCGAATGAAAAGTGAATTTGTAAGCATTGTTTCTCATCAGCTAAGAACACCTCTTTCTGCCTTAAAATGGTCTCTGGACCTTTTAAGAAGCAAGAGATTGGGTGATATCAATGACAAAGAGATGGAATATCTCGACATTATAAATGAAAGCGGTAATAAAATGATAAAATTAGTTAACGATTTGTTGAACGTTTCCAGAATTGAACAAGGCAGATTATTGATGCAAATGAAAGCATTTTCTACGGAGGATCTGATAGAAGATATAGTTAAAGAATTAAGGATGTTGGCCGAATCTTGCAATGTGGAAATAAAGTTTAAAAGAAACAAAGAAATACCCTCTGTTTACGCTGACCCGGATAAAATTAGAATGGTTGTTCTGAATTTGATTGATAATGCAATAAAGTATTCCAAAAAAGGAGAAGGATGGGTTAAGATACAAACAGAAAAATATTTAAAAGATAAAAAGATGATTTTGGTTACAGTTACGGATAATGGTTTGGGTATTCCCGATATATTGAAGAAGCAAGTTTTTGGAAAGTTTTTTAGGGGCGAAAACCTGGTGAGACAGAAAGTTGAAGGAACAGGACTGGGACTTTTTATTGCCAAAGGAATAATAAAAATGTCTGGCGGCGATATGGGCTTTGAGTCAGAAGTGAATAAAGGAAGTATGTTTTGGTTTACTCTCCCTATTGCTAATAAAGTAAAAAAAGCAGTGAATAAGGGGCGATGAAGAGTTGATAATCACTAATCATCACTCTTTATTTATTGTTCAATAATTTATGGCTAAAAAAATTCTTTTTGTCGAAGACGAACCAAGTCTCCAAAAAGCAATTAAAGAACTTCTTACTCAAGAAGGGTACGAGGTTTTGAGTGCTTTTGACGGAGAAGAAGGCCTGAAAAAGGCAAAAGATCAAGATCCTAATCTTATTTTATTAGACCTCATTCTTCCCAAAAAAGATGGATTTGAGGTTTTAAAAGAATTGAAAGCAGATGAAAAGATG
>MHMT01000009.1 GCA_001819435.1 Candidatus Portnoybacteria bacterium RBG_13_40_8
GTTTTTTAAATAAGGATCTTGGGTTAAAATCTGCTTGGCCGATTCCCTGGTTTTTTCAACCAAAGAAATATCTTTTAAAGAACTCATCATTAAATCAGGAATTCCCCACTGCCTTGCTCCGGAAAAATCGCCCGGCCCCCTGATTTCTAAATCTTTTTCAGCTAAAGCAAAACCGTTTTCTGATTTAATCAGGGCATTTAATCTTTGGCGGGTTTTTAAGGCAAAGGAATCGGTAAACAATAAACAATACGATTGATGTTCTCCTCGTCCGACCCTGCCTCTAAATTGATGAAGCTGAGCCAAACCGAATCTTTCCGAACCCTCAATCATCATTACGGTCGCATTGGGAACATCGATTCCCACTTCAACGACTGAAGTAGAAACTAAAATATCTGTTTTTTTATTTTTAAAATCCTTCATAATGATTTCTTTTTCCTTGGGAGTCATCTTTCCGTGAAGAATTCCGATTTTCAAATCAGGGAAAACATCTTTGCCAAGTTTTTCGTATTCATCTTTAACTGCCTTTACTTTAGCCCAGTTCATTTTAGCTTCCGATAACTCATCGTTATCTTCGTTCTTTTCTATTCTCGGACAAATTACAAAAACCTGCCTTCCTTTCTTGACTTCTTTTCGGATAAACTCGTAAGTTTCTTTTCTCTGGCTCGGCTTAATTATTTTCGTTATTATTTTTTTTCTTCCTTTGGGCAATTCATCAATTAAAGAAAGATCTAAATCTCCGTAAACCGTCAGGGCCAAGGTCCTGGGAATAGGAGTGGCGGTCATTGAAAGCAAATGAGGGATAAGATCGGCCTGCCCGCCCTGTTTGCAAAGACGGGCTCTTTGCTCCACTCCAAAACGATGCTGTTCGTCCAAAATAACTAAACCTAATTTTCCAAACTTAACTTTATCCTGGATCAAGGCGTGGGTGCCGATTAAAATATCTACCCCCACTACCAAATTATTGGTGTGGGGGTTAATTTCTCCTTCAACCATTTTTAATAATTTTTTTCTAGATATCTCTATTATCTGGTTTTTTAGCTTTTTAGAACGGAACTGATCCTGCTTGCCGGTTAATAATCCGATATTTATCTTAAAATCAGAGAAAAACTTGGCTATTTCTTGGAAATGCTGCTTGCTTAAAATTTCGGTTGGAGCCATAAAAGCTGTTTGATAGCCGTGCTTAATCGTATTCAACGCAGCCATAGCCGCAACCACTGTTTTGCCCGAACCGACATCTCCTTCAAGAAGCCGATTCATGGGCCTGGGTCTTTCTAAATCTTTTAAAATCTGCCAAGAAGATTTTTTTTGGGCATTGGTTAATTTAAAAGGCAGCGATTTAACAAAATCCTGTATTGTTTCCAATTTAATCGGCAAAGAAACTGATTTTTCTTTATTAAGACGATTCCTTTCTCTTAAAACAAAGAGTTCAATATGAAAAAGCTCTTCAAAAGAAAATCTCTTCTGGGCTTTTTGAGATAATTCTAAAGAACTGGGAAAATGAACCTCCCAAAGCGCTTTTTTGATAGGCATTAAATCAAATTCTTTTAACAGCTCGCTAGGCAGAGTTTCATTAATTTGATTCTCAAGATTTGTTAAAAGGGGCTTCAAAATATATCTCATCCATCTTGAGGATAAGCCGGCGGTTTCAGGATAAACTGGAATTAACCGGCCGGTATGAGTCAGATCAAGAGAAAAATCTCCTTTTTCATAAATAGGATTAGATAAATAAGCGCCGTTTTTTGATATTGTCACCTTGCCTGATAAAAAAATATTGTCGCCTATTTTTAAAGTTTTAGTTAAATAGGGCTGGTTAAACCAAATCGTTTTTATTGCCCCGGTTTTATCTTCAATAATTGCTTCGGTTATATAAATTCTTTTTTTCCAGCTTCGAGAAGTTTTAATATATGTTATTCTTCCTTGAAGCGTACAAACCTCATTAATCTTTAGTTTGGAAATGGGAATTAAATTAGAAAAGTCTTCGTATCTTCTCGGGAAATGAAAAAACAAGTCCTGTATTGTTTTGATTCCCAACTTTTTCAATCTCTTCTGAAAAACCGGCCCAATCCCGTTGATATTCTCAATTGAAGTATAAAGATTCATAGTATTAAGATTATTAAGATATAATAAATTAAAAAAGACAATTATAAAAGAGGTCGTTGCAAAAAATCCGCGATCGTGGAAATTCTGCAATGACCTTTTTTTATTTTAAAAATTTGTTTTAAATTTTAAAAATGAGCTTGAAAAATTTACAAAAAGAAAAGAGCTGAGAGCTACTCAGCTCTTTAATTATAAATAAATAGATGATAATTTTTTAGGACGCAGTCCTCTTAAACTTGTCAATCCGAGTTGCTATCTCTACTTCTAATTCTGCCGGCTTTGCTATAAATTCCTCATGCTGGCTAATGGATACGCCTTTGACCGTTGTGGCTACATTGGGTTCTCTCAGTATCGCTTCCTTGTCTATTTCCTCCTTGGTTCTAATGAAACGCTCCAGTCCAAGCGACTTAAGGTTTTTTAGAATTGATTTGACATCACGAAACGATACAGCTGGCGGTGTCATACGCCACCCAAAAATACCCGTAGGCACTTCTATTGTCTTACGTTTGCCGCCGTCGGTTAGTTCATCGCGATGAACCTCAGCATAAACAAAGAGTCCTTCGACAAGTTGAGATATCTTGTCTTGATGTAGCTTAGCATCAGCCATTGCTTTGGTTTTCAATCTATCCACTTCTGCATTGAGGTCTGATTGAATTATATCATTGGTGCGTTGTTCTTTGCCTATCCGTGCCAAAAACTTAGCTGCCTCATCTAAGTTCTTCGGTACAGCTACTACTATTTTCTTAAGCATAACGACCATCCTTTCTTTTTGTGAATGTACGGTTACCACGACACCCCCATGGCAGGGATTACCAACCTATTTTGGTAATATACAATTTAAACATATCTGTATAAAAAAAGCAACTCCGAGGGGGTACATTCAACTCCGAACTGCAACACCAAGATAATTTAATATGAAGTATTCGATAAGAAATCAAAATGTTGCACTTTGGAATAGAATTCTCGAACGTTGCAAAAAATCCACGATCGCGGAAATTTTGCACCAGTCTTCTTTTATTTTTAAAATTTTTTAAAATTTAAAAAAGTCGAGCTCGGACGAAAAAAAACAGAAATTCCTTAGAATTTCTGCAACAAACAATATGAAAAAATTTTCTCTTACAAAATGTGCTCTATTCTGGAAATAGTTCGAACGCATTTCGCCGCCTTCGGCGGCGACGGCCAGCCCCCCAAAATTTGAGCGGCTTCGCCACGATCTTTGACAATTTTAAGTTTTTCTAATGAATTAATTATAATTCATTACAGTAAATTTTTCAAGAAAAATGAGTTTGAAAAATTTACTGCTTTGGCGGCAAATTCTTTAGCACTTCTACAAAAAGAAAAAGCCCCCTTTGGATTTTCGTCATTGACGAATTCCGCAGGGGGTATAGGCACGAGGCGAGAGATTATTTTGGGAAGAGGCTATGCCAAATTTTGTCTTGCTCTGTCATGGCCATTCTTGCAACCGGAGTTGTTCGGAACATCGCTGACGTATGACTAAACGTCGTACCAGGTGTGTTATGTGCTATACTCGTAGAGATTATAATAATCGCTACGGCGGAAAGTATTGCAAAAGAAGCCTGGCCAATTTTTTCAAAGCGACCTGGGCGACCTGGCAGATACCCTTCTGACACTGACAGATGCCCTTTTGGCAGATACTTCTTTCCGTCGAATGTCATACCAAAACCGCAACGTCGGCAAAGTCTCATCTTGACAATATAACCTACTTCCTGACCTGCACCGCAATGTGGACAATTCGTAATCATAATAAACTCCTTTCTGTATTTTAGCCGTTTTCTCTCGTTTTGTAATTACAAAGTACTATTCAGACTTGGAACGGAATTTTTGGTGCTTTTCCCAAAAACAACGCTACTCAATTCTGATACTTATCAGTGTAGCATATATAAATATATTTGTCAAGGGTTGGGGGGAGTAAAATTACCAGTCTCGTTAAAATACAACAAAAAAACATAAATTTCGTTAAATCTTTGTTTCGAATGAATATGAAAAAATTTTCTTTTACCCCAGAAAAATTCTTTCATTCAATCGCCAACTGATTTTCGAAAGATATTTTTATTTAATTGTTGACCCTATAGTTTGTTTCTGGAATGACTTTATTACAGATTTAAACATTCTTGAAGCATTTAGAATTTCAACTCCAAGCACTTGGCCGTGTTCGTCAAGTTCCACATTAACCCCAGGAGAAACCTCAACGAATTCTTCTTCTTTCCCTTTTCCTGCGCCAAGATAAAGCACATCGCTTTGAGGATCATAATTTATTATTTTTTTTGATTTTGAGTTATTCATAATTTTTGCCATCTCCCAGAATTTATCCTACTAAATTTTTGATACTTTTTCAAGGGATGGATAGTAATTAAAATTATTTGATTTTCTGTTTCGTTATAAATTATAGCCATGTCTCTTAATTCATTCTTAAAATCAACTGATTTTATTGCAATTCTTTTCTTGGTTTGTTTATCAAAATAATGCTCATTTGACTCTAATAAAATTATTTTTGGTAAATCATAAGGAATTTCTCTCAATTTTAAACGAAATATTAAATGAGATGAGTAAATAATTTCTTTCATAAATAAAACTTGTGCTGTATTCCTAAAATAATTCGAACGCATTTCGCCGCCTGCGGCGGCGAGGAAAGCCCCCCGCGAAAAAATTCAGAATTTGCGGCGGAGCCGCGCCGATGACAATTTCAAGTTTTTCTTTGACGGCAAATTATTAAAAAATCTATGAAAAAATCATTGAACTTCATATTTAACCTCGTTTGGGAAAAGCATAAGGAATGGATAGCCAACATAATTCCTTGTTATTTTTCCGCAACCAACTTTTTTAAGAAAATCAACCATTTCTCCGGTTACTTTTTCTGGATTTACTTTTTCGTCTTTACCTATGTATTCGACCTCTACAAAATCGCCAAGAGTTTTTACCGAATCAACTGCAACTTCGTAATCCTTATATGTCCAAATTTTTCTCAATTTATCAACTACAACGACGGATTTAAAATTGATGACCGAAAAAATTTTCTTGGTTTGCTCTATGCTTTCAAGTTTGGTTTCGAACTCATCGCAATAATGACTTTTTCCGTTTTTATCAAAATGCCAATTTTTATAATTAATAGAATATTTTCCATCAGCATCACGCAATCTCAACCATTCTGCAACCGGTCTCGTAGCGAGAAAATCTCGGTGGGCTGGGGAAAAATATTCATCTACTTGGCGTTTCTCCGACTGAAAAACGCCATTCTTCTCAAGAAATTCTATCAACGGTTTAGAATTTTCGACATTAACCTGAATTTCAATTTCAATATTTTTGTTTGCCATAGATTAAGATTAAAAAATTTTCTTTCCCCCAAACGAAACCGCCAATTCGTTTTTGCCCCCAAAATTGAATACAAATTAGTCGCCGAGCGAAGCGAGGCGAACCAAAACCGCTTGATATTTCCTACGTGGTGCCGCGGGTGGGACTCGAACCCACAAGGGATTGCTCCCAACGGATTTTAAGTCCGTCATGTCTCGCCAATTGCATCACCGCGGCATATAATCATCCTCTGAGGCCTGGGCGAGAATTGCACTCGCGTATACTTCTTTTGCAGAGAAGTGCCTTAGCTACTTGGCTACCAGGCCAGATGCTATGCTATTTTAACACTTTTTTATTCTTTTTTCAACTGCTCTAACAGCCCTTCCACTCGGTCTGCTTGCTTGGTTTTTTCTTCCTTTTTAAATT
>MHMT01000010.1 GCA_001819435.1 Candidatus Portnoybacteria bacterium RBG_13_40_8
TTATTGAAAAATTTCCCAAAAAATATGAACAGCTTGTCGGAGAAAGGGGAATTAAATTATCCACCGGCCAAAAGCAGAGAATTGCCATTGCCCGGGCACTATTGAGAGATCCGAAAATTTTGATTTTGGACGAAGCAACTTCGGCCTTGGATTCGGTTTCGGAAAAACTGGTTCAGGAAGCTTTAAGGCGCCTGATTGAAGGACGAACAACTTTTGTTATTGCCCACCGCTTAAGCACGATTTCCCACGCGGATAAGATTTTTGTGATTAAAAAAGGCGAAATCGTGGAAAGAGGCACGCACCAAAAATTGATGAAAATAAAAAACGGCATTTACCGCAATTTCTATCTTATGCAATCGGTTTTTAAAGAAGATTTAATGAATGGAAAGAAAGTGTAAAAAATAAATTTATGACCCTGAAATTTTCGGAAAATTATAATTTATTCGTGATTTACTTGATTTTGAATTTGTCGGGATACGATGATAATAACAACAAAAAGAGAATGCACCCGATACGGAAGAAAATAAGAGATTATTTTATAAAACACAGAAAAGACGATTTAAAAGTCATCAAACCAATCAGAGGATTGTTAAAGAGATTTCATTCTAATAGCATTGCTTATACAGGTCTTTTAAAAAGAGAACATCCAAGGTTCAAGAAATTTAAAGGACTTGATGAAGCATTAATATTGATTAAAAAATTTGAAGAAAACACCAGGTTAAAGGAATTTTATAAGAAATATTACTTGCCGAATTTAGATAATATTATTAATAATAAAAAATTCAGACATAAATTAACTAAATACAAAAAGGACATATCGGGTTTTGTGGAAATGAAAACTAATTGGGAAATATCGGTTGTTGTTAATTTTCTGGATTCATATTGGCGTGGCAGCAATTTTCGTCTTTTAAGAAATCGTTCGATAATTACTACGGGTCCAAGCGATAAAAAAGAGGTTGTGAGTTGGCACAATATTGTCCACGAAGCTTTGCACTGTATTCTGCGCGTATATTTTAAAAAAGCCGAGAAAAAATTCTCGCAAAAATTAATAAAAATCATTAAACAAAAAACATTAGACAAAGATTATAAGAACAATACATCAATGCATCAAATAGAAGAAACCTTTATTCGGGCATTTACACCATTGATTACGAACGAGAATAAACTAGATTACTGGGATTATTTGAAGAATAGATTCCCTTTATCCGAGCCGATTTATAAAATATTGGAAGAAAAACTCGTAAAGGGCAAAGTTAAATTCAATCAAAAAATTCTTAGAGAGGTTTTGGAGGGAATGGAGAATCAATATAAATAAAAATTTTATGAAATATATTTTTATTGGCGGGATACCGACATCGGGAAAAAGCTTTTTAGCCGAGAAAATAGCTAAAGCAAAAAATATAGCACATATTGATGTTTGGCGAGAAGAAATGGGAAAGAATCCAGCGTTGGAGCCGTGGGTTAATTTTTATTGGAAGCTGAATGAAAAGGAATACTATAAAAACACTTCTTGTGATAAACAATGGGAGAATCTTAAAAATCAATCAGAGGCATTGTGGCCGGAAACCAAGCGCCGAATAAACAAAATAATTGAATCTGGAAAACCGGCAATTTTTGAAGGAGTCAGTTTATTGCCTCATTTAATTAAAAAAGATTTTAATTTTCCGGGAATTTTTTTATTAGGAAAATCATTTGAAGAAACTTTTGAAAGAAATAAAAAAGCCCCGCGTTGGGGCAAGACAGAAGAATTACAAAAAACGGAAGCCGAGAGCTTCTTTTTCTGTGAAAGAATCCATTATAAACAGGAGGCAGAGAAATTTGAATTTAAAACATTTGAAGATATTGATGAAGCTGAAAAGGAAATATTAAAATCATTTTAAAAGAATTAAATCAATATGGAAAAAAGAGTCGCAGCCGTAATAATTAAAGATAATAAAATTTTATTGATGCGTCGGATAAAAGACGGGCAGGAATATTTTGTTTTTCCGGGAGGAGGAATTAAGGAAAATGAATCCGTAGAAGATGCTATAATCAGAGAGATTAAAGAAGAATTATCTTTAGATGCCAAAATAGATAAATTACTTTTTCAGATTGAAAATCGAGGGCAAGAGGAATTATATTTTTTAATTAAAGAATTTTCAGGCATCCCAGAATTGAGCGGTCCAGAAAAAGAAAGAATGAATGAAAACAACCAATATTATCCGGAATGGATAGATTTGGATAAAATTCAAGATTTATCTAACTTATACCCCGAGGCAGTCAGAAAAAAGGTTAAAGAATTAATTTAAAAACATGGATCAATCATTACCAAAATTTCCTGAAGCGTGCGTAAAAATAATTTTTAGGTGTGGCGACTATGTTTTGTATTATAGGACGCGTAAAGGTATAAAGGATATACCCGGTGGTCATATACATTTCGGAGAAACTATTTTTGAGGCCCTGAAAAGAGAATTGCGTGAGGAGATTGGATTTGAGCTTGAAACAGAGCCGCAATTAATTGATGGTTGGACATATTTATCGAGAGACGGCTTAAGTCATCGAGTATATTTTGTATATTTATTAGATATTCCTGAAAAAATGCAGTTTAAATCTATAGAATATCCAGATGGCATAGAGTATATATGGCTTCATAGAGATGAGATATCGGGAGCAGACATTATGCCACAACAAAAAGAATTGTTCTTGAAAGCCATTAATTATTCAAATTCATAGGTATAAAATAATCGATATTACCCAATTTATACCCCGAAGAAGCCAGACAGAGAATAAAAAATTGATTGATAAAAATGACGATTAAAAACCAGCGAGATTTCGCTGGTTTTTAATGTAATAAATACCCTTTTCAATCGTCATATATAGTAGGGAATAACCCTTGACAAAGGTTTATCTAATGTGGTAAGTTAGTAGTAGAAAACAATAAGGTCGAAATGACCTTTAATATAGATTTTTTGAGTTCTTTTACAATTGAATTTGCTGTATTTCAGCAAAGATTGAGATAGATAAACTATAGGAGGAGAAAATGAAAGAAACGAAGGATCCACGGAAATACGGATTTGATTACGGCGATGGCGGCCCGATTGTTTTTGATTCTAATCTGTTCAAACAATGTCTTTCTTGTAAGGGCAAAGGAAAAATCAACGAAGAAAAATGTCCTACTTGTGATGGGACGGGTGCTGTGGAGAAAGAGGTATGAAGACGTATCAAATTCAACCGGCAACAGCTTGGCTAACGGTTAACAGAAGATGTAATTTTCGTTGTAAATGGTGTTATGCTGAAGCAACGGGCTATGAACCCAAGAGCGAAATGTCTCTTGAGCTGGCTGAGGTTCTAGCTAAGATGGCTTGGCAGATAGGAGTGCGTAATCTATTGGTTATCGGCGGGGAACCGACATTGTGGCGACCATTGATGGAGTTCAATGATTTTTGTATGCGCGAGGGATTTCAAAATATCTTAATCACCAACGGTGCTCGATTCGGCGGCGACCGCTTCTCGGCAATATACAAGGGGCATACTAACAACAAGATAGGGTTATCTATTAAAGCATCGACACCACAGCAATTGTATGAAGTTGCTGGCGTGACTAATTTTGATGTAGTCAAGAAAGGAATTATCCGGGCCGTTCAAGAGCTAAATGCACAGGTGAGTATAACCTACAACACATTTTACGTTGATACTTTGACAGACGTGGTACGGTTTGCTGTTGAGTGCGGCGCTAAGTCAGTTAAGATTGATTTCTGTTCAACCACCTTTAGTGAGGGTCGACCAAATGCAAAGTATATGGTAGAGCCGAAAAGATTAGCGGAAAATATTATGAGGGACTACCCTGAACTTGAACGGATAACAGAAGGACATATTGTTTTCGAAATGATGGTTCCTTTCTGTTTGTGGCCTCAAGATTTTATTGTGGACCTTAGGCGCAAGGGTCAGATTTTGAGTGTTTGCCATGTCCTTAAGCGAAAGGGGATAATTTTTGATGAGAGGGGAAATCTGCTTATTTGCAATGCGTTATTCGATTACCCCATAGGCCGTTACGGTAGTGACTTTTGTGATGATAAATCGCTTTTGACATGGCTAAATACCGAAAGGATTGTTAGCTATTATGATCGCATTGGGCGCTATCCTTCCACGGCATGCAAGGTATGTCATTGGTATTCAGAATGCGGTGGTGGCTGTCCTTTGCGATGGGCTCTTTACAAGGCCGATGAATTTGTTAGGCCTATGAGCGAAAATCTTCCGACCGAAAAGGAGGTGATTCATGTCGATTGAGAACCTTTTGAATCGACTGAATCTTTCCGAGGCTCGTCCCGAGGAGCCGCCCAGGGGACTACTGGCTGCTAGCCAGACGCAGTCGACGTATTGCGACTGCAATGGTTTCTGTCAGTGTGACTGCGACTGCACTTACTGTCCCTGTTCTCAGAACTGCTAGTGAGTGAGTCGCCTCCTGCTTTATTAATCGGGAGGGGGGAGTAATCGCTTCCCCCTTTTTTTATTAAAATTAATATTATATTATAAAAGTATATGTTAAACACAAAATTTGTCATTAATAGTATTGAACGAGAAAAAGAAATTGTTGATATGGTCAATAAGAATATCAATTTTTTTAGGACCAATAGAATAGTATTTACATTCCCAGAGAAAACCGTGGAAGAAGAATATGATATTAAAAAACACGAGAATTATAAAGAATGGCTTGAAACTGAATGGGCGAAGAGAGAAAATGAATTTACAGAACGATTATTGTTTCTTTTTAATAAATCAATAGAACTTCAATTTACCGTTGAAATATCGAATTATGGACCACTGGGTTTTTATAATACAAACACCAATACCGTTACAATAAACCTTAATACTAAATTAGATGTCATAAGCACAATTAAGCACGAAATGATTCATATTATATTGGAGCCGTTCATTAGAAAGTATCAAATTGAGCATGCTCGTAAAGAGTTTATTATTGATACGATTTTAAAGATATTAGATACGCAGGTAAATTCAACCACTTGACTTTTTGATTGGATAGGAGTATATTATAAATTACGAAAATACGAGTACGTTTTTGTACCTTACAAACCCTGCACCTTTTAAATTTTAATATAGATTAACATACAGATATAGACCAAGAATTAATTTCTGGAAAACTCCTGCTCTTTAGGAAAAAGATGCAGGGTGAATATATTGAATCCCGTATGGGGTTCTAAGATTTTAAACAAAGGAGGTGAAAAAGTGTCCAGACTGAACTGGAAATTCAAGATTGTTTTCTTTTTGTTGCCGTTTTTACTCTATATGGCTGAATGCGATTTTTCCTGCAAGACATTGACTACCCCTGATCCGATTGATCCAAATCCGCCCGAAGTTAAATATTACACCTACGAGATACTGTATGAACGACCCCTTGGGTCATTGATAGACGAATCGTCTGACCCCCTAGATGTATGTCTGGAAATACATGAGAAGGGTGGCGGTTTGCGTGGCCCCTACTACATATTTACGAAGTTGAGCGACTATGCTTTTATTGCCACGAGCAGAGAGATTGCCGCAGAAAGTTTGGTTAAGATTTGGACTTTGGATAAAGGGAGATGGAAAGAAAGAACCGGGGAAACTGGATTAATTTGGGGCAACCCGCATACGGTAGGCGATATATTTACTTTGAAATGCGTTCAGACCGGATTTCAGAAAAAACTGTTGAAGATTGAAGACTACCGCATGTCCAACATGCCAGTGGGTTATGAGGCGTACAGAGCATCATGCAAGATACAGCTTGACGGCACAATAACCGATGAATAGCCACTCACAAGAATTAGTGAGTGGCTTTTTTATTTTGTGTATAACTTGACTTTGTTTTTGATTAAATAAATTGTATAATTTAAATATACACAAATTATTTAGATTTAAATTTACAAAAATGCTTACAAAACAGCAAAAATTTTGTTTAGTTTTGGTATTTGCTATCGTATTCTTCAGCGGATTATTTTTGACTGAAAATGCGTTTGCCATACTTGAATCTTGTCCGGACACGGCTACCACCAGTATTGCGGTTAAGGGCACTCTAACTGGTGGATCTTGCGTAGAGAGGAATTCGTGTTTGGGTAGGGGCTTATGTCAGGATCTGCATATCATTTGTGAGATTCCTCCTTCTGGAGGCGTGAAATATAGCATAGATTCAGGGGCTTGTAATGCCTCGAGTGGAACAGTTATTAGTTACAGCCAGAAACGAGAAGGAGTTCCCGATGATTGTGTCCGTCCTTGTGATTATTGGTTGCCCTACCTGTACGAGTATGATACCGGGAATATCAATATAAGTGGTTTAGCTGATGGAACTCACACTATTAATATCTGTAAAAGAGAGGTTTGTCCCTCGCCCTGTACATCTGGCTGGTTCACACCCGATAAATGTACTTTCACCAAATGCTCTGCCACGCTTACGGTTAATCTTACGGCTAATCCGTCATCAGGAGGAGCTCCTTTGACTACCGACCTTAGTGCTGCAGTAGGCGGAACTGCAACCGGTGATATTAAATATGAATTCGATTTTGGCGAGGGCGCTGGTTATTCTGCGACATATACTCAAGCTACTTCTCCCAAAACCGTTAGCCATACTTATTCATCAGCCGGAACTTACACTGCCAAAGTGCGGGTAACCAGAGGATGCGCTACGGCCACGGATACAGTTACGATTACCGTTTCATCGATTAGTTTTTGGGTTACTCTGTCAGTTAATCCTTCTTCTGGCCCAGCCCCTTTAAATAACGTGGAGTTGACCGGTAATGCCCATGGTACAGCTACGGGCAATATCTTTTGGGAGTTTGATTGCAATAACGACGCATTATTTGAATACTCCGTTACCAATAACACTGACCCCTTTACAAGTCCCTTTAAATGCAATTATCCAAATCCGGGTGCTTACAAGGCCAGAGTTAGGGCGACTAGGCAGACACAAACGTCTAATGACAGATTTGATATTACCGTCACTTGCGGGCCAGCTCAAGCTCCGACCATTTCTTTGTCTTCGCCTACTGCTTCCTGGCTCAATTACAATCCCAATTTTAAAGCCACAGTAGGGGATCCCAATGGCGATCAGGTCCGTGGCCATTTCAATATTACGGGAGTAGTGGCTGACGGAGTGGGCAACTGGGTTGTCTCGCCCTACAGTAATTCTACCTGCTATCCGGCTGATTGTTCTTCCGGTTTATCTTTAACCGACGGCGAATACACTTGGGCAGCTTATGCCGAAGACAATAGTACCACTGCCTGTACCAGCGCTATGACATCTTTTCGCTGGCTGGGCATAGATAAAACTCGGCCTATTGGCGACATCACCCATTCTCCAGCCAGCCCCGATACCGGTGACCAGGTTACTTTTACCGCCACTGGTTCAGATGCTTTAAGTGGGATGAAATCAATTTTAGTATATATTGACGGCACCTTAAGGAATACTTGTCTTGCTTCAACTATTTGTTCATATATTGGCGGACCTTATTCAACGGGCAGTCATACTTATTATGCTGTTTTTACTGACAATGCCACCAATACTCTGACCACTTCCACTAAATCTTTTTCTGTGGCTGGTTTGGATGTTACTTGTTCTTTGTCAGCCAGTCCCTCGTATAATTGTATTCCCCCGAATTTTGTTTCCAATTTGACTGCAGCGGTTACTGGTGGAAGCGCAACTGGCAATATTACTTACCAGATTGATTGCGAGAATAATGGTAGTATTGACCGTGATTCTGGTTCAATCCCCAATACTACTTATTCATACAATGGCTGTCCGGCTTACGGAGCAAATACCACGGTCCGAGCAGTGGTAACCAGACAAGGAATAAGTTGTACTGCTTTGACTAACATCTATGTGTCCAGTTTTGATGTTGCTCCCAATCCAGCCAATATTCTGGTTGGTAATACTCAGCAATTTACTGCTACTTATGACCAAGATGGTTCTTCCGGTCCATCGGCTTCTCAGAATGTGACCAATACATCTGCCTGGTCATCCAGCGCTCCAACAGTAGCCACAATTAATGCCAGTGGTTTGGCTACCGGGGTAGGAGGGGGTACTTCCACGATTACATCTATTTATGCTCCGGCTGGCGATTCTTGTACTGATACATCTATTATTAATGTGAGCAGGCCATTCAGTAATTTTAAAGTAATTATCGGCGGCTTGAACAGGCCGCCAACAGCCACTAATTTCAATGCCACGGAATCCAATTGTTGTGATGCCAATCCTTCCTGGTTTTTTACCTGGTTATACGGCGATTTGGATGGAGATTTGGAAGCAAGTTTCAGTTTCCAGGTTGATTCCGATCCCGGTTTCACCAGTCCGATTACCGTTAGCCGTGTGATTAATCTTTCGCCATTCTTAGCTCCCGGAAGTCAGAATAATCAGTCAGTTTTACTTTCGCCTTCTGTTCCACCGCCGGCCGGTATGATTGGTTATGGCATTAATTACTGGTGGCAAGTGAAGGTTGAGGATAATCAGGGCAAAGATTCCGGCTGGCTACCTCAGCCGCCTCTTGCTATTATTCATACTCATCGTTGCCCGATTTGCGATTTTACCTGGATTCCGAGAAGTCCGATTCCGGGGGAGGATGTTCAATTTACCAATACCTCTACTTGCTATAACGATAGCCAGAGCGTTGTTCCTTGTTCTTCTTTTTCCTGGTCAACAATTCCTGCTGCTATTATTTCTACTCCTTTTGCAGCCAATACGATGATCGTTTTCAGCGGCAGCGGCGGTTATAATGTCAGTTTGACCGTTACCGATGGCAGTAACTATCAGTGTAGTACCAGTAAAACAGTCAGAATCAGTTTGCCTTTGCCCAGGTGGAAGGAGATATAGGGTGGAATAAATCAGAAATAAATTTTAATGGTTCAATTATTTAAGAAAAAAATAAAATCCTGTTTAGGAATTGATATTGGCACTGCTTCCATAAAAATAGCTCAGTTAAAAAAGGAGGCAGAGAAATTTGAATTGGAGACATACGGAGAAATTTCCACCAAAAGTTATTTGGAAAGATTAAATGACGCCTTTCAGGTTACTTCGTTAAAGACATTGGAAGCCGTAACCCGAGAATTGTTAAGGGTTCTTCTGGAAAAAGCCGAAACCAGTACCAGACAAGCAGTAATGACTATTCCGGTTTTTTCGAGCTTTGTCAGCGTGGTAGAAGTTCCGGAGATGGCGGAAAAAGAACTTTCTCATGCCATAGAATTTGAAGCTCGGCGCTATGTTCCTATTCCGGTATCCGAAGTTATTCTTGATTGGAGAATTATAGAGGCGGGATTGATAAAAGACGATATTTCGCCCAGACCATTTAAGGGTAAAAGAATTCTTTTAATCGCCGTTCCCACAGAGGTAATCAATAAATACCTGAAAATAGCCGACAATTTGGGTTTAAAAATCCTTGCTCTTGAATTGGAAAGTTTTAGTTTGGCCAGGTCATTAATGTCCGGAGACAGAAGTTCGGCTTGTATTTTGGATATCGGAGCAAGGGCGAGTTCTTTTACGATTTTTGACAGAGGGACGATTCAAATGAGTCATAGTCTGGATATAGCCGGAGCCGAGATGACCAAAAGTTTATCCGTTGGTTTGGGAGTTGCCTCGCAAAGAGCCGAGGAATTTAAAGTTACCTTCGGGCTCGATCATCAGGAGAATTACGAGAGAAGGAAAGAGATTAAAGAGCTTTTGCATCTTCCTCTTGAGAAAATAGTAGACGAGATTGAAAGAATGATACTTTCGTATCAAATGAAAACAGACAGGAAAATAGAAAAATTAATTCTTAACGGCGGCTCTGCTTCGTTGGTTGGTTTGGAGGATTATATTCAGAAAAGATTAAACATAAAAGCAGTTGTTGCTTCTCCCTGGTCAAGAGTGGTTTATCCCACTGCTCTACAGTTAGTGCTTAGAAAGATAGGACCAGAGTTTTCCGTGGCTGTCGGAGCAGCCATGCGCGAAGGCTAAAGCCTTCGCGCATCAAATCCAAAATCCTAAGCACTAAATCCTAAATAAATTTGAATTTTAAAATCTTAAATTCCAAACAAATGACCGAAGATCAAAATTCTAAAAAATATGATTTAGAAGAACGAACATTAAAATTTGCCAAAAGATGTAGAGATTTTATTAAAGAATTGTCAAAGACGATTTCGAATATTGAATATAGTAAGCAACTCGTGAGAGCATCGGGCTCGCAAGCAGCTAATTATATTGAGGCAAACGAATCTTTAAGTAAAAAAGATTTTTGTATGAGAATCAAGATTTGTCGCAAGGAATCCAAGGAAAGTCGATTATGGTTAAGGTTGTGTGATTTTGGTGATAACCAAGATTTATACAAAGAACAACAGGAATTAATTCAAGAATCTCAAGAACTTACAAAAATATTCGGTTCAATGGTAGAAAAATGTAAAAAGGTTTAAAATTATTATTTTGAATTTTGTGTTTGTTTAGAGTTTAGGATTTAGAATTTAGAATTTGAATATATTATGCCCGATATAAATTTAATTCCAAGAGAATATATTGAAAGAAAAAAAGGCGCGAGAGCCTTTATTTCCAAAACAAATATAATAATTTTTAGTTTGATTATTTTAAGTCTGCTTTTTTACGGCGGGCTTTTATTATATCAACGAAATCTTGATAAAAATTCAGAGATTATAGATGAAGAGATATTAACCCTGGAAAAGAACAGAGATATTTCTGCCGAGAAGGCGATGGTTGAATTGGATAAAAAAATAACTACCTTAAAAACTTTATTTGAGAATCATCTTTACTGGTCTAATCTATTGGAAAGAATAGAGGAACTTGTTATTCCCGAGGCCTATTTTTCTAATGTTTCCATCAACCTTGCCGAAAGCACTGTAATGTTTGGCGCTATGGGAGGCACTACCAGTTACACTAATTTAGCCAGACAGATTTTGAGCTTTCAAGAAGACTCGTCCGTAGATAAAGTCCAAGTTTCCGGTATCGCACTTGATGAAAAAGTGGGAATTAAATTTAGCCTTACAGCCAATTTTTCCAACAAGATTTTATTAGGCGAAAACAATGATTAAGAAATTCGTCCCAATAATTTTAATATTAATTTTTGCAACAATTGTGATTTTTTTGAATGTCCCGGGAGTTCAAAAGATTTTAGATACCAGAAAACAAATAGATAGTCGCAAGCAGGCACTTATCGAAGAACAAGAACTCATAACCAAGGTGGAGAATTTGGTTAAACTCTACGAAGACAATAAAGAGAGTGTAGATAAAATTAATTATATTATACCTTCCGGCGAAGATATTCCCAATTTGATTGTTCAATTGGAGGCATTGGCTTTTGAACAGGGCCTGGTATTGGGGAAAATAGAGATGACTTCGAGAGAAACAGGTCAAGAAGGAGGTGGCGACACGCAACAAGAAAAACCGGCAGAGGGTTACAAAATTTTAACCATTAATATAAGTGTGATGGGAACTTATACCGCAATAAAGAATTACCTCCTGGCAGTGGAAGAGAATATGCGATTAATGGATGTCAATTCTTTAAAATTTTCTTCCAAATCAGGAGCCGAAGAAGGTGAAGAGATTAGTCCCGAGACCCAGATTTTTGATTTTAATTTAACAATGAATACTTATTATCAGTAATTTAATTTATTATGCCTATTAAACCTTTAGAACAAAAAAAGCGTCAGAAGATTTTACTTTTTGTGGGTTTAGGCGCTGTCGTGATTACTCTTTTAATTTTGTATTTCAGTCTTTGGAAGAAAGCAACTCCAGCAGAAGAGACGACAACTTCGGCAATACCAATTTCCCAGCGCAGTCAGTCAGCTCTGATTTTGGAAGAGAAGCTTAAAAAGATAAAACTTGATTTTGATTTTTTGAATGAGAAAATTTTGTCATTCTTAAAAATTCACGGGGATTTGCCGGTTGAAAAAGGGGAAACCGGCAGAGATAATCCTTATGTCCCTTATTAGCTATGCCCGGTGCTACAACTTTGATGGTCGCCAGTGGCGACCACATATGTAGTATCGTGGCAGAATAGATAAACAAACATTTTTTAATGTATAATCTACAACTTTGATGAACTTAGTATAAAAATCGAAGTTGTAGCACCGGGTATGTCCAAACAAAAAGACATCTTAGATATATTGGCGAGCAAGAACTTGATTGAAGTAAAAGCCCTGGAACAAGCCAAAGAAGAAGCTGAAAGAAATAATAGAAATTTGGAAGAATTAATTGTGGAAAAGGGCTTAATTACAGAGCAAAAGCTTTATCAATCAAAGGCAGAATTTTTAAAAATTCCCTTTAAAGAGCTGGCGGGCTATAAGCCGGGGCCAGACATTTTAAAGTTGGTCCCATTGGAGGCAGCCCAGCATTATCGTTTTGTACCCTTGAACGTTGATAATGATATTTTAGAGGTAGGCGTACTTAATCCCGAAGATATTGATACTAGTGAGGCCTTGAAATTTATCGCTCATCGCAACAATCTTGCTCCGAAAGCCTATCTTATAACTCTCAGTGACTTTAGGAGTGTTCTTAAGGAATACTCAAATTTGAAAGGAGAAATAAAGCAGGCCCTGGATGAACTGAAAAAAGAAATAGAGAGAGAAGAAAAGAGATCCATTAAAGAAGAAGACGAGGGAAAAATAGAGAAAATAGCCGAGGAAGCCCCGATTAGCAAGGTCGTGGCTTTAATTATTAAACATGCCATTGATCAAGATGCTTCCGATATCCATATTGAGCCAGGCGAGAAAGCAATCAGAGTGCGTTTCAGAATTGACGGCGTTTTATATACCAATCTTACTTTGCCAATTCGTATTCACCCGGCCGTTGTTTCAAGAATTAAAATTCTTTCTCATTTAAAAATTGACGAAACAAGAAAGCCTCAAGACGGGAGATTTTTTACTCAAAGCGGTAAGAAAAAAATTGATTTCCGAGTTTCAACTTTTCCTACTTATAGCGGTGAAAAAGTGGTGATGAGGATTCTTGATCCAACTATCGGATTAAGAGAGTTATCCGATTTGGGGCTAGAGGCCCGCAATTTGGATGTTTTGAAAAGAACTATTCAAAAGCCTCACGGCATAATTCTTTTAACTGGTCCCACCGGTTCCGGGAAGACCACTACTCTTTACAGCATTTTACATATTTTAAACGAAGAAGGCGTGAATATAGTCAGCTTAGAGGATCCGATTGAATATTTTATTGACGGAGTAAATCAATCTCAGGTTAGACCGGAAATTGGCTATACCTTTGCCACTGGCTTGCGCCACATTCTTCGTCAGGATCCTGATAAAATTATGGTTGGCGAGATTCGAGATAATGAAACCGCTGCTCTGGCTATCCACGCTGCTTTAACCGGACATTTGGTTCTATCCACCTTGCATACCAATGATGCTATTGGGGTTATTCCTCGTTTGATTGATATGGGTATTGATCGATATTTAATTCCTCCGACTCTTATATTGGCAATTGCCCAAAGATTGGTTCAGCGACTTTGTCCCAACAGCAAAAAGGAGATGAGTCTTTCTCCAGAAATGAGAGAAATGGTAAAAAGAGAATTGGGAACAATTGATCAAGATCAGTTTAAAAAATTTAAATTGAAGGAGCCCCTGACTTTCTATGAGCCAAAGCCCTCAAGAGAATGTCCCAAAGGAATCAAGGGTAGAATTGCAATTTACGAGATATTAGAAATGACTCCCGAATTGGAAGAAATTGTTTTGAAGGAAGCATCGGAATCCAATATTAAACAAGAAGCAAAAAGACAAGGAATGGTAACCATGCTTCAAGACGGTATTTTAAAGGCCTCGAGAGGATTAGTCGGCTTAGAAGAAGTAAAGAAAGAAGTTGAGGAATAATCAATAATTTCACTATTAATAAAACATAATGTATAATTGATATATATGAAGAATAATTATCAATTGCAATTAGAGGAATTTTTAGAAATAGTTGGTAAAAACAATGCCTCTGATCTTCATCTTTCTGTAGGTAAAAAGCCGGCGATTAGAGTTGATGGCGAGTTGATAGAATTAGTGAAATATCCGATATTAAGCGGTGAACATGCCACGGGCTTAATATATGCTCTTTTAACCGAAGAACAAAAGCAAAAACTTTTTACAGATAAAGAAATTGATTTATCTTATAACTATAAAGAAAAAGCCAGATACAGAGTTAATGTTTTTTTTCAAAGAGGATATATTTCGGCTGCTTTGCGTTTTTTGCCTTCCAAAATAAGAACAGTCAAGGAACTAAATCTACCTCAAATTGTTGAAAAATTTGCTTCTCATTCCCAGGGTTTTTTATTAATTGTCGGTCCCACCGGACACGGAAAAACTACAACTATGGCAGCCTTGATTGATTATATAAATCATCATTTTGCCAAACATATTGTTACCATTGAAGACCCAATTGAGTATGTTTTTGACCAAGATAAATCTCTTATTGAACAAAGAGAAGTTGGCAATGATACAAAATCTTTTGCCCGAGCTTTAAGAGGAGCCTTGCGCCAGGACCCGGACGTGATTATGGTTGGCGAAATGAGAGACTTGGAAACGATTTCAACAGCTCTTACTGCTGCCGAGACCGGACATCTGGTTATAGCTACCCTTCATACCAATAACGCTGCCCAGACGATTGACAGAGTAATTGATAGTTTTCCGGCCGAAGCCAAAAATCAAGTTCGAGCCCAGTTAGCCGCTACTCTTTTGGGCGTTGTTTCTCAACGTCTAATACCCCGAGTTAATGGCGGAAGGATACCGGCTGTTGAGGTGATGCTGGTTAATTCCGCTGTTCGTAATTTAATTAGAGATGGCAAGATTTATCAAATAGATTTAGTAATTGAAACCAGTAGCGACGAAGGCATGATTTCTCTAAACCGATCATTGGCCGATTTGGTCCATAAGGGAGCAATTTCTTTAGAGAATGCAGAGATATATTCTTTAAATCCTTCCGATTTGAGAATGCTGCTGGGTAAGTAAAATTATGAGATTTAATTATCAGGCCAGAACCAAGAGAGGAGAAACGCAAACAGGCGTCGTAGAGGCCGGAAGCAGAGAAGCGGCCATTGAAACTCTTCAGCGCCATGATTTAGTTGTAGTTTATCTCGAAGGATTATCAGAGGTTCCTTTTTATACCCGTTCTTTAAAAATTTTCCAAAGAGTAAAAGCAAAGGAGATAACTATTTTTTATCGCCAATTAGCCATTCTTTTTGAGGCCAGCGTCTCGCCATTGGATTCTTTAAGGATTTTGGCCGAGCAAACCAAAAATCCACTTTTCAGAGATATAATTTTTGAAATAGAAAATGATGTTAAGGGAGGTGAAAATTTATCCGACGCCATGGCTAAACATCCGAAGGTTTTTTCCGCCTTTTATGTAAATGTGGTCAAGGCCGGCGAGGCCACCGGCAAACTTCACGATGTGCTGAAATATTTAGCCGACCACGCTGAGCAGGAATATAATCTGGCATTCAAAGTAAAAGGCGCTTTCACTTATCCCATAGTAATTCTTACCCTATTTTTGGTTGTAGGAGCAATAGTAATGATTTATGTGATTCCTCAATTGACTGCCGTGATAGAAGAGAGCGGCCAGGAACTCCCCATTGCCACACGAATTTTAATCATCGTAAGTAAATTTTTAAAGAATTGGTTTTGGCTGCTCGGTTTATTGATTGTCGGAATGGTTCTTGGCTTGATAAGATTTAAAAAAACAGAAAAAGGTCGTCGAATTTTCGATATTGTTAAATTAAAAATTCCCATTTTTAAATCTCTTTTTCAGAAGATATATTTGGCCCGCTTAGCCGAGAATTTAAGAACCCTTGTTATCGGCGGAATTCCGATTTTGAAAGCCCTTGATATTTCTTCAATAGTAATCGGCAATAAAATTTATGAAGAAATAATCCTCAAAGCGAAAGACCAGGTTAGGGTGGGCAAAACCATAAGTTCAGCTTTTTCTGATTATCCAAAACAGATTACGTCAATGTTTACCCAGATGGTTGGAGTGGGAGAAAAGACAGCCGAGCTCGGCACTATCTTGGAAAAAGTTGCTTATTTTTATCAGCAGGAAGTAGACAGAACCGTAGCCAATATGACCCAGTTAATTGAACCTTTTATGCTTTTGATATTGGGCGCAGGAGTAGCCTTTTTGCTTTCGGCGGTTTTAATGCCCATCTATAACCTTGCTTCTGGAATGTGATATAATAAAAGAAGAGACTTAAAAACAAGACAAAGGTCGAGAATTAATAATCAAGTCCCGAAAATATAAGCCGAGTCGAGGCAAGATTCGGGACAGAAAAAAATAATAATTAATTTGTTGATTAATGTATGAAAAAGAAATCTAAAGGTTTTACTTTGATTGAACTTTTGGTGGTTATCGCAAT
>MHMT01000011.1 GCA_001819435.1 Candidatus Portnoybacteria bacterium RBG_13_40_8
AAATCAAAAAACAGCCGCAAATTTCCGAGAAGGAGTTTTTTGAATTTTTGGATTCAAAAAAAGATTTGATTGACGGAATTTGTATCACTGGCGGCGAACCGACAATTCATCCGGATTTGATTGATTTTATTCAAAACATCAAGGAAAAAGGGTTTTTAATTAAATTAGATACCAATGGTTCAATGCCGGAAGTTTTGAGTAAATTAGTTAATGAGCATTTGTTGGATTTTATTGCGATGGATATTAAAACCTCGGCCTCTAAATATGAAAAGATTTATCCTGTTAAATCCCGCAATGCGGGAGCTGCGAAGCAGCTATTTAACAGGGTAAAAAAAAGCGTAGAAATAATTAAAAATAGCGGAATTGATTATGAATTTCGGACAACGACGGTGCCAGGGTTGGTGAAAAAAGAAGACATTGAAGAAATCGGCAAATGGCTCAAGGGCGTTAAAAAATTTGCCTTGCAGCAATTTCAGAATAAAAAAGTTTTGGATAAAAAATTTGAAAAAATCCAGCCATATTCCGAAGAAATTTTAAAGAATTTTCAGAAGATTTTAGAAAAATATATTAACGAAGTTGAACTTCGTTTATGAAAATATCAAATATATTTTTGATAATTTGTTTGATATTTATTGTAATGGTGTTTTTTGTATCGCCGAAGATTATTGAAAGAAAAATCCCCAAATCCTTGCCGGAAGAGGGGATTATTATTGGTAAGACTATCAA
Organism: Candidatus Portnoybacteria bacterium RBG_13_40_8; assembly: GCA_001819435.1. Lineage (GTDB taxonomy): Bacteria > Patescibacteriota > Minisyncoccia > RBG-13-40-8-A > RBG-13-40-8-A > RBG-13-40-8-A. The sequence continues at coordinate 727 of MHMT01000011.1, forward strand.
AGATCCGGATTTAAGGAGCGATAATACCAAGCTGACAATTCAAATCGACAAAGGAAAGATTTTAGTAACCACAAGCAGTTATCCGGAATATTTTTATGGCGATGTTTTAAAAATCGAAGGCAAAATACAAATCCCTCAAGAGTTTGAGGGATTTAATTATAAAAATTATTTAGCCAAAGACGGAATATATTATGTAATGTACTGGCCAAAAATTGAAATTATGGAAAAAAACAAAGGCAATCCGATTTTTTCCACGATATTGAAATTCAAGAATAATTTAACCGGAAGGATTGAAAAAATTATGCCGTTTCCGGAAATATCGATTTTGGAAGGTTTAATTTTGGGCAACAAGCAAATATTCTCCGAGAAAATCAAAAATGATTTGAGTATTACCGGCACCAGTCACATTACCGCGATTTCCGGAATGAATATCGTGATTATTAGTAATATATTGATGTTCGTTTTAATCGGCTTGGGAATGTGGCGCAAGCAGGCTTTTTGGTTTGTTTTGGTTCTGATTTTTCTTTTTATTCTGATGGTCGGCGCACCTGCTTCCGCAGTGCGCGCTGGAATTATGGGTGCAATCTTGCTTTATGCCCAGAAAATCGGTCGGCTCAGCAATGCGGCGCGGATAATGGTTTTTGCCGCTACAATCATGCTGATTTTCAATCCTTTACTTTTAAGGTACGATATCGGTTTTCAGCTGTCTTTTTTGGCTGTTTTGGGATTGATTTATATTAAGCCCATTTTTGATGAATGGCTTAAAAAATTTCAGAAAAGAGAACAAATCAGTTTTTTATTAGAGATAATTACGACAACCGTTGCCGCTCAAATCGCGGTTTTGCCGGTTTTGGTTTACAATTTCGGTAAAATTTCTTTTATTTCGCCATTAACAAATGTTTTAATTGTGCCCTTAATTCCATTTATTACAGCAATCGGTTTAGTTTTTATTGGCAGTACGCTTATTTGGTCATTTCTGGGAAAGATTTTACTCTGGCCGGCATATTTGGGTTCAACTTATATTTTGCGCATCATTGATTGGTTTGCCAAAATTCCCTGGGCAGCAAAACAGATTCCCAATTTGCACTGGATTTGGTTAATGGGATATTACGTTTTGTTAATTTTTGGAATATGGTTTTACATGAAAAAAACAAAATTAAGATACTAATCGCATTATTCATAATTACTGTTTTGGTTTGGGTTGGTATTTTTATTGAAGAAAATAGTGGCCATTATTTAAGAATTGAATTTTTTGATGTTGGGCAGGGAGATGCGGAATTAATTATAACGCCTGATAAAAAACAGATTTTGATTGACGGCGGTCCGGATTTGTCTATTTTGGAAAAATTGGGAAAATCAATGCCGTTTTACGACAGATATATTGATTTGGTGATTTTAACCCATCCAGAAGCCGACCACTTAAACGGCTTGATTGAAGTTTTGAGGCGTTATCGGGTTGGCGCGATTATAACCAACGGAGTGATTAGAGACACGGAACAATATAAACAATGGGTAGAAATCATTAAGGAGAAAAATATCCCGATTTATATCACACAAGCCAATGGAGAAATTGATTTTGGTTTGCCGGCTGGCGGATTAAAATTTAAAATTTTATATCCTTTTGAAAGCTTGATCGGGCAAAAAAATTCTGATTCCAACAATACCTCAATAGTCGGTCAATTGATTTATAATAATTTCGAAGTTTTATTTACCGGCGATATTGAAAAAAGTGCTGAAAATAAATTGCTCGCAGCAGATATTAATTTGGAGTCCGATATTTTGAAAATTAGCCATCATGGAAGCAAAACCTCATCGGGTGAAGAATTTTTGAAAGCAGTCAATGCTTTAATGGCGGTAATTGAGGTTGGTAAAGATAATACATATGGCCATCCTCATCAAGAAGTTTTAGACAGATTAGCAAACCTTCAAATTTTCCAGACGGGAAGGGACGGCGATATAGAAATTTTAAGTGACGGTAATAAATTTTTGGTGGAAAAATAAAAAGCAGCCTATTCGGCTGCTCGAGGATGGATGATTTGCGATATCCGCATCGTCTTTTCAGATGCGCGGATTTTTTTGACAAGAGCAATGGCTTCGTTTTTCGGACCCGTGAATTCTTTGCGAACCCCGCAATTTTCGTAGATGACCGTCATTGTTTCGCAATTAACCTCCTCCAATTCATTGATTAAAGTGTTGTTTCGTCCCATTTTTCCTCCTTGCCTCGCCGAAGCTTTATGCGTAGGCGGGCCTTTCAAAAGATCAAGTTTTTAATTTATCACAATAAAAAATTTTTGGCAAATTTTTATAACAGCAAACTACCAACAATCAATTTGAATAGCCAGAAAATAATGGGAACAATATATCCGAAGAGAAAAAATATAAAGAATAAGACCAGAATTAATCCGTAGCGCTCAAGCTCAAATGATAGGCGTTGATATTTGTAGGGGAGGAGGGCAAAAAGAATCTTCGAGCCATCTAGGGGCGGAATGGGAACAAGGTTGAAAACAACCAAGAGCAGATTTAGAAGAACAATATAGGCAAAAATCTGAACTAAATTTTGAAGATATAACGAGCCCCCTAAAGGAATAAATCTCAGAGTTAGGCCGAATAAAAGAGCAATAATTAAATTTGAACCGGGGCCGGCAGCCGCGACCATGGCTGGTCCCCATTTTTTATTTTTAAGATTAAAGGGATTATAGGGTACCGGCTTAGCATAGCCGAACAGAATTGGACTGCCAATAATTAATAATGATAAAGGAATAATCAAAGAACCCCATAAATCTAAGTGTTTTATTGGGTTTAAAGTTAATCTGCCGGCATATTTGGCTGTTGAGTCCCCCAGATGATTAGCCATTAAGCCGTGAGAAACCTCGTGGATAACCACCGACATTAAAAGCACAGCAATTTGAATTATCAGAATTATAGGATCCATTTATTTGCTAAATAATTAATTTTATGATAGATTTTAAGATTATGTCACGAGTTTGTTCAATTTGCGGCAAGGGTTCTATTGTTACCGTAACACGAAAAAAGTTACGAAGCAAATACAATCCCACGACCAAAAAGAGAAAATATCCAAATCTTCAATGGGTTAAATTGGGTAACAATAAAAGAGTTAAGGCCTGTACGAAGTGTATTAAAATAATGGGCAAAAGACAACGGGCCATAGTATAGCGGTAGTACGTACCCTTGGGGTGGGTATGGCGGCGGTTCAATTCCGCCTGGCCCGATTCCTATAAGGGTTTTATTTGACTAAAATTTAAATTATTGTTATTCTTAACCCTGAACTCAATTTTTTGAGGGAGATTTTTTTATACGAATATGCCCCGTACTGAATTTTCGACTGATCCCGCAGCGCGGGATCAAGATAGCACGGGGTATGATTAAATGATCAAACAGTTTTATTAAGTATTAATCTGTATAATCTCGGCATTTAAAATGTCGAAAATCTAGTACGGGGTATGCCTACAATTCATCAGTTGATTAAAAAACCAAGAAAAAAAATAAGCAAAAAGGCGAAAGTACCAGCTTTGCGTCGAAGTTTTAATATTTTGAAGAACAGGCCGATTAGAGAAAACTCTCCTTTCAAAAGAGGCGTTTGTCTTAAAGTTTATACTACTACTCCCAAAAAACCAAATTCAGCACTGAGAAAAGTTGCCAGAGTAAGATTGACCAATGGTATGGAGGTTACTGCCTATATTCCCGGCGAAGGTCATAATCTTCAGGAGCACTCACTCGTGATGATTAAAGGCGGAAGAGTAAAAGACTTACCGGGTGTTAGGTATCATATTGTTCGTGGTATATTGGATACCTCCGGAGTTGAAGGTAGAAAGCAGCAAAGATCAAAATATGGAGCCAAAAAAGTAGAAGGCGGGCCCAAAAAAGAGGCAGCCGTTGAAGAATCCACGAAATAGATTAAATAGATTATGCGCAGAAAAAAAACAACTCAAAGAGAAATAAATCCCGATTCCCAATATAATAGTGCCTTAGCGGCCAAATTTATTAATAAATTAATGCAAGGCGGTAAAAAGGCAACTGCCCAAAATATTTTTTATACCGCATTAGATTTGGTAGCTAAAAATTTAAAAAAAGATAATCCTTTAGAGGTTTTAGAAGAAGCCGTTGAAAACGCTTCTCCCTTGCTTGAAGTAAAGTCCCGAAGAGTCGGCGGAGCCAATTATCAGGTTCCTTACGAGGTAAAAGGAAAAAGAAGAGAGGCATTAGCCATACGTTGGATTATAGGAGCAGCTAAAAAGAAAAAAGGCAAATCGATGGCTGAAAAATTATCTCAGGAATTAATGGGTGCTTTTAATAATACCGGCGATGCAATAAGAAAAAAAGAAGAAACTCATAAAATTGCCGAATCTAATCGAGCTTTCGCTCATTTTGCTTGGTAAAAATTAAATTTTTATGGTTCGCGAATACCCAATTGAAAAAAATCGAGATATTGGCTTTATTGCCCATATCGATGCCGGAAAAACAACCGTTTCTGAGCGGGTGCTTTTTTATACCGGAATTTCTCATAAAATTGGCGAAGTTCACGAAGGAGCGGCGATTATGGACTGGATGGAACAGGAAAGAGAAAGAGGAATTACCATTACTGCTGCTGCGACAACTTGTTTTTGGACGCCGGGAGAATATCTGACCAAGTCGGACAAGAAAGAATTCAGAATAAATATTATTGATACACCCGGTCATATTGATTTTACCGCGGAGGTGCAAAGGTCTTTAAGGGTTTTAGATGGTGCGGTGGTAATTTTCGATGGCGTGGCTGGAGTTGAGCCACAATCAGAGACAGTTTGGCATCAGGCTGATAAATTTAAAGTTCCTCGTTTGTGCTTTGTTAATAAAATGGATAGATTGGGAGCAAACTTCGAAAAAAGTTTCGATTCAATTTTGGAAAGATTAACCCCAAGCGCCGTAAGAATGCAAATCCCCATTGGATTGGAAAGCGAGCATAAGGGAGTAGTCGATTTATTAAAGCAGAAGGCTTATTATTTCGAAGGGAAAAACGGGGAAGAGGTTATCGAGAAAGAAATTCCCGAAAATTTGAAAAAAGATACGGAAAAATTTAGACATATCTTGGTCGAGAAAATATCCGAGCAAGACGATGTTTTAATGGGGAAATACTTGGAAGGGAAAGAAACAACCATTGATGAATTAAAAAATGCCTTGCGTCAGGCAACCATCAATTATAAATTAGTGCCGGTATTCTGCGGCGCTGCTCTTCACAATACGGCTATCCAACTTTTAATTGATGCAATTATTTATTATCTCCCTTCGCCAAAAGATTTACCTCCGGTTGAAGGAATTAATCCAAAAACCGAAGAAAAAATTATCAGAAAAGCGGATGACAAAGAATCTTTTTCCGCTTTAGCTTTTAAGGTCGCTAGCGACCCTTATGTCGGTAGCTTAACCTATTTTCGGGTATATTCGGGTAAATTAGACGCTGGTTCCTATGTTTTAAATACAATCGGTGGCCAAAAAGAACGAATAGGAAGAATTTTAAGAATGCATGCCAATCATCGAGAAGATGTTAAAGAGATATTTGCTGGAGAGATTGGTGCAGCCGTCGGATTAAAGAATACTACAACTGGTGATACTTTATGCGACCCAGATAATCCAATTATTTTAGAGAGAATCACCTTTCCTGAGCCGGTGATTTACATTTCCATTGAACCCAGAAGTAAGGCCGATCAAGAAAAGCTTAGTCTATCTTTAAAAAGACTCACTGATGAAGATCCGACATTCAGAGTAAGAAGCGACGAGGAAACTGGGCAAACAATAATTTCCGGAATGGGAGAACTGCATTTAGAAATTATTGTGGATAGAATGAAAAGAGAATTTGGCGTTGAAGCAAATGTTGGTCGTCCCCAGGTAGCTTATAAAGAAACCATTTTAAGAAGCGCCGAAGCCGAAGGCAAATATATTCGACAGAGCGGCGGCAGGGGACAATATGGTCATGTTTGGTTAAAAGTTGAACCCTTAGAAAGAGGACAAGGATTTGAATTTGTAAACGCAATTAAAGGAGGAATTATTCCGTCAGAATACATACCAGCCGTACAGAAAGGAATTAAAGAAGCAATGGCTAAAGGAATTTTAGCTGGTTATCCGGTTGTGGATTTAAGGGCTACTCTTTACGATGGTTCGTATCACGAGGTTGATTCTTCGGAAGCAGCTTTTAAAATTGCCGGTTCAATGGCCCTTCAATCAGCGGCAAAATTTGCAAAACTGATTCTTTTGGAGCCAATTATGAAAGTTGAAGCGGTGGTACCGGAAAAATTCTTAGGAGATATCACCGGCGATTTAAGCAGCAAAAGAGCTAGAATTGAAAAAATGGACGAAAGAATCAATATGAAAGTAATTGACGCTAAAGTTCCTTTATCCGAAATGTTCGGTTATGTTACCCAAATTCGTTCCATGACCGAAGGAAGAGGAAGTTTTACCATGGAATTTGACCATTATGCCCAAGTGCCAGAAAACGTCGCTCAACAGATTATAGAAGGCAAGAAAAAATAGTTAACAATTTATTAACAATTCCAGTGGGTATGCCCTTGACTAAAAATTATTTAATATTTAAACTAATATTATTATTAGATAAAAATTAATCACTAAAACAAGTAACGGTGGTTAAGCAACATCCACCTTGTTTCTTAATATCTGTTATTTTGTTGACTAATTAATTTATGGCAGAGAAATTTGAACGAACAAAGCCTCATGTTAATGTTGGTACAATTGGCCACGTTGACCACGGCAAAACAACTTTAACCGCTGCTATTTTAAAGCAGTTGGGAGCAAAGGGTTTTAAGGCCCAAAAGAAAGGCGTTGATGATATTGATAATGCTCCGGAAGAGAGAGAGCGAGGCATTACTATTGCCTTGGCTCATGTTGAATATGAAAGCGAGAAGAGGCACTATGCTCATATTGATGCGCCTGGTCATGCTGATTACATTAAAAATATGATTACCGGAGCCGCACAAATGGATGGAGCAATTTTAGTAGTCTCCGCAGCCGATGGTCCAATGCCACAAACCCGAGAACATATTCTTTTAGCTTATCAGGTTGGCGTGCCAACAATTATTGTTTTCTTGAATAAAATTGATCAAGTCGATGATCCGGAATTGATTGATTTAGTAGAAGCCGAAATCAGAGAACTTTTAACCAAATATAATTTTCCTGGCGATAAAACACCTATAATCAGGGGTTCTGCCCTAAAAGCACTGGAAGCAGATTCTCCAGATTCCGAGGATGTAAAATGTATTTTTGAATTGGTTAAAACCTTGGATGAATATATTCCAGAGCCGAAGAGAGAAACCGATAAACCGTTCTTGATGCCGATAGAAGATATTTTCTCGATTGAGGGAAGAGGAACAGTTGTGACTGGGAAGATTGAAAGAGGAATTGTTAAATTAAATGAGGAAGTTGAAGTTGTCGGTATAAAACCAACCCAAAAGACCGTAATTACTGGTATTGAGATGTTTAACAAGTCACTAGATGAGGGTATTGCCGGTGATAATGCCGGTATTCTGTTAAGAGGATTAAAGAAAGAGGATGTTGAAAGAGGACAGGTAATCGCCAAGCCGGGGAGCGTGACTCCGCATACAGATTTTGAAGGTGAGGTTTATATTTTGAGCAAAGAAGAAGGCGGTCGTCACACACCTTTCTTTAAAGGTTATAAACCGCAGTTTTATATTAGAACTACCGATGTGACTGGTGATGTGATTGCTCTTCCAGAGGGAGCGGAGATGGTAATGCCCGGTGATACAGTCAAACTTACCATAAAGTTAATTAATCCAGTGGCCCTCGAAGAGAAACAAAGATTTGCTATTCGAGAAGGCGGGAAAACTGTTGGAGCAGGAGTGGTAACTAAGGTTATAAAATAATTCTTGGAAATAAAAATTTAAAAAGAAATTACTAATATTCGAAAATATTAGTAAAAGTTTAGTTCATGGTAATTAAAAAGAAGAAAGAAGCAGAAATTGAGCCAGAAATTAAACAGCGTCTCAGAATAAAAATTAGAGCCTTTGATCATAAAATTGTTGATCAATCGGCTCGTCAGATTATTGAGACGGCTGAACGTTATGGTGCTGAAGTAATTGGCCCCATTCCATTACCAACTCAGATTCAAAAATATACAGTTAATCGCTCCACTTTTGTTCACAAAGATGCCCGAGAGCAATTCGAAACGAGGACCCATAAGCGTTTAATTGATATTTCTAATCCGAATTCTAAAATCATTGATGCTTTAATGAATCTGAACCTGCCCGCAGGTGTTGATATAGAGATTAAAATTTAGAGTTGCATTAAGCTGTTGCATTTAAATCAAATGCGATTATGCAAATATTTTTTCCAATTCTGATTTGAAGATGAAGGATTTAAGTCTTTTATTAAAGCCGGGCTTAGTCCTGGCTTTTAATTAATTCGCTTTCGTCTTAAGACTACGGCGAGATGAATATGAAATTTATTTTAGGCAAAAAAATCGGAATGAGCCAGATTTTTGACAAAGACGGGAATATAGTTCCGGTTACCGTGATCGAGGCCGGACCATGTTTTGTTACTCAAATAAAAAATATAGAAAAAGACGGCTATTCGGCGGTTCAAATTGGATTCGGAGATTTAAAAACAAAAAAAGTAAAGAAATCCCAAAAAGATAAACTCTTTAAATATATAAGAGAGTTTAAAATTAAAGGCGAAGAGAAGCGTGAATTAAAAAAGGGAGATAAAATTGATATTTCAATCTTTGTTGAAGGAGAGAGGATTAAGATCTCGAGTATTTCTAAGGGTCGTGGTTTCCAGGGAGTAGTTAAGAGACATGGGTTTAAAGGTGGACCGGCTTCGCACGGCCACAAACATTCTTTAAGAAAACCGGGTTCAATCGGATCCTCTTTTCCGGAAAGAGTACCAAAAGGGAGAAGAATGGCTGGCCATATGGGAGTAAAGAGAACGACAATTAAAAATTTAAAAATAGTCTTAGTTGATGTTGACAATAATTTACTTGCCATCACTGGAGCTGTTCCGGGTCCAAGCAGCGGATTAATAGAAATAAAGACGGTTTAAGCGTATTCCAATGATAAAACATATATTAAACTTACCGATTTATAACTTAGAAGGAGAGAAAACCGGAACAATTAAGTTGTCGGAGAAAATTTTTGGTTTAAAAATAAATAACAATTTAATCTATCAAGTAATAAATGTTCAGTTAGCGAATAAAAGGAAACATTTAGCCAAAGTTAAAGACAGAGGAGAAGTTCGGGGTGGTGGTCGAAAGCCATGGCGACAAAAGGGAACCGGGAGGGCTCGTCATGGTTCAATTCGCTCTCCATTGTGGAAAGGCGGCGGTGTAACCTTTGGGCCCAATCCCGGAAAGATTTTTAATAGGAAGATAAACAAAAAAGCCAAAAGAAAGGCAATTCTAATGACTCTTTCTTCAAAGGCAAATGATAAAGAATTAATTATCATGGAAGATTTTAAAATAAAAGAAGCCAAAACAAAAGTAATGGCTAACCTAATAAATAAAATTTTAAAAGAAGAAAAGAAACCAAGCATTCTGTTAACCGCATCTCAAAAAGACGAAAATTTAATTAAGGCCATAAGGAATATTCCCAATACAAAAATTATTCCCGTTAATAGTTTGAATGTTTTTGACTTACTTTCTTTCAAGTACTTATTTTTAGATAAAGAGGGAATCAAAATAATCGAAAAGACATATGCCTCTATTTAATAAAATAAAAAATATTTTTAAAAAAGAGAAAAAAGCAAAGAAAAAGAAACCAGAAAAGAAAGCGACGGTCAAGAAAGAGCCTTCGAAGGTTGAGCCAGTTAAAAAGGCGCCGCCCAAGAAAAAGATTGGAGAAGTTTATAAAATCTTAAAAGAACCTCATATAAGTGAAAAATCAACAGATTTATCTAATGATGGAAAATATACTTTTCGAGTTTTTTCTCGGAGCAATAAAGTAGAAATTAAAAAAGCGATAAATGATCTCTATGGAGTCAGGGTTAAGGACGTGAGAATAATAAATATTAAGCCTAAAAGCCGAACTTTAAGAGGTTTAGAGGGCAAAAGAAAAGGTTACAAGAAAGCAATTATTACTCTTGAAAAAGGAGAAAAAATAGAAGTATTACCTCACTAATTTATGAAAATTTTTAAACCCTTAACGCCAAGTCGAAGAACGATGACAAAAGCAGACGATTCTCAGCTCACCAGAAAAGTGAGACCCTCAAGATTTTTATTAATAAGTAAAAAATCAAAAGCCGGACGTTCATGGGGAAAAATCAGCGTAAGACATCAAGGCGGTGGCCATAAAAAGAATTATAGAATAATTGACTTTGCGATGAATAAATTAAATATTCCCGCCAAGGTCAAATCCATCGAATATGATCCAAATCGCTCATCCTTTATTGCCTTAATTGTTTATAAAGATGGTGAAAAAAGATATATTTTAGCTCCTCAAGATTTAAAAATTGGAGAAGAAATTATGGCTGGTGAGTTGGTTTCCTTAAAGTCAGGCAATCGAATGCTTTTAAAAAATATTCCAGTCGGAACTTTTGTATATAATATTGAATTAATTCCCGGTCAAGGCGGTAAATTAGTAAGATCCGCCGGAAACTCTGCTCAAGTTATGGCCATAGAAGGTGGTTATGCTCATTTGACAATGCCTTCCGGCGAGGTTAGAATGATTTCCGAAAATTGTCTAGCCTCTCTTGGTTCTCTGTCTAATCAAGAACATAAATTTGAGAATCTTGGAAAAGCTGGTCGAGTTCGTTGGATGGGAATTAGACCGACAGTGAGGGGTACTGCCATGAATCCATGCGATCATCCTCACGGAGGTGGCGAAGGAAGGGCGCCAATCGGTTTGAGGAAAGGACCAAAGACACCGTGGGGTAAGCAAGCATTTGGAGTAAAGACCAGAAAAAAGAAAAAATATTCTAATAAATTTATAATTAAAGGAAGGAAAAAACATCATGGCTAGATCAATTAAAAAAGGTCCGTATATAGATGAGAAATTAATAGAAAAGGTAAGAAAATTAAAGCCGGGCGAAAAAACCGTAATTAATACTTGGTCGCGGGCTTGTACCATTAGTCCGGAAATGGTGGGTTTTACATTCGGTGTTCATAATGGCAAACAGCACATTCCGGTTTTTGTTACCGAAGACATGGTTGGCCATAAATTAGGCGAATTTGCTCCTACCCGAAAATTTACTAGACATGGTGGCAAAATACAGAGAGAAATAGAGCAAAAAACCGTCGAAACCGAAATTAAAAAGGAATAAAAATTTTAATAAAACTTATGGAAGTAAAAGCTAAATTAAATTATTTAAGAATTGCTCCGAGAAAGGTCAGATTAGTCACTGACCTTATTAAGGGCATGGATGTAGGGCAAGCCGAGAATCATCTAAAGTTTATTTCCAAAAGATCGACTAAACCAATTTTAAAACTTTTGCATTCAGCGATAGTTAATGCGGAAAATAATTTTAAGTTATTAAAGGATAGCTTATATATCAAAAAGATAATCGTAAATGAAGGAGCGCCGTTTAAAAGATGGAGACCGGTTTCTAGGGGGAGGACTTTTCCGATTATGAAAAGAACAAGTAATATAAATCTGATTTTGGGAATTAAAGAAGGCGGAGCAGTTAAAATCACAAAAGATAAAACCGAGGCCAAGATTGAGGAAGTTAAAACAGAAGCGATTGACAAGAAATCGTCGACGTTTAAGGCCAGAGCTCCTAAAAAAATCTTGAAAGGTTCAAAGATTGGCGGTTTAACTAAGAAAATTTTTAGAAGAAAATCATTTTAATTGAATTATCATGACTCACAGAGTTCATCCTAAAATTTTTAGAATAAAAAACATAAATGACTGGTCTTCTCAGTGGTTTAATAAAAGAAAATACCGCGATTTTTTGGAACAAGATTTTAGAATTAGGGAATTTATAAAAAAACAACTAAAACAAGCAGCGGTTGACGAGGTAATTATAAAAAGATCAGCTAATTCAATCCAAATTATTATAAAAGCCGGTAGACCGGGGATTATTATTGGTCGAGGAGGAACAGGTATTCAGGATTTGAAAAAAGAGATAATTAGGAATATATTTAAAGAAAGAATTAAGGGCATAGACATTAAAATTGATGTTGAAGAAATTCCCAAATCAGAAATCCAGGCCGCAGTAGTTGCTCAAGGGATTATTGAACAACTGGAAAGAAGAATGCCATTTAGAAGAATTCTAAAGCAAACAATTGAAAAAGTAATGCAAAACCCAGAGGTAAAAGGAATAAAAATTTGGGTTTCGGGAAGATTAAATGGAGCAGAAATGGCTCGGTCAGAATGGTTAATGAAGGGGAAATTACCTCTTCAGAGTCTAAGAGCTAATATTAATTATGCTCAAAATAATGCTTATACCATTTATGGGGTTATTGGCGTGAAGGTTTGGATATATAAAGGAGAATTATTTGAATAAATATGTTTCAACCCAAAAAAGTAAAACATAGAAAAACACAAAAAGGAAGAAGAAGGAAGAAAGGAGTATCAAAAGCTGGAAACGAACTTAGTTTCGGCAGTTTTGGATTAAAAGCACTGGAAGCTTCTTGGATCTCTGCTCGTCAAATCGAGGCCGCCCGTCGTTCAATGACTCATTATATCCAAAGAGGAGGGAAAATTTGGATAAAAATTTTTCCCCATAAACCAGTTACTTCCAAGGGACAGGAAATTCCTATGGGTGGAGGTAAAGGAAGTGTTGAATATTATGCCTTTCCCGTAAAACCGGGCAGAATTTTATTTGAAATAGACGGCATAACAGAAGAGATTGCCAGAGAAGCAATGAGACGAGCAGCTTTTAAATTACCCATTAAAACAAAATTTGTTAAAAGGTAGATCCATATGAAGATACGAGAATTAAGACAAAGACCAAGAAAGGAACTTAAAGAAAATTTAGTTAGCTTAAAAGACAAACTAAGAGAATTAAGATTTAATTTGGCTGGTGGTAAAGTAAAAAACATAAAAGAGGTTCACCAAACAAAGAAAACCATCGCCAGAATATTAACTTTGATAAAAGAAGATGAACAATCAAAACAAAGCAAATAAGAGAACATTAAAAGGAACCGTAGTCTCGGATAAAATGGATAAAACCATCGTTGTTTTAGTTGAAAGGATAAAAGAACATCGTCAATATAGAAGAAGATACAGAGTATCAAAAAAATACAAAGTCCATGACCCCGAAAAGAAATTCAAGATTGGGGATAGGGTGAGCATTCAGGAGTGTAAACCAATATCTAAAGAGAAAAGATGGATAGTTTTATAATATGATTCAGTTTGGTACAAATTTAAAAGTAGCCGATAATAGCGGAGCAAAATCAATCCGAGTAATTAAGGTTTTGCGTGGAACGAGGCATAGGTATGCACAGATTGGGGATATTGTTGTTGCTTCGGTAAAATTGGCCGAACCAAGAAAAATCGTGAAAAAGAAAGAAATTGTCAGAGCAGTAATAATCAGACAAAAAAAAACATATAGACGAGATGACGGAACTTATATTAGATTTGATGATAATGCAGCCGTGATTGTAATTGGCAAAGAACCAAGGGGAAACAGAATTTTTGGTCCCGTGCCAAGAGAATTAAAGGAGGCAGGATTCGATAGAATAATATCATTGGCCACAGAGGTTTTATAATAATTATAATAATATGAAGATTAAAAAAGGAGATACAGTTTTAATACGTTCGGGCAAAGATAGAAAAAAAACAGGCAAAGTGATTGAGGTTTTTCCAAAAGACCAGAGAATTATGGTTGAGGGAATTAATATTGTTAAAAAACATGTAAAACCCAAGCGCTCAGGAGAAAAGGGCCAGAGAGTAGAGGTTTCTCGACCAATTTACGTTTCTAGTGTCAAATTAATTTGTTCCAAGTGCAAGAATTCAACCAGGATCGGTTTTAGGGTGGTTGAAAATAAAAAATATCGAATTTGCAAAAAATGCGGACAAGAAATTGATTAAATATGTTACAAGAAAAATATAAAAAAGAAATTGTCTTGTTAATGAAAGAGAAATTTGGTTATAAAAACAATTTAGCAGTGCCTAAGATTAAAAAGGTAGTAGTTAACATTGGGACGGGAAGTTTTTCTAAAGACGAACAAACTCGGCAGTTAATAGCTAAGGACTTGACCCTGATTACTGGTCAGAAACCAGTTTCTACGTTGAGCAAAAAAGATATTTCTGCTTTTAAGATAAGACAAGGAATGGTGGTGGGAATGAAAGTTACCATAAGGGGAAAAAGAATGTTTGATTTTATTTCTCGATTAATTAATATTGTTCTGCCTCGAATAAGAGATTTTAGAGGGCTTTCTCCTGATTCAATTGATAAATCGGGAAATTTAAACATTGGCATCAGAGAATATATTATTTTCCCTGAATTGTCGGGAGAAGATATTAAGAAAATTTTTGGCTTAGAAGTAACGGTGGTTACCGATGCCAAAAAAAGAGAAGAGGCAACAGAATTATTTAAATTAATGGGATTTCCGATTAAGAGCGAATAAAGGTTAAAAATTTTAAAAACATGGCAAAAACCTCTGATATCGCAAAAGCCAAAGAGAAACCAAAATTTTCAACCCGAAAAATTCGGAGGTGTTTTCGCTGTGGTCGACGTCATGGCTATATGAGAAGATTTGGTTTATGCCGAATTTGCTTTAGAGAATTAGCTAACCTAGGAGAGATTCCTGGAGTAAAAAAATCGTCATGGTAATGGATCCAATCGCGGATATGTTAACTAGGGTTAGAAATGCTCAAGCAGTTGGTCTTAAAACTGTAGATTTACCGTATTCTAAACTAAAGTTTGAGCTAGCCGAAATCCTAAATTCGGGTGGATATTTGACTAATGCCTTAAAGAAAGGCAGGGGCAAAGAAAAAGATATAGAACTTGTTTTAAAATATAAAAATGATAAATTAAAAACTCCTTTTATTCAGGGCTTGAAAAGAATAAGTAAGCCCGGCCAGAGGATTTATATCAATAAAAAGGAATTGAGGCGATTTTCCAAAGAACGAGGCATTGTTATTTTATCAACCTCCAATGGCTTAATGACAATCGCTGATGCTAAAAAAAGAGGCGTTGGCGGAGAGATTTTATGTAGAATTTGGTAATATGAGCAGAATAGGCAAACAATCAATCATAATTCCAGATGGCATTGAAGTAAATATCAATAATAATTTAATATTGGTTAAGGGGCCAAAAGGAGAATTAAGTCGCGAAATTCATCCCGATATAAATATTGAAATTAAAGATAAAGAAATTTCCGTAAGATTAAAAGACAGCAAAGAAGAAAATACGCCAATCTGGGGAACATACAGGGCATTGATAGCTAACATGATTATGGGCGTAAGTAAAGGATTTGAGAAAAGACTAATTTTTGAGGGAGTTGGTTTTAGGGCGGTTGTAAATGAGAATAAATTAGTTTTAAGCTTGGGTTTTTCTCATCCTGTAGAAATAACGGCCTCCAATGGAGTAGAATTTAAAGTAGAAAAAAATACTATCATTATTTCAGGCGCAGACAAAAATTTAGTTGGTCAGATTGCAGCCAATATCCGAGCAACCAAAAAACCAGAGCCGTATAAAGGAAAAGGAATAAGATACGAAGACGAAGTAATCAGAAGAAAGGCTGGTAAAAAAGCAGCCACCGGCACTACTGCCGCTTAAGTTTATGGAACAAATTAGAAAAACAAAAAGGAAGTTGCGTCACAAGAGAATAAGGGCGAGGATTAAGGGGACAGCGAAAATTCCTCGCCTCTGTATTTTTTGTTCGAATAAATATATTTACGCTCAACTAGTTGATGACGAAAAAGGAAAGACAATTTTATCGGTTGATGATAGAAAATTGGAAAGAAAAGTCAAAGGGAAAGTACTCAGTGCCAATGAAGTCGGTCAAATATTAGCCAAGGAGTCTTTAGAGAAAAAAATTGAGAAAGTAGTTTTTGACAGGGGAGGATATAAATACCATGGTCGAGTAAAATCATTAGCCGAAGGAGCCAGACAAGGAGGATTAAAGTTTTAAATAAATTTATGTCTAGAAAAACAAGAGACAAAAAAGAGCCGGTTATTAAGGAAGAGCCAGAGTTTGAGCAAAAACTTTTGGATGTCAGAAGAACCGCTAGGATGGTAGCTGGTGGTCGCAGATTTAATTTTCGCGCAGTGGTTATCATCGGTAATAAAAAAGGAAAGGTTGGAGTCGGAATTGCTAAAGGCGCTGATGTAACAATGGCCGTAGACAAGGCGGTAAGACAGGCCAAGAAAAATCTAATTGACGTGCCTATCACAGCCGATGGTTCGATTTCTTTTAGAGTGGAAGCAAAATACGGAGCAGCCAAGGTTATGTTGAAAACGGCTGTTAAGGGAAAAGGAGTTATCGCCGGTGGAACAGTGAGAACAATCTGTAATTTGGCGGGCATTACCAATATCACCACTAAAATTATCGGCAGGACAACTAATCCATTGAATAATGCCCGGGCCACAATTGAAGCTTTAAAGAAACTATTTTAATATGCAACTTCATCAAGTAAAACCAACCCATAGACAAAGAAACAAAAAACGCGTTGGCCGAGGCGGCAAGCGCGGAACTTATTCCGGAAAAGGAATCAAGGGACAAAAATCCAGGGCTGGTCATAAAATCAGACCGGAAATTCGCGATTTTATTAAAAAAATTCCCAAAAGAAGAGGATATAGATTTAAGGCAATCAAGCCGAAAGCGGAAATCGTGAATTTGAAGGATTTGGAAAAATATTTTAATGAAGGTGATTTAGTTAACCCCGAAACATTGTTAGAAAAGAGATTAATTAGTAGAATTAATGGTAGAGTACCGGAAGTAAAGATTTTAGGAGCCGGAGGATTAAAAAAGAAATTAAAAATCGAGAATTGCAAGACGTCCAAAAGCGTGGATAAAGTTTTTGGAATAAAAAAGCCCGCCGCAAGCGCAAAGCGCAAGCAAACGGGCGAAGGTGCTTAGATCTGCTTTGGTCGTTTTCTGAATCCGGGGATTCTGTACTCGATTTGTCTCCCTTTCTTCTGTTTGATGAATAGGTAGCTATCCCAGGTGAGACCAATAATGATCAGAATTAGGCCAGTAATCTTCGTATAAGATCTTAGGTTGGGGTTCAGGGTTTGGAGCGGTACAAGGAAAATAGCCCATGCCACGAAGATTATAAGTGGTTTTGAGAATTCGGCAAAGAGCTTGAGCATGACAGAAAGGAACGGAGAGATCAGGAAAAAAGAGATGAGCAGGATCGTTAGCAGTCCCAGAGAAGCCATAACTCCTTCAAAATTCATTTTAAACCTCCTTTTAGGTTTTTAAGATATTATAATATTATCATATTATTGAATTATTGTCAATAGTTTTAGAATAATTAGATTAATTAGAAATTAGGTTAATTTTATTATTATGCCTAAGTGGTTGGAGAAAATTAAACAACTTTTTAAAGTCAAAGAGCTAAGAAACAAAATAATCTTTGTTCTGGCTTTGTTGGTGGTTTTTAGAATTGTTGCCAATATTCCGGTGCCCGGAGTTGATACGGAAAAACTTCGGGATTTTTTTACGGGTAATCAGCTTTTCGGCTTAGTTAATATTTTCACTGGCGGGGCAATGAGTAATTTTTCTATTGCCATGCTTGGTTTGGGGCCATATATTACCGCAACAATTATTTTACAGCTTTTAACCATGATATTCCCCAAACTTAAAGAGATGTATCATGAATCGGGGCCAGAGGGCAGAAATAAGTTTAATCAATATGGAAGGATTTTAACTGTTCCTTTGGCGGCTTTAAATGGTTACGGGATGATAACCTTATTAAGGAATCAACAAGTGATTGGCTATATGTCGCCAATTTCTTTAGTTACGACTATTGTTGTAATTACTGCCGGCGCCTTATTCTTGATGTGGCTGGGAGAATTAATATCTGAGAAAGGAATTGGCAATGGCGTGTCTGTTTTAATCTTTGCCGGTATTATTGCTAGAATTCCTTCGGATATTCGTCAGGCAATCGCCACCTATACACCAGC
>MHMT01000012.1 GCA_001819435.1 Candidatus Portnoybacteria bacterium RBG_13_40_8
TTGAAGTGGGAACCGGTCTGTTCTATGTTAATACCGGTTCTTCATCTGTGCAGTTCGGAGGAACAAGCACTACTTCTTTTGTTGGACCGGTATCTATTTCTGAAGATTTGGATGTTGGTTCTGGCCAATTATTTGTTGATAATAGTTCGGGATTTGTGGGAATCGGCTCAGTCAGCTTAGCTGCTGACGCGATATTAACCGTGAGGCAGCAAGCTGATAGTCAAGGAATAAAAATATTTGGGTATGATGATGGAGACACAAGGTATGGACACATGTATATGGATTCAAATAACGATTTTTACATTAGAACAGATACTACTAGCACCCATATAATATTTAGCGCAGGAGGTTCTAATACGCTTATGATGGACGGTGATGGCGATTTTCAAGTAGGACAAAGCTCTTATATGGCCAGGTTGATTAATAGCCAATCAGGCGGCACCCCTGTATTTAGTTTTAGTTCCGATGAAGATACCGGGATAGGCCAGATGGGTCCTGCTGTTGCTGACTTTGATGCGGATACTCTCTCTCTAAGGGGTGGCGGCATTGCATTAATGCAACTTGGTGAATACGGTAATCTTCCTTTTGTCGGCATCGGCACAGCCGCAACAACTTCTTACACTTTCGCAGTGGATGGCACTGCCTCAATCTCTGATGACTTTTATGTGGGAGACAATCTATTAACATTAGACGTCTCAGAAGCATCAGTATCATCAACCGGTAAATGGAAACTGACCACAACCGAAACAACCGGAGAAGGATTTTATATTGACGCTTCGAGTGTAACTACGGGAAATGGATTGTTGATTGAGGTTGATGGGACGGCGATGACTTCGGGTAAGGCACTGCAAATTACAAGAGATGGTGCGTCTATGTTTAATATCGGTGAGTGGGGCGACATATATGCAGCTGGGCAATTCTCTGGAAGCTACCTAACGATGACAAGCACTACCGCTAGTTATTTTACGGGTCCTCTTGGCATCGGGACAACTACTCCTTCCACCGAACTATCAATTGTCGGTACCGCCTCAATCTCCGAAGATCTCTGGGCATCGGGGGCATTCCAGTTCGGGGGAGGAGAATTAGAGGCAACACAATCTTATTCACGATTAGGTGGTAATGATACAGGTCATGGATTAGATAATGCCTATGACCTTTTAATTTCCGGAATGTTGGAAGTAGATGGGATGACCTATTTTGATGGCGGAACTACCTTCGGCTCGACTGCCTCTGTAACTTCTGACTTCTCGGTTGGTGATTCCTTATTCTACGTCAATGTAGGTACTCAATCATATCAGTTTGGTGGTACGGGAACAGCGAGTTTTGCCGGAGATATAGATATGGAGGGTGATTTGAATGTTGGAAATAACGATTTATACATAGACAGTAGCACTGGTTATGTTGGTATCGGCACCGGAGCCAGTATGTCGGCCAAATTCAATGTTGCCGGAACATCAACCGATAATGCCTACTTCTTCTACAATAATGCTGATGTGGGAGATACGACTAATGGGCAATCTTTGTATGTATATAGAAGGGCGGCAGAGGGGGATGAGTATTTAAGGATGTATGTGGATGATTCTGCAGAGGCGATAATTGAAACTTCAATGGCCAATCTTAAATTTAATACTGGTGGTGCTACGATCGAAAATTGGGGGCCTGTAAATATAGGAACAAATTGGTATGGTTCGGGTGTCAATTATTTCATTACTCAATACGGTTATATTACCGCAGCTTCTACTCAAAAATATATCCAATGGCAAGTATCGGATACAACCGACACATTCAATTTAACCAGACAAGATGACTATATAGTTGGTTTTAATATCGGAATGCCTACATCAATATCCGATAATTTGGATGTTGATGGTATTGTTTCTATTTCCGATGGGCTTTATGTGGATACATTTACTTCTATTTCTGATGATTTATCTGTAGCTTCTTCCGGCTACACGATTGGTGATGATTATGGCCCGACTCTGTATATTGATACCGTGAATGATTATGTGGGAATCGGGACGACAGCACCAACAACTAAGCTTTATATTCGGGGAACAGATCCGGAAATTACTTTATATGAATCTGCAACCGGGGCAATAATGTCAATACAACAGGGTCAAGCTTTTGGGATTGTCGGTCCTGAAAGTGCCAGCGACTTATCTTTGCAAACAGGGGGAGGAAGTAAGATTTATATTCAACATTCTGGTAGTTATGTTGGCATCGGCACATATTATCCCTCTGTCGAACTTTCAATCCTTGGTACAGCCAGTATCTCTCAAGACCTCTGGGCATCAGGTGCATTCCAATTCGGAGGAGGAGAAATAACAGCAACAGCATCATATAGTAGGTTAGGTTTAAATAATACAGGTCATGGCCTAGATAATGCCTATGACTTACTAATATCGGGAATGTTAGAAGTTGATGGAATGACCTATTTTGATGGCGGAACTACTTTTGGTTCAACTGCTTCAATAACCGGAGATTTCTCGGTTGGTGATTCCTTATTCTACGTCAATGTCGGTACTCAATCATACCAATTCGGTGGAACGGGAACAGCGAGTTTTGTCGGCCCAGTGAATATCTCCCAAGACCTGAATGTGTCAGAAGGCGATTTGTTTGTTGATGATTCAACCGGCTACGTAGGAATCGGTACGACAAATCCACTTAAAAAATTAAGCGTATCGGGAAATATATCGGGTACCCAATTCGACGATTACGAAGATTCCAGCTATTACATCAATCCAAGTGCTGGCGATGTATCAATACTAGTTGCCGGTAACGTAGGCATCGGAACAAAGTCACCCGATTCTCTGCTTGATGTTGCCGGTCAGATTATTGCTAGTAGCTCATATTTTACTGGCTTGACTCAATTAACTCATGCTTCTGTGTCTGATGATTTAGAATTAATGGGGGTAGCAAGCATTAGCGCTTCATCTGTCTTATTTAGACCAGAAACAAATTCAACAACTTTCCTCCAGATGGCTTCCGCGGCCTTTGTTGCTGGGGATGATTATCCGATATTTAATGTTGATACTCAAAATGGGAGAGTGGGAATTGGGACGGCGGCACCTGACAGTAAATTAACAATAAGTGGAAGTGGTACCCAAAATCTAAGAATTATATCAACCGATTATAATGATGCGGGTGTAATTTTACAAAGAGGAACCTACGGCACCGATGCATATTCTGATTGGTTTATTTATGATAGCGGAGGAACTTTGAAACTCGATTCTTATCAGTCTAGTAGTCAGAATACCAGAATGACTATTTTGACTACCGGAGAAGTTGGTATTGGTGATACTGCTCCTGGCTATACCCTCTCTGTTGACGGCACTGCCTCAATCTCCGACAACTTCTACTTCGGCAACGATATGTTATGGAGCAACAGAACCGGAGATTTGATGATGTCATCAAGCAGTTGGATATTCGGAGGAGATGAAACTACCAATTCATTTACATTTGAAGGTATAGCATCTTTATCCGGTTATCTGGATTTCGGCGCTCTTGCTACCCCGTCAACTGGATTAGCAGCAGGCAGAGTATTCCGTTATGAAGACGACAATTCCTTATGGTATTACAATGGTAGCGACTGGCTTGATTTAACTGAAACCGGAGCCGGAGCAACAGGCATACCCGGAGGATCAGGCAATGAATTTCAATATAGAATAAATGGCACTACCTTTGGCGGGGCAGCAAGTTTAGTCTACGGAGGGGCAACCAGCATTCTTTCTTCCGCGTCATGGGACATTTCCGGAACTAATTGGAATTTGGATGCCATCGCCTCAATCAGTGGGGGTTTATATCTTAGTGATGCATATAATAATGTATTGATTGGCCCGAGTACTGTCGGCACTACTTCCACTGGTTCTTACAATATATTTATGGGTGATGCGGCTGGTACATATGCGGATGAGGTTAGTTATGGCACTTTTATAGGACAAAATGCTGGTCAATCTGCTATTAATGCTGATTATTCTTTTTTTGCAGGATGGAATGCTGGGCAATATGCGTCAAATTCCTCTGATAGTTTTATGGTGGGGCGAACCGCTGGTCAATATGCTGAAGATTCCTATAATAGTATTTTCATTGGAAACTGGGCAGGTAGATATGCTTCACAATCTACTTATAGCGTTATGATTGGAGAACAGGTAGGTGATTATGCTGATGATGTTGATTATAGTGTTTTTCTGGGAACAAATACCGGTCAATATGCTGGAAATTCTGATAATAGTATTTTCATTGGAAATTCCGCTGGCCAATATGCTTCGGAATCTGGGTACTCTGTTTTTACAGGAGTTTACGCAGGCCAATATGCGGAAAATTCATATAACAGTATTTTTGCGGGAAACTGGGCAGGTAGATATGCTTCACAATCTATTTATAGCATTATGATTGGAGAACAAGTGGGCGATTATGCTGATGATGTTGATAATGTTGTTTTTCTGGGAAGATTGGCCGGTCAATATGCTGCAGATGCTGATAATAGTATTTTTATGGGACAAGAAGCAGGTCAACATGCTTCGGAATCTCAGTATTCTGTTTTTATGGGACGCGATGCTGGCCAATATGCCAAAGATTCTCAGTATAGTGTTTTTATTGGCGACTGGTCAGGTCAATACGCTTCAGGTTCTTCTTTTACCTTTATGAGTGGGCAATCCGCGGGTGCGGACGCTGCAGACGCTGACAATAGTATTTTTATGGGGCAAGACAGCGGTGCATATGCTGGATATTTAGATGAAAGTATTTTTATGGGACATCTGGCAGGAACATATGCATCAGAGTCCAGTTATAGTTATTTTATTGGTGGTGCTGCAGGTCAATATGCTTCTATATCCAACAACAGCGTTATGGTTGGATATGGTGCTGGTCAATATTTTGGCACTGACAATTCAGCAGATGGTAGGGTTACTTTTATTGGTGATAATGCTGGTAATTCGGCCATAGATTCTGATTATAGCGT
Source organism: Candidatus Portnoybacteria bacterium RBG_13_40_8 (assembly GCA_001819435.1). Classification (GTDB taxonomy): domain Bacteria; phylum Patescibacteriota; class Minisyncoccia; order RBG-13-40-8-A; family RBG-13-40-8-A; genus RBG-13-40-8-A. Next base: position 4,961 of record MHMT01000012.1, read on the forward strand.
GATGATTGGACCCGGGGCAGGTCAATACGCGTCAGAATCAGGAGGTAGCGTTTTTATAGGATCGCAGACAGGCGATTATGCTCAAAATTCTGATGATAGTGTTTTCATCGGAGACTGGACAGGGAGATATGCTTCACTATCCACTGAAACCGTGCTGGTAGGGCCCTATGCAGGTGATTATGCCGGAGATGTTGATTATGGTGTTTTTATGGGAACCGGCGCAGGCGGATATGCTATAAATTCTGATAATAGTACTTTTGTGGGACCCTGGGCAGGTCAATCTGCCTCAGAATCCGTCAGTAGCGTTTTTATAGGAATAGGCGCTGGTCAATATGCTGAAGATTCTGATAATAGTGTTTTTATGGGGAACGGGACAGGGAGCTATGCCTCGCTATCCACCGGAACTACTATGATTGGGGGCGCCGCAGGTTATTATACCGGTGATGCTGATTATAATACCTATCTCGGCGGATATGCCGGTCAATACGCTGGCGAAGGCGATAATAACACATACATCGGCTATCAAGCAGGGGAAAATGCTTCCGGTTCTTCCAATGTATTTATAGGCTTTGATGCTGGTTCTGATGAAACCGGTTCCAACCTTTTGTATATCGAAAACTCTGCTGGCACAACCCCTCTAATCTACGGCGACTTTACCAATAATTATGTTTCCATATCCAATGATTTATATACTGCCGGCAATTTATATACGAATGGTACCGCGAGTATTTCTGGGGCCTTGACCGTTGATGGTACAGCCACTTCTTCTTTTGCCGGCACCATTCATATATTTAAAGCGGAGTCAGGGATAGAGGCCAATGAATATTCAGATGATTTTATCATAGAAGCTAATGGTGATGCCGGAATGTCTATTCTCACGCCTGATTCAAGTGCGGGTTTCATTAATTTCGGCAGTCCGGGTGGAGATGTTGGTGCATTTCTAGAGTACAGTTACAACAGCGATAATTTTGGCATAGGAACAAATGAGACGGGTGGAAGACTTATATTCTATACCGATTATTATATAGAGGCTATGCGCATTGATGCTAATGGTGATGTGGGTATCGGCGACACTGACCCAACCTACAAACTCTCTGTCGACGGCACTGCCTCAATCTCCGACAACTTCTACTTTGGCAATGACATGTTGTGGAGCAACAGAACAGGAGATTTGATGATGTCATCAAGTTCCTGGATATTCGGCGGAGATGCAACCACCAATTCATTTACATTTGAAGGTATAGCATCTTTATCCGGTTATCTGGATTGGGGAGCAATAGCTACTCCATCAGCTTATGCAGGCAGAATGTTCTATTCAGAAGAAAACAACTCAATGTGGGTCTATAGCGGCGGCTGGCTTGAATGGGGAGGAGGTGGAGGTGGAGGCGCTGATTCTGACTGGACAATCAATGTAAACGATATGTATTCAGCTGTATCCGGTAATGTGGGAATAGGCGACAGTGTGCCGGATTACAAACTATCCGTTGACGGCACAGCCTCAATCAGCGGAGGTTTATATCTCAGCGATGCTTACTTTAATACACTCATCGGTCCCGCTGTTGGCACTACCTCTACCAATTCTTTCAATATATTTATGGGCGATTCACCTGGTCAGTATGCGGATAGCGTTGAGTATGCTAATTTTATTGGATTTTATGCTGGTCAATACGGAATAAATTCCGATTACAGTGTTTTTATGGGATACTGGGCGGGGAGATATGCTTCGGATTCTTATTCTAGTGTTTTTATCGGTGACGCCCCTGGCGCCTATGCCGAGGATTCGGATTACAGTGTTTTTATCGGAACAGTAGCTGGTTTGTATGCTTCTTTATCTAGAGAAAGTATTTTCATCGGACCTGAAGCGGGCCGATACGCTGGCAACGCCGATTACAATGTCTATCTTGGGAGTGAGGCAGGCACGTATGCCGGAGAAGGAGATCAGAACGTATACCTTGGATACCAAGCAGGTCGGAATGCTTCGGGTAGTTATAATGTATTTCTTGGTAATCAAGCCGGCTTCAATGAAACCGGAAACGACAAGTTATATATCGAAAACTCTAGCGGTGCCACTCCTCTCATCTACGGCGACTTCTCGTCTAATTATGTTTCTATCTCAACTAATTTATTCACCGACAATTTCTATACATCATACGCCTCAATCAGCAGTTATGCTGAATTCGGCCAGGCAGCTACTCCTTCAGCACCAGCAACCGGTCAGTTATTCCATGATACCGACAACCTCTTATACTACTACGATGGTACTGCCTGGTTAAACTTAACCAGCACATCAGCAGGAGGAACAATAGATGGCATAGGAACAGAAAACTACATTACTCTCTGGGATGATAGTGATTCTTTGACTAATTCCATTCTTTTCCAAAGCGGAACTTCGGAAATATTGGTATCAGGCAGTGCCACGTTTGATGGCACGGCTTCATTTTCCGGTGACACTACCATCGGCAACAACCTTTTCTTCGCCGACATCAGTGAAGCCTCAATATCAGTAGCCGGAGCAATAGAGGCAACGGGAATGATTCTTGGCAATAATATTAAGACGGACACAGATCTCGCCAATCTTTATCTCGGCACAGGTATCGGTTCTACTACAACTTCTTCCTACAATATCTTTATTGGAGATTTTACCGGAGCAGAGGCGGACGGGGCCAGTGGTTCTACTTTTATAGGAAGGCAAGCTGGCCGATATGCGGTAAATACTGATACTGCTGTTTTTATCGGCGGCTATGCGGGTCAGTATGCTTCAGAATCTAATTATTCAACTTTTCTGGGTTATCAGGCAGGTCGATACGCCGAATTTTCTAATGGTTCTACTTTTGTGGGTCAGTATGCCGGTTATATTGCTTCGCAATCTCCAAACAGCAATCTTTTGGGAAATTATGCTGGCGCCGATGCTGACAATATTGATGAAGTAGTATTTAACGGGTATATGGCGGGTCGTTTTGCAGGAGACTCTGGCTATTCTACTTTTATAGGGTCTCATGCTGGCGAATATGCTTCGGATTCTATTGATGCTACTTTTATTGGCTATGCTGCGGGTCAATACGCCGAAGATTCGGATTGGGCTACCTTTGTTGGTTATAATGCTGGTCAATATGCCTCGTTGACTTTGGGAAGCGTAATGCTGGGTCCGGGCGCTGGCCAGTATGTTGGGAATGCTGATTATGATGTTTATCTCGGCGATTCAGCGGGTCGATATGCTGGCGAAGGAGTTAATAATGTATATATTGGATATCGAGCAGGTGAATATGCTTCTGGCAGTGGCAATGTTTTCATCGGCTTTGATGCTGGTTCCGATGAAACCGGTTCCAACCTTTTATATATCGACAACAGCAATATAACAACTCCTCTCATCTATGGCGACTTCTCTTCCAATTACGTATCAATATCCAATGATTTATATACCGCCGGTAATTTATATATCAATGGCACTGCCTCAATCTCTGACGACTTCTATGTCGGCAATGATTCTTTATTCTTTGATTTATCCGCCGATACTTTCTATTCCTCAAGTAGTTGGGGAATTGGCGGTACCGGTCTGGCTTTTAATCTTGATGCCACAGCCTCAATTTCCGGCGACCTCACGGTAACTGGCGATGATGTACTATTCCAACCATATACCAATGGAACCGATAGCTTTATTATCGCTTCTTCCGGCTGGGCGAGCGGTGATGATTACGGACCATTATTTAATGTAAATACAACCGCTGCCTCAATTTCCATGAATGGAGATTTGGCGGTATTTAAAGATTTTAATGTTGCCTCTGGCGCTATTCAGCACGATTATTCAAGCGGCATAACCTATATTGATTCTTTAAATATGGGCGCCTTATCCTTTGATACTGATGCGGGAGTTGTCAGTTGGGTAGATATGCCAGTAGCCACCACCGCAGCCAGTATTATAGAAAGCTACACTGCCCAGTTGGACGGCAACCCGATGATTACGGTTTATGGTTTAACCGATGGTTCGGGTGGAGTGACAAGTTTGGGAGTCGGAATTGGCGATACTGCTCCTTCTTATATGTTATCTGTTGACGGCACTGCCTCAATCTCCGACAACTTCTATTTCGGTAATGATATGTTGTGGAGCAACAAAACAGGAGATTTGATGATGTCATCAAGTTCCTGGATATTCGGAGGAGATGCAACCACCAATTCATTTACATTTGAAGGCATAGCATCTTTATCCGGTTATCTGGATTTCGGCGCTCTCGCCACTCCCACAACAGGATTAGCAGCAGGAAGAGTATTCCATTATGAAGATGATAATAGTTTATGGTATTACAATGGTAGCGACTGGCTTGATTTAACTGAAACCGGAGCCGGAGCAACAGGCATACCCGGAGGATCAGGCAATGAATTTCAATACCGGGTAGATGCTACCACCTTTGGCGGAGCAGCAAGTTTGGTCTACGGAAGCGCAACCAGTATTCTTTCTTCCGCATCATGGGACATTTCCGGAACTAATTGGAATTTGGATGCTATCGCCTCAATCAGTGGGGGTCTATATCTTAGCGATGCTTACTATAATACGCTGATCGGACCTGCTGATGTCGGCACTACCTCCACTGGTTCTTATAATATATTTATGGGTTATCGCGCTGGCCAGTATGCGGATGAAGTTGGCTCCGCAAATTTTATAGGGTATCAAGCTGGTCGATATGCTATCAATGCTGACAGTAGTGTTTTTATAGGCATTAACGCAGGTATGTATGCCTCTGACTCTGAGGATGGTGTTATTCTCGGGCAACAGGCAGGTATGTATGCAGAAGATTCTGATAAGTCTGTTTTTATTGGAAGTAATGCGGGTCAATATGCTTCATTGTCGCTTGACAGTGTCATGATAGGTGAAGAAGCAGGGCGTTATACTGGAAATGCCGATAATAATACTTATCTTGGAAGTTTTGCTGGCTTATACGCCGGCGAAGGAGATAATAATGTGTATGTTGGTTATGATGCGGGGATGAATGCTTCTGGTAGTGCCAATGTATTTTTAGGTTATCTAGCTGGTCGAGATGAAACCGGTTCCAATCTTTTATATATCGAAAACTACTACGATGGTACTGCCTGGTTAAACTTAACCAGCACATCAGCAGGAGGAACAATAGATGGCATAGGAACAGAAAACTACATTACTCTCTGGGATGATACTGATAGTTTGACTAATTCAATAATTTACCAAAGCGGAACTTCGGAAATACTTGTTTCCGGCAGTGCCACGTTTGATGGTTATGCCTCTATTTCCGGAGACCTTACAGTCACTGGCGATGATGTATTATTCAGGCCGCTTGTCGATGGAGCTGATACGTTTACAATTTCGTCATCCGGATTTGTGGCTGGCGACGATTACGCAATATTCAGTGTTGACACGCAAAATATAGCAGTAGGAATCGGCACAACAGCGCCAAATGCTTTATTGCATTTAAAGTCCATAGCACCACAGATAATGTTCACTGATTCTGACGATGGGGGCGATGAGTTTACACAGTATCTTAATGGCGGCATACTTCTAGTTGGTTATAATAATACCGATAGTGTATATAATATAGCAATAGGTTCCGATAATCTTGTTGGTATCAGAGATGTTACCCCTGATTATGGTTTGGAAGTCGTTGCCTCATCAGCTGATGGCTATTTGGCAGTTTCTTCTGACGATGACGAGGCAAAAAACGCCAACATATTCTTAATCGATGAAAACGGTTATGTGGGTATCGGCGACACCGACCCCATCTATAAACTTTCCGTCGACGGCACTGCCTCGATCTCCGGAGGATTATATTTGAGCGATGCTTACTATAATACGCTTATCGGCCCTACTACGGTTGGCACTACTTCCACTGGTTCTTACGATATATTTATGGGTGATGCGGCTGGTCAGTATGCAGATAGCGTTGAGTATGCTAATTTTATCGGAGTCGAAGCTGGTCAATATGGAATAAATTCCGATTACAGTATTTTCATAGGAGGACTTGCTGGCAAATTTGCCTCAGATTCAAGACAGTCCATTTTTATCGGCGGGCAAGCCGTTGGTCTTTATGCTGAAAATTCCGATGACAGTATTATGATTGGTGGATACGGGGCTGGTATGTACGCTTCATTGTCTTCATATAGCCTAATGATTGGAACTGATGCGGGCCAGTATGCCGGTAATGCTGACTACAATACTTATCTCGGAGCCCATTCTGGCCAATACGCCGGTGAAGGAGATAACAATGTATATCTAGGATTTCAGGCAGGTCAAAATGCTTCCGGTTCTTCCAATGTATTCATAGGTTATGACGTAGGTTCAGATGAAACCGGTTCCAACCTTTTGTATATCGAAAATTCTGCTGGCACCACCCCTCTCATCTACGGCGATTTCTCATCAAATTATGTTTCCATATCTTCAAGTTTATTCACCGACAATTTCTATACATCATACGCCTCAATCAGCAGTTATGCTGAATTCGGCCAGGCAGCTACTCCTTCAGCACCAGCAACCGGTCAGTTATTCCATGATACCGACAACCTCTTATACTACTACGACGGTTCTGCCTGGCTAAACTTAGCCAGCACATCAGCAGGAGGAACAATCGATGGTACGGGAACAGAAAACTACATTACTCTCTGGGATGATAGTGATTCTTTGACTAATTCAATTCTTTACCAGAGCGGAACTTCGGAAATATTGGTATCAGGTAGTGCTACTTTTGATGGATTGGTATCCTTATCAGATGAATTTACCGTAGCTTCTGGTATGGATATCGGCGGAGGGGATTTGTATGTAGATGCGTATGATGGAAAAGTTGGAATTGGGACAATTGGTCCAATATCCAAATTAGAAGTTGAGAATGCTAACACGGGAGATAACCTGTATGGTCTTTATGTTGACCAGAATGAACCTGATGCATATGCAATTCACACTTATGCGGACGGAGGATGGGGTTTAAGAGTACAGAGTGCCCTTAATACTGGTACCTCGTATCTTTTAGATATAGAAAACAGCGATGGTTCAATACTCGCAGTTACGGCCGAAGGCAATGTTGGTATAGGAGATACGGTTCCTGGATACAAACTCTCTGTCGACGGCACTGCCTCAATCTCCGGAGGATTATATTTGAGCGACGCATATAATAATGTACTTCTCGGACCCGCTAATATTGGCACTACCTCCACTGGTTCTTATAATATATTGATAGGAAATTCTGTTGGCTCAAATGCGGATGATTTAGATTATTCTACTTTTATCGGGTCATCCTGGACTGGTCAATATGCGGGAAATTCTGATCAAAGTGTTTTTATGGGATATTTTACGGGCACCTATGCTTCAGATTCTGGTGGTAGTGTTTTTATGGGAACCAGCGCAGGCGCGTATGCTGAAGATTCTGATTGGAGTATCTTTATTGGTAATAATGCAGGCCTTTTTGCTTCAATGTCGACATACAGCACAATATTGGGTGCTGGCGCAGGTGTATGGATTGGTGATGCTGATTACAATACTTATCTCGGCGGTTATGCGGGTCAATACGCTGGCGAAGGCGATAATAATGTGTATGTGGGATACGGAGCAGGCCAAAATGCTTCCGGCAGCGCCAATGTATTTTTAGGTTATCTGGCTGGTCGCGATGAAACCGGTTCCAACCTTTTGTATATCGAAAACTCTGCTGGCACCACACCTCTAATCTACGGCGATTTCTCATCAAATTATGTTTCCATTTCCGATAATCTATATATCTCCAACAATCTCTTTGTTGACGGCACAGCTTCCATATCCATAGCTTCAATATCTCAATATGCAATTTTTGGTGATATTGCTACTCCATCATCACCAGGTCTGGGCATGGTCTTCCATGATACCGGAGATAATGAATTATTATATTATGACGGCACTGGATGGCAGAATCTGGCAAGTCCCAGCGCCAGCGGATTATCCGGCGGTTTACAAAATTATATCGGTATCTGGAATGGCACGGACAGCATGACTTACGATACTGAATTCTACTGGGATACTACCAACAACTGGCTGGGTATCGGCGATATTACTCCTGATGCAATGTTGGACGTCAATGGCGGCGCTTCAATATCAGAGGATTTCTCGGTTGGCGATTCCTTATTCTATGTCAATGTTGGCTCTTCTTCCGTGGATATAGGTGCTGCCGGTTCAGATGTATATATCGGTACAGAAGGAGATACCTCCACAATCAATTTGATTATTGAAGGCACTGGTAATCTTGGTATCGGCGATACTACTCCCGACTGGAGATTATCGGTTGACGGCACGGCTTCTGTTTCCGGCAATGCATATTTCCCGAATACGCCCAACGTTACTGATTTAAGAACCGATGGCAGCGGTATGTTATATGACGCTTCTGACATGCGCTTAAAGAAAAATATTACTGATATCGATAATGCTTTAAGTAAATTGATGTCTTTGCGCGGCGTGACCTACAATTGGAAAACCCTGGAAGAAGGCAATGACTACATTACTATGGACGGTACGATAATGCATATGGGCTTTATTGCTCAGGAAGTAGCGAGCAGTTCTGTCTCCGAATTAGCCTATAGCCATACAAGATCTGGCCAGGAAATCTGGGCAGTGAGAGAAGGTGAAATGACGGCTTTACTAGTTGAAGCAATCAAAGAAATGAACAGTATTATTGATTTATCCGATGCCCCGATTGATTCTGCTTCTTTAACCATCAGTCAATTGGGTAATGTCGGCATCGGCGGTACTGCCTCTATCTCCGGAGATTTGTATGTTGGTGGTTTAGCCACCGAATCAGCCGCGTTTGTCTATGTTGATACCGAGGGCAAATTACACGCCGGCGATGCTTATCAGGATTTGGCCGAATTTATGCCTTTGGCTTCTCAAAGTTTTGAAGCCGGTGATGTAATCACTTCCCGACTGGCCACTGACGAGGAAAAAGCCAATGGATTGACTACTGAACCGTTTATCGGAGTAAAATCATCTACTTCTTATGACCAGAATTTATTGGGAGTAGTTTCTTATTCCGATATTCCGGCTTTGGGAACCAAACTGAACAATAACTACTTGCCGATTTCTTTGGCTGGTCGTGTGCCGGTTAAAGTTTCCACTCAAAATGGAGCAATTAAGGAAGGCGATTATCTTACATCTTCTACTATTCCGGGTGTAGCCATGAAAGCCACTAATGCCGGTCCTGTTATCGGCAAAGCGCTTGAACCATATGCAAATCCTGACCCAGCAGTTGTGGGCAGAATTTTAATGTTCGTGAATTCAACCTGGTACGGTGGCAAATCATCAGAAATTGTGATTAATCCTGACGGAACGGTTGATGACAAAGTGACAGTTGAATCCGGAGATTTCTTTGGGAACCTGACTGCGAGCTTAAGACAATTGGGCGTGGATATTGCCGATGGTGTGATTAAAGCCACTAAACTGGTAGTTAATGAAGTTAAAACCAAAGTATTAAGAATCTCGGTTGAAAAAGATAAAGATGCTACTGTTGGCACAGCCATAATCCCAGCCCAGCAGATTGAATTCAGGGTAGAAAATAGTTTGGTGGAGGCCAATTCCAAGATATTTATAACCTTTACCGCTGATACAGGTGGCAGAACCTGGCACATTTCGGAAAAAGTTGCCGGAAACGGGTTTACAATTCGCTTAAGCGATGTCACGCCCGAAGAATTGAGTTTTGATTATTGGATAGTTCTTGTCGAAGGACAAGATCGCGGATCTACGCAGATTGACCCTGCTTCGCAGGATACGCAGACAGACGCAGAGCCCTACTGTGGGGATGGGATACTTTATGCGGGTGAGGAATGTGATGACGGAAATTTGATTGATGGAGATGGATGCGATGCAACTTGCATGACAGAAGTTGTGAGTGAAGAGCCATCTTCACCTTCTGGCGAAAATGAAGAGCAAGCGCCGGTTGAGGAAACTACGCCACCAATTGAAGAAATCACACCGCCAGTGGAGGAAATTGTCGCACCGACAGAAGAAACAACTCCGTCATCTGAACAAGGCACATCGACAGAAGAAACAGTAATTTAATTCTCAATTTCGAATTCTGAATTTCGAATCAATTTTAAATGACTTAAATTCGAAACCCCAAGCAGTACAGCAGAGCTGACTACGGGGCAGGCAGTTTCAAAATTCAGAAATTCTGTAATTCAATCAAAATTCAAAATTAAAAATTCAAAATTATAACCGTGTCTAAAAAACTAATCCTCATTATTATCATAATCATTGTGCTTTCTGGCGCGATATATTTCGTTTTCTTAAATAAAAATTCCCTTCAAAGCGGGCAAGTATCCAATGGTATCAATGAATATCAACAAGTATCCGGCAACGAACAAACTTTCAAGATTACTCCAAGCGATAATAAAGAAAACAGTATTTATACCGACTCGCAATATAGATTTTCCTTTGAATATCCCAAAGATTTTACAGTAACAAAATTTCAGGAAGGGGAGGACGGTGATACAATATTGGTTCAGTATCGTGAGCAAAGCGAGCAAGTATCAACAAGTATCAATAAGTATCCGGATGGTAGTAGTTTCCAGATTTTTATTTCCCCTTTTGACGAGCCGGGACCATTGACCAAAGAAAGAATATTACAGGATTTGCCTGATTTAATCATAAAAAATCCCGAGCAAAGAGTTTTGAAAAACGGCGCCGTGGCTCTTGTCTTTTTCAGCGAAGAGCAGTCACTCGGCGAAACCAGAGAAATATGGTTTATTCATAATAATCACCTTTACCAGATTACAACGAATAAGGAATTGGATGGATTGGTGGCAAAAATTCTTGAAACCTGGCGGTTTTAGTGAAATTCGAATTTAGAATTTTGAATTTCGAATCAATTTAAAATGATTTAATTATTCAAACTTTATGACCATGAATAAAAATAATTACGATTTAGAAGAAAGAACCGCGAAATTCGGAGAAGATATTATTGAATTTTGTAAATCTATAAATCAAGACGCTATTACTAAACCGATTATTAGCCAATTGATTCGTTCGGGAACGAGCGTAGGAGCTAATTATATGGAAGCTAACGCCGCTGCTTCTAAAAAGGATTTCAAAAACAAAATATTTATTTGCAAGAAAGAATCTCAAGAGACCAAGCACTGGTTAAGAATGATGGCGAAATCTAATCCGGAAAAAACAGAAGAAATACGTAAGTTATGGAAAGAATGCCAGGAATTAACTCTAATTTTCGGAAAAATCGTTTCGTCATTAAGAAAGTAATTTGAAATTAGGTTATTCGAATTTGAATCAAAATTCAAAATTAAAAATTCAAAATTAAGCCCAGCATTTATTAAGCCGAAAATTCGAATTTCGAATTTCGAATCAATTTTAAATGAATTAATTTCAAATTAAAAATTAGTCGTGTTTCAAAATTAAAAAATTAGATAATTCAATCAAAATTCAAAATTAAAAATTAGAAATTAAAGCCAAGTATGAAAAAGTTTTTATATTTCATCATATTCACGTTTGGACTGCTAATAGCCCAGAATGCTTTTGCTAGCATAATTTTACGTCCCGTTTTTCATACTGGTCTTGTTGGCTATTGGTCTTTTCAGGAAGGCGCGGGAAATAATGTTTATGACAAAAGCGGAAAAGGAAATACCGGCACCTGGAACGGAACAGGAACCTCTCACTGGGCAGACGGAAAAATCGGCAAAGGGGGAAGCTTTAACGGGACAGATGATTATGTTGCACTTTCTAATTCTTCGGATTATAAACCCACAAGCAGAGTAACTATTTCAGCTTGGTTTAAAGCAGATGACTGGGATTCGAGTTTTGTAATTACAGGCATTAGTGTTGCCAACATGCATTTTTATATTGCTGAGGGCGGTGGTTATGAACATCCCACCATATATCTTACCTTTGCTGGCGCAGGCGCTCAGATGGCGCAATGGGCAAACCAAAGCTTAAATGTCGGACAGTGGTATCATATTGCCGGAGTATATGATGGTAATGATTTAATCCTTTATTTTGACGGTGTAGCCAGGAAAGTAACCAATATTGGCGTTGATACGATTAGCCAGCCAGCATCAACTATGCTTATAGGTAGATTAGGAGCTGATTATTCCAATGGATTGATCGACGAAGTACGGATTTATAACCGCGCCTTGGATGAAAGCGAAATTTCCCGGCTTTATAAATTATCCCAGCCGAAAATATCAACTGTCGCCATGAATAATGGCTTGGTCGGCTACTGGGATTTTCAGGAAGGCGCGGGAAATAATGTTTATGACAAAAGCGGTTATGACAATGACGGCATCTGGAACGGCACTGGTTCTCACTGGGCAGACGGCAAAATCGGCAAAGGGGGAAGTTTTAATGGGACCGATGATTATGTTTATGTCACTGAACCTACAGGAGAATTAAACCTTGTAAATAACTTTACTTTAAGCGCCTGGATTAAGCCGGAAGATTCTTCGGGCACCAGGGCTATTGTGGGCAGGTATTACCAATACGTCTTGTGGATTGAAAATGATAACACGCTTTCCGCCATAATTCGTAACTCGTCCGGCGATTATGAATATCCTACCAGCGGAACCGCCGTAACCGAAGGTGTATGGAGCCACGTTGCTATAACTTTCTCCGATAGCGTGGTCACTTTTTATATTAATGGAGTAAAAATCATAACAGACTCTATTGCTACTTCACAGATATTTTCAGACACGAATTATTATATGCATTTCGGAATTTATAGCAGTCTAGTCAGTCTGCGTTTTCCCGGAATCATCGATGAAATTAGGGCTTATAACCGTGTCTTAAGCGAAGGTGAGATGAGCCGGCTTTATAAATTATCCCAGCCGAAAATCAATGCTTCGCAAAACAACCAACTCACCAATGGCTTGGTCGGTCTTTGGTCATTTAATGGTTCTGATATTGATGGTAATGAGGCCTATGACCGCAGTGGTCAAGGAAATACCGGCACCATTGTGGGTGCAACAAAAACTATCGGCAAAGTGGGGCAAGCCATGGAATTCAACGGCACCAGCGATTATATCGCAATTACCGACGATTCGATTTTCGATTTAAACGCCAGCAACAGCTATTCCTGGTCATTCTGGATAAAACCGCAAAATTTAACCAATCCTAATACTATATGGTCTCAGGACCTCGGAATTGACGATGACACATATGTTCTTATCTATGCGGGCAGTTTTGATGTTGAGCGGTGGGGACCCGTAACCAATGGCATAGGAGCAGGATGGGTAAATCAAGGCAGTTCGGGCGGTGAACAATTAATAGTTGAGACCAATAATAATGTTCTTACCTTAAATACTTGGCATCATGTTGTGATTACCTATACTTATTCGACAAACGCCCTAACCAGATTTAAGATTTATGTTGATGGCGCTGATAAGACAACGGGGGCAGAGCAGGGAGGAACATCTATTGAAAATATTAGTCCTGCATATACTAGAATTGGTTCGAATCAACAATACGGCGAATATTTCGACGGTATGATTGATGAAGCACGTTTCTACAACCGCGCACTGACAGCGCAAGAGGTGTTGAGATTATACAATATGGGACACTAAAATTTCGAATTCTGAATTTCGAATTTCGAACCAAATTCGAATGAATTAATTTCAAATTAAAAAATAGTCGTGTTTCAAAATTAAGTAATTCTGTAATTCATTCAAAATTAAAAATTTAAAATTCAAAATTAAACTGTGCCTGAAAACTTTAAAAAACTCATCAAAACAAAAAAGACCCCGATAATCATCGGAACTATTTTAGCTATTTTTGTTGCCGTATTTTTGATTGGTCTAATCAGTACTTCTCTATCCGGTGGGTCGGCAATTAAAGTCGTTTCCGCGCAAAATGTTTTTCAGTCCGATGAAACTCCGCAATTTATTTTTATCTACAAAAAACAGGCAAATATCTTTAATAGGATTCTTGTCAGTATTAAGAATCTATTCAGTAGCGAGAATAAAGAACTTGAGACCACGGTGAGAATTTTCAATAATTATGGTCAGCAGATTGATGATCTTAATCCTCAAGTTAAACAAGAACCCAACGGAAAATTTACTGTTGATTTGGACCATTCAAGATTTCAGCAGGAACTAAGACCCGGAAAATACAAAATGAAATTTGAAATCAAAGACCCCTCGAATTCCTCGGGGCAAGTGGCGACATTTGAACAGGATTTTCGCTGGGGAGTTTTGGCAATTAACACCAATAAATCAATCTACATGCCGAACGAAGAAGTTTATTTGCAATTCGCGGCATTGAAAGATAATGGTAAAACCGTATGTAACGCAAATTTACGTTTGCAAATCCAAACCCCAAACTCAAAAACTCAAATACTCTCTACTAATGATGGAACAATTAAATACAGCGGAGAGTGTAAAGGCGATAATGTCACCAATGTTCCCGACTATTTTGCATATTATAATGTAAGCAAAAAGGGTAAATACGAAATGAAACTGATTAATTTGGACAATGGTTTTGAAATTACAGATTATTTTGAAGTCCGGGATTCAGTAGAGTTTGACGTGGAAAGAAGCGGTCCGACCAGAGTCTGGCCTTATGCCAAATACGAAATTAAAATAAAAATCAAAGCAAATTCTGATTTTCAAGGAGAAATTGTTGAAACCGTGCCCATGACTTTTGCAATAGAGGAAAAATTGGGCGCAAAACAAGAACCGAATATGGATAACTATACCAAAACCATTACCTGGCAAACCGAAATCAAAAAAGGCGAGACAAAGGAATTCATTTATACTTTTGACGCGCCCAATGTCAGCCCGTATTTTTACCTTATTGGTCCGTTAAAAATGTATCAGCGTGAATCTGCGTATCCCGAAGGGGAAAATCAGCGTTTATCTGCGGTTTTTGCGGAGCAAAGACAATGGCAGATTGCCGCGGATGCCGAGACAGAGGTATATATCACTTATGACGAAACTCCCAACGGTTATTCTTGCGGAAGTAATTGCTTTCTGGTGCCGGAAGATTGGAATAGCGCCTCCAATAGCGTTGAAGTTATCGGCGGCGGCGGCGGAGGAGGAGACGGATCTAATAAATACGGCGGCGGCGGAGGTGGCGGAGGCGCTTATGCAAGGGGCGTTAACCTATCTTTTACCGCAGCAGCGCAGGTAGACTTCGGCGTGGGAGCGTCCGGCTCAGGAGGGAGTGGCGATGGCAATGGCACAGCTGGCGGTGATACATACTTTAATGCCTTAACTTTTGCGGCTTGCGAAACCTTGGGTTCTGCTAGCGGTGGCGGTGTTGGCTGCGTTGGCGCTAATGGTGGCGGTTTTGGCTATGGCGGAAATACCATGACTGGCGGAACTGGTGGGTTTAGCGTTGTTGGCAATGACATAGTAGCAAGCGGTGGCAATGGTGGTCTTGGGTGCGGGGCTACCGCTGCTGGTGGCGGAGGAGGAGGTGGTGGAGGCGCAGGCGGACCAAAAGGAGATATGCTTGGCAATAACGGTGGTATAGGTGCAGGAGACGGAAGCCCATCTTTAGGTGGTGGTGGTGGCGGTGGTGGTGGTGGTACGAATGGAGCCGCGCCAACACAGAGTGGAAATCCTATGACATGCGGCTCTTATGCTGTCGGTACTGATGTGGGTGGCGTAGGAGGTGCTAATTGGGCCGGAAACGGTGCTGGTGCCGGGGGAGACCCTAATGGTACAGAAGGTACGGTCGGAGGTGGTGGTGGAGGAGGCGATGATGGAGGTACGGGTAATGTAGGTGGCGCTGGTACAGAATGGACTGCTTCTTATGGTTCTGGCGGTGGTGGTGGAGGAGGAGGAGATGGCATGACGGGTGGCTATGGCGGCAAATATGGCGGCGGAGGAGGAGGCGGAGAAGCATGTACTGCCGCTACTTGTTACGGAGCAGGCGGCCTGATTCACATTGCCTATACTCCTGCGGTCAAAACTATTTCCGGTAATTGCAAAAAAGTAAACCAGTCAGACAATTGCGCTGTCTGCACCGGTTGCGTAAAAGCGGCAATAGAAGGAGTTGTGGATGGTGCAAGTGGGAATATTGATGCTTCCGGCGTTTGGACAATTACGCCGGCAACTACCCTGGCTGTTGATGATGTGATTGCGGTTTTCATCAATGATCAGGCAGTTGCCAGCAGAGCAGTGGCAGTCACCCGATACAACGGCTCCAGTAATGTTAGCGGCATGCAGCTCTACGCACAGCATCTGGTTATTGGAAGCAATGATAACCGAACTGCCTCAAACAGTGATTTGGCTCTTTATGATTATTCTTCTTCCGGTGGCGATGCCGACCTTTTCTTTGATGTTAATGCCAGCAATCAACTTACCGGTTGTATTGTTGATGGTTGCGAGAGCATGGAGCTTTATATTATGGCAAGCAATAAATACACGCCAAGCTCAACCAGCGCAACATTTGTGGAGATTCACGATATTGAAATTGACGGCACTTTTGATATGACCCTTGGAACCGGCGCAAATTATGCATCAATTTCCGGTTCTTGGAATAATGATAGTGTTTTTACTGCTGGAGATTCTACTATCTTTTTTATTGCTTCCGACAGTGATATTACGGGAATTCCGGAGGTCGTTTCCGCTTCAGCCGGTTCCACGAATTCATTTTATAACCTTACTTTTGGTGACAGCGCCACTTCGTCACTTACTGGTCACTGGGATTCGGCAGGAGACATTGGTACTTTGACGGTGACAATGCAAATTGACCTTGCTGCTGGCACTTTACATATGAATGGTGCCGATAATGTAAGTCTTGCCGGAAATTTTTACACTGGTTCCAATGGCATCTATACTAAAAGCACAGGTACATTTACTTTTAATAAAAACGGCACCGCACTGTGGGGAGACTACAGAGGGACAAAATCCGATATGGGCGCAGTGGTAATTGACGGCGGTGGTTCGGCTACAACCGTTAATCTTCTTCAGAGCGTCAAGGCAACAAGCATAAACATTACTGGCAGCGACACGTTTGCTCCCAATGGTGCGTATACCTTGACTTTAACCGGCGCTGGCGCGGCTTTTACGAACTCTGGCACTTTTACTTGTTCTACTAGCACAATTGTTTATGAAGGAACATCAGCTACTACTGTGGCCGCGTTAAACGGCACAAACCATTATTATAATCTCACTGTTGGTTTATCTACGGATACTGGCACGTTTTCTTATACTGCTGACGGAGAAATTGAAGCATCGGGTTCAATGACTTTAATTGCCGGTTCTTCGGGCGTACATACTTTTGATATGAGCACCTATAATTTATCCGTAGGCGGCGGCGCAGCCAGTACCGGCGGAATAGCGGTTCCTGCTGGAACTGTATTTACTCAAACTTCGGGAACTACCAAAGTATATTCTTCCAGCGGCTCGGCAACAATCGGTGGCACAGGCACAACCAAATTTTATATTTTTCAAATCGGCAATGCTTCAGATGGCGCTACTTACACATTTAATTTAGGTGGAGACATAGGGGCATCGAGCAGTTTTACTCTTGCGGCCGGAGCTAGTCATGTTTTAGGCTTATCTTCTTATGAATTCGGGGTTTGGGGAAATTTTACCCTTGGCACAAGCGCCAGTTTAAGCGCCCAGACCGGGACTTTGAACTTTGGTAATAACACTTCCATGACCCTGACTTGTTCTACTGGTTGTGAGCCGTATAACCTGACTATTAATAAAACTGCAGCCGGAGATTCGGATGACAATGTTACTTTGGGGGCCGACCTTGTTGTTAGAAATATTTTGACCATTACTGATGGGGAGTTAGTTCAAGGGAATAATAATGTTACAGTTGAGGGCACAAGCGCGGTTTCGGTCGCTGCGGCCGGAAAATGGAACAATATCGGCACTGGTGATTTGACTTTAGGCGGCACTTTTGCCAATTCCGGCACAGTTGTTTTCAATACCAGTAATAATGGCTGTACCGGTGGCGGCATAGCTGATGATATCGCAATTACTTCTACTGCCGGCGGCACGCAAAGAAACTGGACTTCAACCTCACCGATTCAAATGTTTAATGTTTCAGTTACCGATATGACCAGCACTGCGGACATTATTGCTTATTCCAGCACCTTCAGTAATGTCGGTCCCAACTGGGCCCTTGTCAAATGCAGTGATTATTCTACGCCCTATAACAGGATTAAAGGCAGTACCAGAATAAAAGGAGGAACGAGGATAAAATAAATTGACCTAATTGCTCTAATTGACCCAATCTAGAGAATTAACCTAATTATTCTAATTGACCTAATTAACCTAATCAAATCCCAAATCCCAATAACTAAATCCCAAATTTAGACATTAGGCATTTAGGCATTGGGCATTGATTAGAATAATTAGAAATTAGGTTAATTAGAAATTTTAAAACAAGTAGTTTTTGCTGTTTGTTTTTTTATTTTGACTTTTTGTTATGGTAGAATGTGTTTATGCTAGCAAAACTGGAAAAATATTTATTCTACGCCTTTCTTTTTTTAATTCCCCTGCAATTGCGAGCGACGATTTCTTGGCAGGGGAGCGAGTGGGATTCTGTTTTTTTATATTTAACCGATTTATTATTAATCGGCTTTTTATTTTTCGCGATTATCAATAAAAGAATATCGTTCAGAAAAAGCGGTATTCTTTTATATTTATTTTTGGGACTTGCTTTAATCTCCATATTTGTTAGTTCGGATAAAGGGGTTAGTGTTTATCGCTTTATAAAATTACTGGAATTCGTAGCTCTATACATATATATGTGTAGTCAATTCAAAATTCAAAATTCAAAATTCAGACAATTTTATCTGTTATTTTGTATTCGGCTGTTTTCCAGGCAATTTTAGCCATTGTCCAGTTTTTTAAACAATCGAGTTTGGGTTTGAAATTTATTGAAGCCGGTCAATATCTACCTGGCGCGCCGGGAGTGGCTACTTTTATTTCCGGCAACGAGAAAATTATGCGTGCCTACGGCTCTTTTTCTCATCCCAATGTCTTGGCCGTATTTTTGTTGTTGGCTATTTTTTGTTTTTATTATTTATGGATTAAAGGATTCAATGGTCCCCGGTCCCCGGTTACTAGTTACTTGTTACCGGTTACTAGTTACTTATTACTGGTCTTTGGATTATTTTTGACTTTTTCCCGCGGAGCAATTCTGGTTTTTCTGTTTATTAGTTTTACATTTCTCTTAACCAGATTTTTTCAGTTGCGGCAATTATATCATACCGAAGAAAGATTGCTCGCCGGGAAAAAATTGATGATTTTAGCTTCATTTTTCGTGTTTTTTTCTTTAATCAGTGGTTTGATTGTCCTGCCCTACTTTAAAACCCGCTTTACGAAAATTTCTCTTGAAGAAGAAGCGATTGACCTCCGATTTTTTTACAATAAAATGGCTCTGTCTATGATAAAAGACAAGCCGTTTTTGGGAATCGGTATCGGTAATTTCGTTAATTTTTCCCGTAATTATCCGGCATTTTTAAGAGCAGCCGCCAAACTTGCCGCTTCCGGCGGTTTGACCGGTGGACAGGTTCCCGAATGGATTTATCAGCCAACCCACAATCTTTATTTATTGATTGCTTCGGAAATCGGAATTTTGGGCGCGTTAATCTTTTTAATATTTTTATTTAAGAAATTTACTTACGGGGTTGGCCAGATTTTTAAAAATCTCAACGAAATCAATCCTTTGTTTTTTCTTTTTATCGGATTTTTGATTCTTGCCTTAAGCGACCATCTTTTCTGGACCCTACAGTCGGGAGGAATAATATTTTGGCTATCTTTAGCGTTATTAGAAAATCCAAACTATTTCAAAATCCAAACTATTTCAAAACAAATCCAAAATCCAAATGTTTAAAAATTCAATCATTTGAAATTGATTTGGAATAATTTGAGCTTTGAGATAATTTGAAATAATTTATGCAATATATTTGCGATTTTCACATTCACTCCAAATACTCCCGCGCTACTTCTAAAGAAACAAATATTGAGAATCTGAACAAATGGGCGCGCATCAAGGGCGTTGATGTTTTGGGAAGCGGAGATTTTACCCATCCACTTTGGCTGAAAGAATTGAAAGAAAAGCTGATTCCAGCCGAAAAAGGGCTTTTCCGTTATAAAGATAAAAAAATAAAAAATAATCATAATGGATTTTTGATTAACGGAAACAATCATCAGCCGGAGACGAGATTTATTCTGACTACCGAGATTTCCAGTATTTATTCCAAGGGAGGGAAAACCAGAAAAATTCACAATATAATTTTTGCTCCTAATTTTGAGGCAGTGGAAAAAATTAACACCCATCTGGGATGGATTGGTAATTTAAAATCCGATGGTCGGCCGATTCTGGGATTGGATGCCAAAGAATTGGCAAAAATTGTTCTGAATATTTCCGAAGATTGCTTGATTATTCCTGCCCATGCTTGGACGCCCTGGTTTTCTATTTTCGGTTCATTTTCCGGATTTGACTCGATTGAAGAGTGCTTCGAAGAATATACAAAATATATTTATGCTATTGAAACCGGATTATCAAGCGATCCGGAAATGAATTGGCAGTTAAGTAAATTGGATAATATTACCTTAATTTCTAATTCCGATGCTCACAGTCCCGCTAAAATTGGCCGCGAGGCCAATATTTTTGAAGGCGAGAAAATAGATTATAATTTAATTGCTAACGCAATTAAACGCAGATCCACGCAGATTGAACCCCGACAAGTCGGGGATACGCAGATAAACGCAGAAAAAGAGTTACGATTGGTTAAAACCCTTGAGTTTTTTCCCGAAGAGGGAAAATATCATTGGGATGGCCATCGGAATTGCGGAATTGTTTTCAGCCCCGATGAATCGTTTAAATACAATAATGTTTGCCCGCGCTGCGGAAAACCATTAACCATCGGAGTAATGAACCGAGTCCGCCAGCTGGCTGACCGGCAAATAGGCGAAAAACCAATAAATGCCATTCCTTTTCAAAGACTGATTCCTCTGGAAGAGATAATTGCCGATGTAATTGGCATTGGTGTAGGCACTAAAGGAGTTAATGAACATTATAAAAACTTGATTAAGGTTTTTGGCAACGAATTCAAGATTTTATTGGAAGTCAGAAAAGAACAAATTGCCTCTGTCAGTTTGCCGGAGATTGCCGAAGGCATAGACAAGGTAAGACAGGGCAAAATTTCAGTATCCCCCGGTTATGATGGAGAATATGGGAAAATCAGTATTTTTGGCGATAACGAAGAAAGACCAAAAACCATCGGCAGCCAAGAAACCCTTTTTTGAATTAATCTCTAATCTCAAAATCCTAATTTCTAAACAATCTCAAATATCAAAATTCAAAAATTTTAGAGATTAGAGATTAGAAATTAGAGATTTAAATTATTTTATGGAAATTGTTAGCACGAATTCCGTTTTAAATCTTCTATATACTCACCGTTATATTTTTTCTTTTTTGGGCGCTTTTTTTGAGGGCACTTTTATTATGATTTTGACCGGCGTTCTTTACAAGCTCGGATATTTTAAATTTTGGGCATTATTCTCTGTGTTGTTGGGTGGGTATTTTCTTAATGGAGTAATATGGTATTTGATCGGAAGATATGGAGGTAATCATGTTTTAGAAAAATGGGGCAAGCGCCTTAATTTTACCAAAAATTTAGTGGAGAAATTGGAAGAATATTTTAAAAACCACAGCCTAAGAACGCTTTTTATAACTCGAATTACCTGGGGTTTTAGCATGCTTAGTTTTATGATTGCCGGCAGTTTTAAAATGAAATTTAAAAAATTTGCAGCCGTTAATTTGGCGGCTAGCGTTGTTTGGGTTTTGGGTTTAGTCGGTATTGGTTATGTTTTCGGGGCAAGCCTTAAGGGCCTTTCAATCGTCACCAAGAGCATCAGAATTGGGCTGACTATTGCCCTTTTTGCGATTATAGTTTTTGTTTCTTTCCTGATTGTTTATTGGCTAAGATGGTTTGCCAGAACAAAATTTATCCAAGATTTAAGCGAGCACAAGGAATCACAATTTTTACGCTGGGTAGGAGAAAAAATCAGTAATTTCGGCAAAAAATGATATAATAAAAAAATGGGCAGATTCTCTATCAATAAAATAATTCGAATTCTCATCGGTGCGGATTTTATCTTTCTTTCCGCTCTGGGTTTGATTACCCCGATTTTCGCTGTTTTTATCACCGGACAAATTAAAGGCGGAACAGTGGAGGTAGTTGGATTTGCCGCAGGTATTTATTGGATACTCAAATCTTTTCTGCAGTTGCCCATCGGTAAATTTTTGGACAAAAGAAAAGGAGAGAGAGACGATTTATGTTTTCTGGTAATTGGTTATCTTATAGTGGCTTGCGTTCAGTTCGGTTATATTTTAAGTTCCTTGCCTTGGCATGTTTATCTTTTAGAAGGTATTTATGCCTTTGGTATGGCAATGGCTATTCCTGCTTGGCCTGCTATATTTACTCGTCATATCGACAAAGGCAAGGAAGCTTTTGAGTGGAGTCTAGAGAGCACTGCTTTAAGCTTTGGCAGCGGAGTTACCGGAGCGCTGGGCGGAATTTTGGTTGCCAAATTTGGTTTTAATTTAGTGTTTCTAGTCGCTGGTTTTATAGCCATGTTTGGAGGATTTCTTCCCTTGTTTATTGTTAAAGATGTTGAAAAGAAGGGAGATCATCATTTGAGGTTTTGGAGAAAAAGATTATGATAAATGATAAAATAACCAAAAATATGACCATTGATGAGGTTTTGAAAAAATATCCGCAAACAGCGGAGATTTTTCTAAAATACGGATTTCATTGTTTGGGATGCGCCGCAGCAACCTTTGAGACGCTTGAACAAGGAGCAACGGCCCATGGGATTACCGCAGAAGAGTTGTTGGAAGATTTGAACAAGACAATAGGGGCTTGATCTTTGGCAAACCAACGAATCATTTCTCCAGCACGAAGTCGCCGAATATTTGTTATTTAATGTATTTGCACAGGCGTTTCTGTTTCTCGCTAAGTCAATACGATTTAGCGATTTTTATTTTTATCTAAGTCGGACTTAGCTGCGAAACGCTTCCGAAATGATTATTGGTTTGCCCGAATGATAAATATGGTAAAATAGAAATATATGGATAATAAAGAGATAGCGAAAATTTTATATGAAATTTCGGAATATTTGTCTATGGAAGATGTGCCGTTTAAGCCAAGGGCTTATGAAAGAGCAGCCATGGCTATTGAAGAATTGGAGAATAGAGTAGAAGATATTTATAAAAAAGAAGGACTGGAGGGATTAATAAATATACCGACTGTCGGCAAGGGCATTGCCGAGAGGATTAAAGAACTGATAAGGACCGGTAAAATCAGATATTACGAACAATTAAAGAAGAAAACCCCGGTTAAAGTTGATGAACTTACGGCTGTGGAAGGGGTCGGTCCAAAGATAATCAAGAGATTATACAAAGAAATTGGCGTAAAGAATTTAATCGATTTGGAAAAAGCGGCTATGGCCGGAAAAATCAGAAAACTGGAAGGCTTTGGTCAAAAAAGCGAGGAGAATATTTTAAGAGGAATAAATTTTCTCAAGAGTAGCGGTGGTCGTTTTGTTTTGGGGTTTATAATGCCGGAAGTAAGAGAGATTGAAAAAAGAATTGGTGATTTTCCTGGCGTTAAAAAAGCAATTATTGCCGGTTCAATCAGAAGAATGAAAGAAACAATCGGTGATGGCGATTTATTGGTTACCGTTTCTTCTCCGCGGGCAGGACAAAAGATAATGGAGATTTTCGTGAATATGCCTGAAGTAATGCACGTTTATAGTCAAGGACCGACAAAATCTTCGGTAAGACTGAAAAATGGTATGGATTTTGACCTTCGGGTTGTGCCGGAAGAAAGTTTTGGCGCAGCTTTGCAGTATTTTACCGGCAGCAAAGACCATAATATTGAATTAAGAAAAATTGCCATTAAAAAAGGATTAAAACTTAATGAATATGGAGTGTTTCGGGGTAAAAAAATGATTGTCGGCAAAAACGAAGAGGAGGTTTATAAAATTTTGGGCTTAAAATGGATGGAGCCGGAATTGAGAGAGAATGCAGGAGAAATCGAAGCTGCGCAAAATAATAGATTGCCGAAAATAATCGGCTATAACGACCTCCAAGGGGACTTGCAAATTCAGACAAATTGGACCGATGGCTCAAATTCCATTGAGGATTATGTTGAAGAAGCAATAAAATTGGGCTTGGAATATATTCTGATTACCGACCACACCAAAAGCCTGGCAATGACTCATGGATTGGATGAAAGAGGGTTGGCGAGACAGGGAAGGGAAATAGATAAAATAAATTCAAAGCTCAAAGCTCAAAACTCAAAACTTAGGGTGTTGAAGGGAGCCGAGGTTAATATTTTAAAGGATGGTCGACTGGATATCAAAGACGATACTTTACATAAATTAGACGTAGTGGCTATTGCTGTTCATTCGGGATTTAAAATGTCCAAACGCGATATTACCGAAAGAATTATTAAAGCGATGAAAAATCCTCATACTGATATTTTGTTTCATCCCACGGGCAGGTTAATCAATCAAAGACCACCATATGAAGTGGATGTGGAAAAAATAATCAGAGTAGCCAAAGAAACTAAAACAGTCTTGGAAGTTAACGCTTATCCGAATAGGTTGGATTTAAAAGACGAATACGCGCGCATGGCTAAGAATATGGGTGTGAAATTATCCATTGACTCGGACGCTCACCACGTTTCGCATCTTCATTTTTTGGAATTCGGCATTGCTCAGGCTCGTAGAGGATGGGTGGAGAAAAAGGATGTGATAAATGCCTGGCCAGTAGAAAAAATGTTAAAAATGCTGAAACATTAAAATCTCTAATCTCGAAATTCCAATCTCTAAACAATCTCAAATACCAAAAAACCAAAACACTTTTGAATTTTGAAATTTGAGATTTGAACTTATTTAGAAATTAGAGATTAGGATTTAGAAATTGAAAAATTTTTTGAATAAAAAATTTTATATATTTTGGCTGCCAGTTATATTATGGGCGGGAATTATATTCTGGCTTTCTTCAATTCCTGATTTGGAAAGCGGATTAAAGCAGGATTTTATTTTGCGAAAAATTGCCCATATTTTGGAATTTGCCATTCTGACATTTTTACTAATCCGAGCAATAAATCAAGAAAATTTATCTATCAAGAAAACAATAATTTTCTCTTTGATTATTGCTCTTTTTTATGCTCTGTCTGATGAATATCATCAGACTTTTATCGGAGGTCGCCAAGGGGCATTGAGAGACGCCGGGATTGATAGTATCGGTATTTTATTGACTGGTTTAGTGTGGTATATTAAAAAGAGGAACCCTGTACCGCAAGAGGTGCAGGGCGGGGGTCGACAAAATTAATAACTAAATTTAATTTAATTTGATTATGTTTTATAATTGTTGTCATTTTGGTTTTTTGGCAGTTGTTTTGATTGTTTTAGGCGCCTTGGCTCTTTTGACCAACATGGGTTGGATAAATTCGAGTATTTGGCAATGGTGGCCGATTTTAATTGTTGGCGCGGGAATTTATCTTTTGATTATTCAGAAAAGAAGGAAAAAAATGACCATTCCCCGCGTTTTGGAAAGAATAGCCAGCGACGAAAAAGTTCAGGAAAAGCTTTCGAAAATCATCAATACCGTTGATGAAGTTGTGGATAAAAAACTGGATGAATGGCATAAGGAGGTAAGCCACAAAAAACCAACGAAAGATGAAGATATTGGCGGAGAACAAGAGAGCTAAATTCGATTACGAATTACTGGAAACCTACGAAGCCGGTTTGGTTCTTCGGGGATTTGAGGTGAAAGCAATAAAAACCGGCCATGTTAATTTATTGGGCTCTTATGTCGTAGGTAGGGAGAGCGAATTTTATTTAATAAATGCTTTTATTCCGTCTTATCAGCCGTCAAATACTCCGGAAGATTACGACCCCTATAGAAGCAGAAAACTGTTATTAAAAAAAAACGAGATTAATTCTTTAATCGGGAAAGGCAAGACAAAAGGATTGACATTAATTCCAATAAAGATATATACTAAAAAATCCAGGATAAAACTGGAATTTGCCGTCGGAAAAGGCAAGAGAAAGATTGATAAGAGGGAGATAATAAAAAAGCGCGACATGGAACGAGAGGCTGGACGTCGTTTTAAAAATTAGAATTTTGAATTTAGAATTTGTTTAGAAATTAGAAATTAGAAATTAGAAATTTCATTGTGAAGCAATGGTAAGGGGGTGAAGGGTTTCGACAGAAAGTACTTTTAAAATAAGCAAGTCGAGGATGTCAGTTAGCTCGTAAAAATCTGGCAAAATATAAGTGCAGTAAATTTTGCACCCGCTGTAGCTTAATACCTATAGCAATCTTAATCACCAACTCTCAATAGGTGATTAAGGTTTCATAGTTCCTCATTTGAGGTATTGAGATAAGTGTTTTAGTCTGTCCAAGCTAAAAGACTGATAAAAATTGGACTAGATTATTTGGATTTTTGTCTGTTTTATATTCATATAATCGAATTCAATAAACAGAATATGCTTGTAGATTTATTTTAAAAAAACTTTTTGGATAGGAGTTCAACTCTCCTCACCTCCACATAAATTTTTCGCTTCGCTCAAAATTTGAGTATTTAGTATTTTGTAGTTTGTATTTTGGGCGAGTGAACTATTTTTAAAAAAGCGAAAAATTTATCCCTAATTACAAATTACACACACTAATTACAAAATGTTTGATTTCGAAAATCTTGACGTTTATCAAAAATCAAAAGAACTGAACAAAGAAATTCTTAAATTCCTTAAAGAAAATAAATATATCGATTCCTATTTGAAAGACCAGCTTCGTCGGGCATCAATAAGTATAGTTATTAATATTGCCGAAGGAAGTGGTAAATATTCTAAAGCGGACAAAAAGAATTTTTATACAACTGCGCGAGGGTCAGTATACGAATGTGTTTCATTATTTGAGATAATTTTAGAAGAGAATCAAATTACCAAAGAAAATTTTGATAGTTTTTACCAAAAATACGAAATTATTTCCAAAATGTTATTGGGATTGATAAATAGTCAAAGATAGTAAACACTTCTTCAAAAAAACGATTTCTAAATCAATGTTTATAAGAAAACCATTTTTCTTCAAAAAATTTCATAAAGGACCGAGAATCGTGGCCAATGAACAAATTAGAGCCCTCCAAGTTCAGGTGATTGATGAAACCGGAAAAAATTTGGGGATTTTTGATACAAATAAAGCTATCGAGCTTGCCAAAGAAAGAGAGCTGGATTTGGTAGAGATTTCATCAAAGATTCAGCCGCCTATTTGCAAAATAATCAATTACGGAAAATATCAATATATCCAAGAGAAAAAAATTAAAAAACAAAAAGCCCAGCAGAAAAAATTCGAAGTAAAGGAAATAAGAATAGGCTTCACGACCTCTCCACACGATTTAGAAATAAAAGCCAGGAAAGTGGAAGATTTCTTAAAAGATGGTCACAAGGTAAAAGTCGATATGAAGTTAAGAGGCAGAGAAAAAGCCCACGGAGATCTTGCCAGAGAGAAATTAAATACTTTTTTAACTATGATTACCATCGATTTTAAGATGGAGGAAGAGATAAAAAGAACCCCCATGGGATTTACTTTACTAATATGCCCGGGAAAACCAAAAAATCAATAAGTAAAAGGTTTAGAATAACTAAGAACAAAAAACTGATGCGTCGACCGCAGCACCAGGATCATTTGAGTGCCGGAGATTCAGGCAAAGAGAGAAGAAGGAAAAAAGGATTTAAAATGGTCAAAGACAACACGGCCAAACAGTTAATAAATACACAATGCTAATATGACAAGAGTTAAAAGAGGAGTTCAAAAAAGAAAAAGACGAAAGAAGGTTATAAAACAAGCCAAGGGATTCAAATGGGGGAGAAAAGCTAAATACAGGTTAGCCAAGGATGCTTTGCGTCACGCTTGGACTTACGCTTATCGTGACAGAAGAGCAAAAAAGCGGGAATTTCGTCAGCTTTGGAATATAAAAATCAATGCTATCTGCAGGGAAAATGGAATTTCCTATAGTCGATTTATAAATGCCATAAAAAAGGAAGGAATTATTATTGATAGAAAAATTTTGGCAGAACTTGCCGAATTCAACCCCGATATATTTAAAAAAATTATTGAGAATGTAAAAAAATAATAGCGAGACGACAGTGTTAAAGGGGCTGAAAAGCCCCTTTTAATAATCTAAAAATTGAGTTAAAATTAAATCAATGACAGTTAAAGACGAGATAAAAAGCTTAATCTCTAAAACAACAAGAGAGAAAGTTGAATTTATAGTTGAGACACCCGAAATTAGAAATTATGGCGATTATGCCACTAATATTGCTTTGGTTTTGGCCAAAAAACTCAAAAAAGACCCGATTCAGATTGCCGAAGAGATTAAATTTAAGCTCATTTCGTTTTTGAAAAAGGGAGATATAATCGAAAAAATAGAAATAGTTAAACCTGGATTTATAAACTTATTTTTGAAACCGGATTTTTTACAGAAAGAGTTGAAAAGTATTTTAAAGCAAGACAATAAATTTGGCAGCCAGGATATCGGGGGAAATAAAAATGTGATAATCGATTATTCTTCGCCTAATGTGGCCAAACCGATGCATGTTGGCCATTTACGCTCAACTATTATTGGTCAGGCAATTTATAATTTGTATAAATTTTTAGGTTATAAAACCATTGGCGACAATCATCTTGGCGACTGGGGCACTCAGTTCGGAATCATGATTGCCGGATGCAAGAAATATAAACCGAATATTTCGAATCTTGAAAAGATTACCACAGATGAGATGTTGAATATTTATGTTAAATTTAATCGAGAGATTGGAGAAAATCCCGATTTACAGGAAGTAGCCAAGCAGGAATTTAAAAAACTGGAAGACGGAGACAGGGAGAATCGAGAAATTTGGAGAATTCTAAGAAGAAAGTCGTTGGAAGATTTTAATAAAATCTACGAAATCCTAAAAATTAAATTTGATTTTATTCTCGGGGAAAGTTTTTATGAGGAACATCTGAAAGAAGAAGTTCAACATGCTCTGAAAAAGAAAGTAGCCGTTACAAATTCCGACGGTTCGATAATCATTCCCCTGGATGAATTTAACCTGATTCCATTTTTAATTCAGAAATCCGACGGAGCAACGCTTTATGGGACAAGAGACTTAGCCACCATAAGAGAGAGAGTTAAAAAATTCAAACCAGAAAAAATAGTTTATGTAATCGGCAATGAACAAGCCTTTTATTTGCAGCAGTTTTTTCGCGCAGCTGAACTTTTGGGGTATATTTCTTACAATAAATTATTTCATATAAAATTTGGTTTAGTTTTGGACGAAAACCACAAGAAATTAGCCACTCGCGAAGGACGGGTAGTTAGCGCTGAAGAATTGATAAATAAGGTTATCGAATTGGCAGAAAAAATAATCAAAGAAAAAAACCCCAAATTACCGGACAAAGAAAGAGAGAGAGCAGCCAAAATCATCGGTATTGGCGCATTAAAATATAATGATTTATCACAAAATCGCCAAACAGATATTGTTTTTGATTGGGCCAAAATGCTGAGTTTTGAAGGTAATTCCGGGCCCTATCTGCAATACACCTATGTTCGATTGGCGAGCATTATAAGAAAAACAAAATTAACTGATTTTAATCCCAAATTTCTGAAAGAAGAAAAAGAAATAGGAATTTTAAAAGAACTGATAAGATTCCCCGAAATTGTCCGAGAGACAGCCGAGAATTTTCAGATAAATAATTTAGCCAATTATTTATTTAAACTTGCAAATTCCATGAACAGTTTTTATGAGTCATTACCGGTTTTAAAAGCCGAGGAAAATATTAAATCAGCTCGATTAGCCCTAATTAAGGCAGCTTCAATTGTTTTGAGAAACGGCCTGAATTTATTGGGGATTGAAACATTAGACAAAATGTAAAATGAACTTGAGAAATACTTATTTCATAATGCGTCACGGTGGGTCAAAATGTAATGTAGAAGAATTTATGTGTTCTTGGCCGGAAAAGCAGGAGTCACCTCTTACTAAAGATGGTAGGGCGCAAATTAAAATGATAATTCCTAAGGCAAAAAAAGCAAGGATAGATTTGATATTCTCTTCTGATCTTTTAAGAGCAAGACAGACGGCTCAAATTGTAGCTGAGGCGCTTGGGCTGAAAGTAAAATTTGACAAAAGATTAAGAGAATATAATTTTGGAATATACAACGGTAGACCGGCAGAAGAATGGGTTAGGTTTTTAAATGGTCAAAGGGATATGTTTAAAAAAAGACCGCCGAAAGGAGAAACAAGAAGAGAAATAAGAAAAAGAATGCTTGATTTTATAAAAGATATTGATAAAAAATATAAAAATAAAAGAATTCTTATTGTCAGTCATCGCGAACCATTATTGGAATTACAAGCGGGCCTGATGGGTTTAAGTGATGAGGAAATATATAATAACAGCGTAAAATTAAGACTTGATACAGGAGAATTTAGAAAATTATGCTAAACATTTCTGAAGTAGAGAAAAAAATATTGGAATTTTGGCAAAAGAACAAAGTATTCAAAAAATCCTTAGAAAAAAAATCACCCAAGGGTGATTTTGTATTTTATGAAGGGCCACCAACTGCGAATGGTAAGCCAGGTATTCATCATGTCTTGGCTCGGATCTTTAAAGATTTAATTCCTCGATACAAAACAATGCAAGGTTTTTATGTTGAACGAAAGGCAGGCTGGGATACTCACGGATTGCCCGTGGAGCTAGAAGTCGAAAAAGAACTGGGCCTTAAAAGCAAAAAAGAAATTGAAGATTACGGCATTGATAAATTTAATAAAAAATGCAAAGAAAGTGTTTGGAAATATAAAGAAGAATGGGAAAAAATGACTGAAAGAATTGGTTTTTGGATTGATATGGAACACCCTTATATTACATATGAAAATAGTTATATAGAGTCTTTGTGGTGGATTATAAAACAAGCGCATGAAAGAGGATTATTGTATAAGGGACACAAGGTGGTTCCGCAGTGTCCTCGTTGCGGGACGGGATTATCTTCGCATGAAGTTGCTCAAGGATATAAAAATATCGAGGAAGATTCGGTTTATGTGAAGCTTAAATTGAAAACGAAGCAAAAGATAAAGAATTTAGATATTGATGATAATACATATATTTTAGCTTGGACCACGACCCCTTGGACTCTACCTGGAAATATAGCATTAGCCGTTGGTGAAAATATTGATTATGTGGTTTTATCATATACGGAGTCCGTTAAAGATCGAACTTATGATATCGATGAAGGGGTTACTCGGGAAGTAAAATACATTATTTCAGAGGATTATTTACGCAATAATGAAGACTTACTTAAGACCGTTGTTGATAATGAAGAATTGCAAAAAATTAAAACAATGTATTCCTTGAGATCCAACATATCCTCAGATAAGCTATATAGAATTAAAGGTAAAGATTTAATCGGCTTAAAGTATGAACCACTTTTCAAAGATATTATTAAAAAAAGCGACTTAAACTTTGACAACGCTTTTAAGATTTATGCTGCAGACTTTATTTCAACCGAAGACGGGACTGGAGTTGTGCATACTGCCGTAATGTACGGCGTAGAAGATTATGATCTGGGAGAAAAAATAGGACTACCAAAGGTTCATACCGTAGATTTATATGGCAATTTTAATGATTTGGTTCCGCAGTGGAAAGGTAGATTTGTAAAAGATGTTGAAAAAGAAATTATTGATTATTTAAATGCAGAGGGTTATTTATATAAAACAGAAAAATATGCGCATGATTACCCTTTTTGCTGGCGTTGTGATTCGCCATTATTATATTACGCCAAGGATTCATGGTATTTCAAAGTTAGCGAACTAAAAAATGATTTAATAAAAAATAATTCAAAAATTAATTGGATTCCCGAACATATAAAAGAAGGAAGATTTGGAGAATGGTTAAGAGAAATTAAAGATTGGGCAATTTCTCGAGAACGTTATTGGGGGACGCCAATTCCTGTTTGGGTATGCAATAAATGTAAAGGAATGAAAGTTATTGGTTCACGACAAGAATTGGGTGTTGATGAAAAATTTGATTTGCATCGTCCTTATATTGATGAAATTAAATTGAAATGCAAATGTGGCGGAGAAATGAAAAGAATTCCCGAGGTAATGGATTGTTGGTTTGATTCGGGGGCAATGCCATTTGCCCAATTTCATTACCCGTTTGAAAATAAAGAGTTAATTGATAAAGACAAACAATATCCGGCTGATTTTATTTCCGAAGCCATTGACCAAACACGAGGATGGTTTTATACATTATTGGCCGTTTCTACTTTATTAGACAAAGGAACATCTTATAAAAACGTGATTTGTCTTGGCCATATTTTAGATAAAAATGGTCAAAAAATGTCCAAACATATTGGAAATATTATTGACCCATGGGAAATGATCGAAAAATACGGCGCAGATGTTGTACGATGGCATCTATATACCATGAATCAGCCAGGAGAGACAAAAAGATTTGACGAGCAGGCATTAAAAGAATCGGGGAAGATGTTTATTACCCTATTGAATGTATTAACTTTTTACAAAATGTTCGCCAAAGAAAAGGTTGAAGACTTAAAAGAAAAAGACCTAGTTAATGTTTTAGATAAGTGGGTGAATTCGAAATTAAACTTATTAATTAAAAACACTACCGAAAAATTGGATAAATATGATATTACTGGTGCCGCAAGAGAATTAGAAGAATTTATTAATGATCTATCTGTGTGGTATGTGAGGAGGTCTAGAGAACGATTTAAAACTGGCGATGAAAAAGCTGTTAAAAGTTTAAGGCGAGTGATTTTTAATTTAATTAGACTACTTGCTCCTTTTATTCCATTTATTACAGAACACATTTATCAAGAACTTGGTGGTCGTTTAGAATCCATCCATCTGGAAGACTGGCCAGATGCAAAGGGTAAGTTTGTTGATAAAAAATTGGAAGAAAAAATGAAGCAAGTAAGAAATATTTGCAGTTTAGCTTTGCAGAAAAGAATGGAAGCCGGGATTCCGATAAGGCAACCGATATCGAGAACAGCCATGAGTTATGATTTAGAAGATGAATTTGAACAACTATACAAAGATGAATTAAATGTTAAAGAAGTAGTTAAAGGAGAAGGTTTAAGTCATGATACGATTATCACCGACGAGTTGAGAGAAGAAGGGATTGTTAGGAACTTTGTAAGAAATATTCAGGCGAATAGAAAAAAAATGGGATTAACACCAAAAGATAAAATTCGGGTTTATTATTCCGAAAACAAAGAAGTTATTGAAAAACATTCAGACCAAATCAAAAAACAAGTCATTGCCGAAGATATTTTGTTTGGCAATGAATTTAAGATTGAAAAAATTTAAAATTGTCAGTCCAAGACTGATCCGCCTCGGGCGGAAAAAATCATGATTAAAACCGAAGCGATTATTTTAAAATCAGCCGACTCCAACGAGGTGGACCGGCTTTTGACCATTTATAGCGAAAAAATGGGGAAAATTAATATTTTTGCCAAAGGGGTAAAGAAACCAGAAAGCAAGTTACGTTACTCAATTGAACCGATTTCTTGGGTGCAGATGATTTTGGTTGAGGGCAAGAATAGTCTAATTTTAAAAGACACAGTTATAAAGGATCAACTTTTAAACATTAAAAAAGATTTGGGGAAAATAAAAATTGCTAAAAAAATAACAGATTTGATTGATGAAGCAATCGCTGGGCAGGAAAAAGATGATGATGTTTGGCGCTTGATTTTAATGACACTTAAGGCTCTTAATGAAGATAAAATTTCTTTTAAATCAGCAGTAGTTGATTTTCAGAATAATTTAATAAAAATCCTTGGCTATGACCCTGAAGCAGTAAGGGAATTAAAAGATATCTATTAAAATGATATAATATAAATTATGGAAGGAGATTTTCAGATTAAACAAATAGAACCGCAACAAATTCCCGAGCAAGAGCCTGAACTTAAGAAAAAAAGAGGAGGGTTAGTTTCTTTATTTCATCGTAAAAATCTTCCCAGGACAGTATTTTCTATAATTTTTATTCTCCTTTTAATAGCTATAGGGGCAATTATTTGGGGTCAAATCAAGTTTAGTAAAAATAATATTCAAATTAATGTTAAAACTCCTCAAGACATCGCTTCAGGGAAAGAGTTTACCTTAACGGTTGAATATATAAACGATAATCGAGTCAATTTGAATGATGCTTTTTTAATTATCGATTATCCGTCGGGAGTTTTTTCTATCGAGGGAGAGGAATTACCCCGAGAGCAAAGGAATTTGCAGATAATTCGTAAAAAATCAAGTGGCCGAGAAGATTTTAAAGTAAGATTCGTGGGAGATAAAGGCGAATTTAAAAACGTAAATGTCAGATTGGAATACAGGCCACAAAATATTAGTTCTCGTTTTGAGAATTCTGTATCTGCTCGAATAGAAATCAACTCGGTTTTAATTGCTATAAAAATTGACGGTCCCGATAACGTGATGTCGGGACAAGAAGCCGGATATTTAATTGAATATGAGAATAAGACAAACCGGGAAATTTCTGATTTAAGAATAGAGATAGACTATAATGAAGATTTTAAGATTAAAGAAACTAATCCAGAACCGGTAAAGGGAAGTAAAAATATTTGGCAAGTCAGTACTTTGAAAGCCGGAGAGAAGAGGGCAATTAATTTGACTGGAATCTTAGAGGGCAACGAAGGTGAGGACAAGATTGTAAGAGCAACCATAGGCTGGGTTGAGAACGAACAGTTTCTTCTATATAGTCGTTCGGAGTACAATACAAAGATTGCGGCATCACCTCTGCTGCTTTTTGCAGAATTGGAGGGCATTGACGAAGAAGGATGCAATATTAATTCTGGTGATCATTTGACTTATAAAATTAGCTTTAAAAATAATACCGATGTAGCCTTTAAAGAATTAATTTTAAAAACATTTCTAGAAGATAGTGTTTTTGATTTCAGAAAAGTTAATTTAGGGGGAGTAGGATTTTTTGACAGTCGGCAAAGTACCATTACTTGGGCCGGTGGCGAGGTTCCTATGTTGGATTTATTGGAACCGGGAAATTCAGGTGAAGTAAAATTCACGGTAGACCTAAAAAAGCCGATTCCAATGAGTGGTTACAATGCCAAGAATTTCCAAGCTAAAATAATAAGCGAGATAGGAACATTAACTGTTCCGGCTAAATTTGCTATTTCGGAATTAAAAATCGCCAAAGAGTTAAGCTGCAAAATCAATACTGACCTTAATGTAAAATCCAAAGCTTTTTATTATGACCCGTTACCGAGTATTCTGAACAAAGGACCACTGCCGCCAAAAGTTGATGAAGAGACCACCTACGCTATTCATTGGGAAATTACCAACAGTACCAATGATGTTGAAAGCGTAAGGGTATCCTCGGTATTGCCCCAGGGTATAACCTGGCTTAATTATTACATTAACAAAGTTTCCAATAGTCAAATTTATTATAATGAAAGAACCAAAGAAGTAACTCTGGAGATTCCAAAAATTCCGGCAGGCGTTGGTTATACCTTGCCCGTTTACGAGTTTATTTTCCAGATAAGCCTTACTCCATCAATAAATCAGATTGGACAAGCACCGCTTTTAATTAATGATACTATTATTGAAGGAAGAGATACCTTTACTAATATTAATTTGAGAGAGGAAAGCTCAGATATTAGTACCACCATTCCAGACGATCCAAAAGCAGCCTATATTTATGGTCGGGTAGTCGCTAAATAAAAATTTTATTAAGAATACCATGGAAAATTTAATAGAAAAGATTGTATCGCTTTGCAAAAGACGGGGGTTCATTTATCCCGGTTCAGATATTTATGGCGGATTAGCCAATACTTTCGATTTTGGTCCATTGGGAGTGGAATTAGCTAACAATATCAAAAAAAGCTGGTGGAAGAAATTTGTTCAGGACAGAGACGATATGTATGGCTTAGATGGTGGTATTTTAATGAATCCCAAAATCTGGGAAGCATCCGGCCATACCGCAGGCTTTATCGATGTCTTGGTAGAATGTAAAAAATGCCATAAAAGATTCAGGGCCGATCAAATAGATTCTAAAAAATGTCCCGAATGCGGAGGAGAGCTTACCGAGCCGAAAAAGTTTGTCCCGATGTTTAAAACATTTATCGGGCCAGTGGAAGATTCTTCTTCGGTGGCGTATTTAAGACCGGAAACCGCTCAAGCAATTTTTGTAAATTTTAAAAACATAATCGACAGTTTTCATCCGGAAATTCCTTTCGGTATTGCCCAAATGGGAAAAGCCTTTAGAAACGAGATTACTTTAGGTAATTTTATATTTAGAAAATTGGAATTTGAACAAATGGAAATAGAGTATTTTATTCAAGGAAAAGATTGGGAAAAATATTTTGAACTATGGAAAAAAGAAATGGAGGGATGGTTTTTGGGTTTGGGCATAAAAAAGAAAAGTGTCCGTTGGCGCGAACATAAAAAAGACGAACTCTCTCATTATTCCAAGCATACCGAAGATTTGGAATATAATTTCCCATTCGGCGGTTTTAAGGAGCTTTATGGTTTGGCTTATCGGACCGATTATGACCTGAAAAATCATTCCGATAAAAGTGGTAAAGATTTAAGATATATTGATTTAAAAACCAATGAGAGATTCTTCCCTTATGTAATTGAGCCATCCTTTGGTTTAGAAAGAACAATGTTGGCGGTTTTATCTGAGGCTTATGATGAAGAAGAAATAAAGGGAATAAAAAGAGTAGTCTTGAAATTTAAGCCCAGTTTAGCACCGATTAAAGTGGCAGTATTCCCGCTTTTAGCCAACAAACCAGATTTAATTAAAAAGGCCAGACAGGTTTACGAAATTATAAGACCGTATTTCTTGGCGATATGGGACGACAGAGGGAATATCGGAAAAAGATATTATGCGCAAGACGAAGCCGGAACGCCATTTTGCGTAACAATTGATTTCGATACATTGGAAAAAGACGATGTTACGGTGAGATATAGAGATTCAATGAAACAGGAAAGAGTGAAAATCGATGAATTGACGGATTATTTGAAGGAAAAATTAAATGAATAAACCGTATCAAAAATTTATTTTTAAAAACGGACTAAGATTAGTCACTGTTCCGATGAAAAACACCAAGGCAGTGACTGTTTTAGTTTTGGTCGGCACCGGCTCAAAATACGAAACCAAGGAAATCAACGGCATTTCTCATTTCTTGGAGCATATGTTTTTTAAGGGAACCAAAAAGAGATCCAATACCTTGGCTATTGCCGAAGCCTTGGACGGAGTTGGAGGAGAGTATAATGCTTTTACCGATAAAGAAGTGACTGGTTATTGGGCAAAAGTAGACAGTAAACATTTGGATTTGGCCCTTGATTGGGTTTCAGACATATTTTTAAATTCAAAATTAGAAGAACAAGAAATAGAAAGAGAAAGAGGAGTAATTATTGAAGAGATAAATATGTATTTGGACGATCCCAGAAGATACATCTGGGATTTATGGGAAAAATTGCTCTATGGGAACCAGCCAGCTGGCTGGTTAATTTCCGGAGAAAAGAAGACAATAAGAAAATTAAAGAGACAACATTTTATAAATTATTTAAAAACTCATTATTCTTCTCGAAATACCATAATTGTAATTGCGGGTGGTATTAATAGAATTCAAAATTTGAAATTAAAAATTCAAAATTCTTTTCAATGGATAAACTTAGTTGAGCCCGGCTCAAAAAAGAGAGTTATTGAGAAACAAAATGAGCCCGGTCTTTTAATCCATTACAAAAAAACCGACCAGACCCATCTTCGTTTAGGGTCCAGGGGATACAATATTTTCAATCAAGATAGGTATGTATTAAGTATTTTGGGTGTTATTCTGGGGGGCAGCATGAGTTCGCGACTTTGGATTGAGATAAGAGAAAGACACGGCTTGGCTTATTATGTAAGAACCGGCATCGAAAGTCATACCGATAGTGGGTGGCTGTGCAGCGGAGCAGGAGTTAATAATGACAAAGTAGATAAAGTTATTGAAATTATTCTTAGAAATTATAGATTAACCAAAGAACAAAAAATTGGTAAAGAAGAACTAAGAAAAGCAAAAGATTTTATTAAGGGTCGAACCATTTTGGCTATGGAGGAATCGGATGAACAGGCAGCATTTTATGCTTCTCAAGAACTTTTAGAAAACAAGATTTTGACGTTGGAGGAAAAATTTGCTAAGATAGAAGCAGTGACAGCGAATGATATTCAAAGAGTGGCGAGAGATATATTTAAACCAGAAAAACTGAATTTAGCGCTTATCGGACCATTTAAGGATAAACAAAAGTTTCAGCGCTTGTTGAAACTATAGGACTTATGGACAAATCAAAATCAATTAATATTTCCTGGAAATCAATTTTAAAAGTTGTTGCTGTTATTTTGTTTCTGATTTTTCTTTATTTAATCAGGGACGTTATTATAATTTTCATTTTTGCCTTAATTGTTGCTTCGGCTATTGCTCCAGCCGTTGATTTGTTGGAGAAGATAAAAATACCCCGAGTTCTCGGAGCAGTGATTTCCTATATAATAATAATCGGGCTTCTGGCATTTTTAATTTCTTTAGTTGTGGCGCCGGTTATTAGGGATATAAAAAATTTATCCTCTAATTTGCCGGAATATATTGAGAGCCTGACATTGAAGTTTAAATCTTTTGAAAAAACTTTTTCGAAATACGAAGGCGCCATAGAACAAATTCAGAAATTTTTTATCCAACTTGGTGAGCGCTTACAATCTTCGGAAAAGGGAATATTTTCTGGGGTTGTAAATATTTTTGGCGGGATATTTTCTTTCTTTTTGGCCCTGGTCATCTCTTTTTATCTTTCTGTTCAGAAAAAAGGCGTTCAACGAATCCTGGGTTCAATTAGTCCATTTAATCATCGAGATTACATTCTGGACCTTTGGGAAAGAGCCCAAAAAAAACTTGGTCGTTGGCTTCAGGGACAACTATTTCTGGGAATAATCGTTGGCGCGTTGGTTTATATTGGATTATATTTTCTTGATATAAAATACGCCCTTTTGTTGGCTATTTTAGCGGGCGTATTAGAAATATTTCCCTATATCGGTCCGGTGCTTGCCGCAATTCCGGCTGTAATTATAGGATTTTTACAGGCGCCTATTTTAGGTTTTTGGGTTTTAATTTTATATGTAGTGGTTCAACAGATGGAGAATTATTTAATCGTTCCTCTGGTTATCGGCAGAGTAGTTGGCTTAAATCCTATAATTGTAATAATGGCATTGTTGATTGGTGCTAAATTGGGTGGGATTTTAGGAATGATTTTAGCCGTTCCTCTGACGGCTGTATTCGCGGAATTTGTAAAAGATCTTGTTAAGAAAAAAGTATAATTATACTTATTATAATTACTAAAATTTGTGTTATTAGGCCAAAGAAGGTAATTTTACCTTCTTTTTCTTTATTTTTGTAAGTATGGAAAAATTGATGATGTAAATTTATATATTTCTCCGAAAAGTTGCCTCCGATAATAACAAAAGAAAAAAGAAAAATATCTGGTAAAATAGCAAAAAAGATTCCCAATAATATAAAAATCAAATCCTTTAACATAAAAACATTAGATGAGAACCAGAGAGTTAAAAGAACAATTAAAAAACCAATTAAACCGTCGATTAAGATTTTAAATAAATCACAGAAAAGAGCTTTAAAATCTTTGGTTTTCGAAAAATTTCTTATTCCGTGATTAATATAATCCCAGTGAGGGAGTTTATCAAGAATAAGATGAGTAATTAGTCCCAAGATTATAATAAGGCCAAGATTGTGGGTCTTGGCTCCAATGACCGCACCAGCTAAAATGTGAGGGATGAGAACCATATTATATAAATATTATAATCAAAAATAACTTAACAATAAAGGTTTTTTTTGTTAAGCTGGAATTGAGATGCCCGGTAGTAGATTTTTGACTGCTACCGCGGTAGCAAATAAATTTTAATTAGTCAAAAATTCACTACTGGGATGGCTAAATTATATATTATCGCAACACCAATCGGTAATTTAAAGGATATTTCTATTCGGGCTTTGCACGTTCTGGAAGAAGTTGATTTAATTTTATGCGAAGATACGCGGGTAAGCAAAAAATTGCTCGATTATTATAACATTAAAACTTTAGTTGAAAGCTATCATCAGCATAGCAATATTAAAAAATTAGAATATATTAAAAATTTATTAAAACAAGGTAAAAACCTGGCCTTGGTTTCCGATTCTGGTACGCCCGGAATTTCCGACCCGGGGAATAAGTTAATAAGTATATTAGTAGGTGAGTCGGTGAGTAATTTAGAGATTATTCCGATTCCGGGTC
>MHMT01000013.1 GCA_001819435.1 Candidatus Portnoybacteria bacterium RBG_13_40_8
AAACGGATCAGTAATGACAACATTAGAAGCTGCTCCTTGGCCAGTATTTTGATAACTTAAGGTATAAACAATCTCATCGCCAGGAGAGGCATTTAATTTATTCACTGATTTAGTTATTGTTAGGGATGGATTCCCCACTACTGTAACAAAAAAGTTAGCGCAATTACTGTATACAAGAGAAAGTTCATTGCTCTGAATACTTCCTCGATTTTTAATCTCGGTAGTTCCCACCGGAACATCATTGTCTACTTTTGCTCTTATGGTTATCTGACCCGACTGACCAGCATTCAAGGTGCCGATATTCCAAGTATCATTGCCAGAACTTGGAGCTGGAGTAGCGCTGATAAAAGTAAGATATTGCTGATTAATATAATTAAAAGGATCTTTTACCACCACACCGGTGGCAAGAGCATTTCCTATGTTAGCGTAATTTAATGTATATTCAACCTCATCGCCTGGTACGGTATTACTTTTGTCCACTGTTTTGTTAATTACCAAAAGCGGTGCACCAAGTTCCTCTCTATAGCCAGAAATTCTTATAGCCCTTACATCTATGCTATTACCGGTGCCCTGAAGGAAAAAATCACCATTAGCCGGAAATTGCATTGTTCTTGAGACAACATCTTGATAAATCTTTAAAGCGGCCTTATCTTGTTCACAGTTATCAGCAACATAATCACCTCCGTCGGGAACATCTGCCGTATCCGTATAAGTTGTTGGAGGAGTAGTACTATTAAGTCCTGCTTTAGTATAAACTCTCATTGTCTCGTTTGTTTGAGGAGGGTAAGCGCTGTTGTGGGTATAACCCAGCTCCATGTCTATGCTGTAATTTCCAGCTGGAGCATTTAAATCAATCCAGGCATGCCATGCCTCGCCGCCATAATTAGCGGTAAGAACAGCTATCGAACCAATATTCGGACAAGTATCAAAAACTTTGTCGGCATGAAACCTCGAATCTTCAACGTAAATCCAGCCGCTATCATACCATTCAGCTGCCTTAACGGATGATAATGGAGTTAACACAGAAATTAAAACACTGACAACAGTCAAAAATGACGCTGTCTTGGTAGTCAACTGATTAGAAAAATAAAAATTTTGTTTTTCCATGAATTTTTATTAAATTTTATAAATTTATTTAATATTAAAATATTAGCACATTATTTAAATATTGTCAATAGATATTGCCTTTACGGCTATTCTTTTCCAATTGGTATTAATCGGCCAACAGCTTAAAAGATAAAGAATTGACTGACCATCTTGCTTATCTATTCTTATATCCTTAGGAAGCTGGATTTCTTTCTCCGACACATTGTAAATATATTTTTTTTCCGGAGAAAATATCCAAATTTCGTCACCCGGATTAAGCCGGTTCAATAAACTGAAGATTGAACCGTATTCACCATTATACCAAGGATAGGCCGAGCTATGACCCAGAATTACGGTCGTCCCCTTGTCTTCTGGCAAAGATGATTCTGGCCAAAAAACTACGCCTTTTTCTAGGGCCGACTGAAGAGCAGATTCGTTTGTGTCCTCTGGCCAAATAATTGGTGCGTCTATTCCTAATGAAGGAATAATTATCCTCTGGGGTATTTGCAATGATTTATTTTCCGAACAACTTAACTCGTCTGAATTCTGATTTTCTGATAGAACGATTGAAGAATTAATTGGCGACGGCCCCAAAAAATGATATTTCGCTTGAGCGTAGATAAAACGACCATTAAAAATAAAAAGGCTAAAACTAAAAACAATAAGAAACAAAAAAAGGAAGATTAAGCCCTCCTTTATAATTGAACCCCTCCTCATATTAAAAAATATCATAATTAATTAAATTATGTCAATACCTCTATTCAAAAATTCCTGGCCATTAAAAGAAGCGATACCAGTAATCAGGATTATGATAATAATAGAGGTAAAAATCAACTTGGGATACTGAACTCTGAAATTTACGAAAATAGTCAACGACAAAACCAGCATCAATAATCCGGCAATAATAAAATATATCTTATTTACCGCTGAATCTGATTTTTCCGAAATAGTATTTAAAATATTACCCGATTCCTGAATGTTGGTGATTTGTTGACCGGTTTTTTGTTCGGTTGCTCCTCCTATTCCCACCGAGGGAGAAGAAGTTTCTTGTTTTTGAGTTATCGGCGTTACTTCCGGAGAAACTGGCTGTTTTGCTTCTGGCTTTTCTTCCACTTTTTTGCTTGGAGCTAATCTTCCGAACAACTGAACAGCTACCACAGTATCCTTGCCGTT
Organism: Candidatus Portnoybacteria bacterium RBG_13_40_8; assembly: GCA_001819435.1. Classification (GTDB taxonomy): domain Bacteria; phylum Patescibacteriota; class Minisyncoccia; order RBG-13-40-8-A; family RBG-13-40-8-A; genus RBG-13-40-8-A. The sequence continues at coordinate 2,260 of MHMT01000013.1, forward strand.
TATCTTGCCTTCAATAACAGCTATACCTATTTCTTGATATTTTTTATTCAAAATATTATCTCTGTGAGATGGTGATTTCATCCACGCTTGATGAAGGTATTTGCTGTCGGTAAAGTCCTTGGCTAAATTTTCGCCGGCTGCCATATAGTTGTAACCGGCTTTATCGAACCAATACCAGGGAGTTGTTCCCAGTGGGCTGGTGTGAGCAAAATAACTGTTCTTTATCATGTCCTGGGCTTTATTTTGAGCGGCTTGAATTAATTTGTCATTGATCTCTAGTGGCTCTAATCCCTTGGCCGTTCTTTCGTTATTAGCCATCTCGATTAATTCAGAGTTGGTGACAACGGCGAACTCACTTATTTGAGGATAATATAAAAACCAAGAAAAAATAAAAAATTTTATAACTACTAAAATTACTGCCAGAATAAATAAATTCTTCGGCCTTAAAACATAGGGTTGAAAATCATTATGCTTACTGGGAAAAAATGCTTTATGAGTTTTTGCTACTATTCTTTTCATAGCGCTCATATATAGTATTATACAAAGTTAAAATATTTATGTCAAGCTAAATCTGATACTATCTTTTTGACCACTGCGGACCTCGACGAGCCTTTTTAAGACCGAATTTCTTTCTCTCTACCGCTCTTGCGTCTCGAGTCAAATATCCTGATTTTTTTAGCTTTTTTCTAAAATTGATATCAAAAAGGACCAAGGCCCTAGAAAGACCATGTCTAATCGCTTCGGCTTGACCATTTATACCCCCGCCTCTTACTTTTATTGTTCCATTGAATCTATTTAAAGATTTTAACTTAATAAAAGGAGCTTCGATAGTTTTTTGCAAACTAGGGGTTGGAAAGTATTCTTTATAGTTTCGGTCATTAATTAAAAGATTTCCCGTCTCAATCGACTGAGCTGGACTACAGGTAAAAAGCCTTACTCTGGCTATGGCTGTCTTCCGTCTGCCAATAGTCTCGAAATAATTCTTTGCCGTTTCTTCTGCCGGTTTCGGAGTCTCTTCACTCATTTCTTCCGTCTTAACTTTCTTCACTTTCTTTATTCTTTTAATTGTCTTTTTTATTTTTTTATTCTTCTTTGTAGTCTCTGGCATACAATTTAAGATTTTTTATTGTTTTATCTCTTAATTTATTCTTGGGCAGCATTCTATAAACTGCTTTTTTAAATACTTCATTGGGATTTTTTTCAAACAAATCTTTAAATTTAGTAATTTTAATTCCACCCAAATAACCAGAGTGACGGATATATTCTTTGTTTTCGTATTTTTTACCAGTCACTACAATTTTAGAAGTATTAAAAACAATTACCTTGTTAATGCTTAATTTATAAGGTGCAAATTCGGGACTATTTTTACCTCTTAAAATAACAGCTATTTGAGATGCTAATCGGCCAAGAATCTTGTCCGAAGCATCAATTTTATAGATGTTGCTTATCATTTTATTAACTCAATTATTACCATTGAAGCAGTATCGTTTTTTCGAGAAGAAGTTTTAATAATTCTTGAATATCCTCCCGGTCTTTCTTTATATCTGGGTCCTATTTCTTCTATTAATTTATTAACCACTTTAGGTGAAAAATCTCTTAATAAAATTCTTCGATTAGCTAGGGTATTATTTCTGGATCGGGAAATAATCTTCTCTAAAAAAGACTTTATTTTTTTTGCCTTTCCTTCTGTGGTAGTAATCCTTTCTTTTAAAACCAGAGGTGTAACCAAAGAACGCAGAAAAGCTCTGCGCTGACTATGCGTTCTGCCTAATTTTTGTCTTTTTTTTCTATGTCTCATTTTTTAGGCTTCTTACCTGCCAAAGTTTTAGCAGAAACGGACTTTGCTTTTTTTGTTCTTTTTATTTTCTTCTCCTCTTTCCCTTGAATCGGCATCTCTTTGGGGCTAGAAAATACCGTGAAATGATCCACTAAAATATCAGCTGCTTTGGTAAAGGCGTCTTCCGGACTAATGCTGCCATCGGTTTCAATATCAATTCTTAAACGATTAAAATCAGTCCTGTCTCCAACTCGCATATTTTCTACTTCATAATTTATTTTTCTAATTGGACTGAAAATTGCATCTATCGCAATAGAGCCGATTTCCAGTTTCTCCTTCTTTCTTTGTTCTACCGGCACATAACCTAAGCCGCTTTGAATTTCAATTTCCATTTCTAATTTGGCTTTTTTATCAGTTAAGGTTGCAATATGGGCATCTTTATTAATTACTTCTAATTCTGAACTTAAATTAATGTCTTTGGCTTTTACTTTTTTTTCGCCATTCACCTTTAAATTAACTCTTAATGGCAATGCCTCGAGAGCATTGACCTTAAATCTAATCTGTTTCAAATTGAGAATTATGTGGATAGCGTCCTCCATTATGTGAGGAATAGTAGAAAATTCGTGGCTTACTCCTTTTATTTTGACAGTGGTTATTGTTGCGCCCGACAAAGAAGATAGGAGTACGCGCCTAAAAGCATTACCCAGCGTCAAACCATAGCCGGGATAACAAGCATCTATCTCAAAAATTGCTCTATTATCCGATTTTTTAATAATTTTAGCCTTTTGCGGCAATTGGATTTTGTGGTCCATAATTTTATAAAATTTAATTATTAAAAGTTAATTTTTACCTACTATAATACTCAACAATCATTTGTAAATCAACTGGACTTTCTATGTCTTCTTTGCTGGGCAGAGCCAAAATATTACCCCGCCAATTCTCTTTATCTAATGAAAGCCAAACCGGAGGATTAAACTTTTTCAATCTTATGTCTAAGTTTTTAAACAGTCCCTTATTTAAACTAGACTTTTTAATCTTGATAATGTCTCCTTTTTCAACGCGAATCGAAGGAATATCAATTTTTCTATCATTTAATAAAACATGACCATGTCCCACGATCTGACGAGCCTTAGCCCTAGATTCAGCTAAACCTAAACGGAAAATTATATTATCTATTCTTGTTTCCAGTTTTACTAAAAGAACATCTGTAGCAACTCCTCTTGATTTTGCGGCTTCTTTAAAATATTTTCTTAATTGTTTCTCGGTTATTCCATAAATTATTTTTAATTTCTGTTTTTCTGCTAACTGAGAGCCGTATTCAGATAAAGCACGTCTCCTTTTTCTGCCATGCATACCTGGAACGTACGGCTTTTTAACCATAGCGCATTTCGGGGTAAAACAACGTTCCCCTTTTAAAAAGAGTTTTTGCCCTGCTCTTCTACATTTTTTGCAAGGTGGTTCTTTCATGTTTTATACTCTTCGAGGTTTCTGTGGTCTGCAACCATTATGAGGAACAGGGGTAACATCCCTAATAGATAAAATTTCTAAACCATTAGCCGCCAAAGCTCTTATAGCTGCTTCTCTTCCCGATCCAACGCCTTTTACAAAAACATTAACTTCTTTAAATGTTATTTTTTGCATTTTATTCATTAAAGAATCGATAACCTTTGTAGCGGCGAATGGAGTAGCTTTCTTGGGCCCCTTAAAACCAAGAGCCCCCGCACTATCTGTGGCTACTACATTTCCATTCGGTTCAGTCACAGTAACAATTGTATTATTGTAAGTGGCTTGGATATAAACATTGGCTATATCTATTCTTTTAGCTTTAACCTCTTTTTTCTTTTTAGCGGTAGCTTCTCTGACTTCTCCTTCTTTTAAGATTTCTTCGGCTGTTTCTTTAATTACTTTTTTCTTTCCCATAAATTTTAAGTCTTCTCAAGTTTTCTTTTACCGCTTCCCATTGTTTTTCGGACATTGCCTCGAACAGTCCGAGTATTTGTTTTGGTCTGTTGTCCTCTGACGGGCAAGCCTTTAATATGACGGATTCCTCGATAACAACCAATTTCTTTTAATCTTTTAATATTCATCATCTTATCGCGCCTTAATTCTCCTTCTATTCTAAATTTGCCACTTTCGATAAATTGTCTTAATTTAGTAAGCTGTTCTTCACTTAATTTCTCGGTCCTGATATCCGGATCTATATCTGTTTCTAATAAAATTTTTTTACTCAAAGGCCTTCCTATACCATAAATATAGGTCAAGGCAATTTCTATTCTTTTTTTATCGGGAATGTTTATTCCAGCGATTCGCGGCATAAATAAATTTACCCCTGCCTTTGCTTATGTTTGGGGTTGCTACATATAACATAAATCCGACCTTTGCGTCGAACTATTTTACATTTATTGCAAATGCGTTTAACCGACGTTCTAACTTTCATATCTAATATTTATTTTTCTCTAAAAACAATCCGTCCTTTGGTACTATCATAGGGACTTAATTCAAGCGTCACTCTGTCTCCTGGCAAAATTCTTATAAAATTAATCCTCATTTTTCCAGAAATATGAGCCAAAACTTCTGAACCATCCTCTAATTTAACCTTAAAATTAGCATTCGGCAACCCTTCAATTACTACGCCACTCTTTCTAATTGCTTCTTTTTTCATGTGTTTGAAGTATATATTAAGATATATAAAGCGTCAAGAATTTTCTATTCTGGTTTAATTATTATTTTAATTTTATTTTTGTTTTGGGGAATTGATTTTACCCAAAAAGGCCAGAAAATAACCTTAGCCGTTTCAATCTCTGGCAAAGAGGAAAGATATTTTCTAACTTCAATCTCATTCTTGCCTGAAAGCTCGCTTTTAAGCTCGGATTCATCAAGATTCCAGGCTGTTTTCGCCTCTATTTGACATATAAAATTTAATTTGCCTTTCGCTGAGTCGACTTTTACATTCTTGTAATTAACCTTGATAGTAGAAGGGATTAGAAATTTGTCTGTCGAAATCTTGTCTTTTATTTCTTCTTTTATTATTACCAAAACATCGTTCTCTTTAAAAGCCAAGCCCCAAGCCTTTACTTTTACGGTAATAGTGAATTCTTTTCCTGGATCGTCCGTATCTAGTGTTGAATCCGACTCTATAACTTCTAAAACTTGCCCATCGTCTAGCATCTTTAAATCACTGGGTATTTTCTTTTTAAATTCTTCTTTAACTTTATTTTTAAGTTCCAGAGAAACAATCTGAGTAGCACCCTCTATGTCCTGCTTGGTCGCTACTTTCATTATTCCTTTTGCGCCGCCCGCCATGGGTTCAACTGACTGGCCATAAAAAGAAGCATATTTTGGCGTCCCCTCAAAACCAGGGATAGTAAACTTAGAAGGACCAATATTGTATGCATCACCTGGCTCGTCAGCTTCTACTGCCACCTCTTTACTACTCGGGATAATTTTTCCTTCTTCTACGATTGCCCCAGGAATTACCACTGTTTCGATTAATCTAAAAATTTTTCCATTCTCTGAACGAAATCTGGTGGTTTTAACCAGGGACTGTTCGCTTGAACTGTATTGATTATAAACCGTTATTACGCCTTTAGCCTTTTCTTGAACATCTTTCTCGCCAGTAGTTGGAAATTTCCTTGAGTCTTCTGTTTCTATCTGAAAAACCTGGGCAGGAACTTTGCTATTTTCTAAATTAATTGAATCAATACTTTTATCTGCAATAATTTCGGTCTCAAATTTAATATCTTCTTTTTGGGGATTAATAATAACCTGAGCCTTAGGCAAAATAAAATATAACACAAATCCTCCACCCACAAATAAAATAAAAATTAAAAAAATAATAAACCTCTTGAATGTGAAAAATTTAAATGATGGTTTTTCTTTCCTCGGTTCAGTTTTATAAAATAATTCTTCCTTTTTCTTATCTTTTCTTTTCTTGATAAAAAATTCATCGAACTGCTGCTCTTTTTCTCCCAGGTCCCTGAATTCTTGTTTAGGAATATATGACTGGGGAACGATTTCTTCCTCGGTTTCTTTGACTTCCTCAGACTCGGGCACAAAAACGGGCTTCTCTTCTACTGTTGGCTTTCTAATTACTCTTTTTACTACAATATCAGATATAATCTTTTTAGTTCCTCCAAATTTATTTTCAAATTCAACCTGTCTTTTCTCTTCGCTTAATTTCAAGGATTGGGGCTCTTCTTGGATTTTATCTAAAATTATCAAATTTACCTGCTGGGCCAATCTTTTAATTAATGTATCGGCCGTAACCAAAGCCACATCTTTGCCCAAAGAAAGAGCTTCTTCTTTTAAAATCTTAAGATTAATAATGCTCCGTAATGACGGCAAGCCAACGGGTACGATCAAAGTAATTTTTCTATCCCGGCTTCTTTTAATCCGGTCAATTATGGAGAAAAATTCTTCATTTACTTCTAAATAAAAATTTTCCATGTCTTTATTTATCCTTGAATTAATCTTACTGCTCTCTTTAAAATAGCTGAAAATTCATCGGCCTCTGGAGGCTCCGTTGCCAGAACAGCCAAACATAGAGAAGGAATTTCTTCAAATTTTGTTTTATTTATTATTTTAGCAATTTCACTAAGAGAAATCGTATCTATTTTAAAACCAATTTTCTTTTTCAGTGTCTCTTTTATTCCCGACAAATTACTCCCACCGCCTGTAAGAAAAATCCTTGACGGTAAAACTTTATATTTCTTAGAAAAATCATCTAACACAACTTTTATTCCTCCCAACCAAGAATTCATGTTTTGGCTAAATAGCTTTTCTATCCCTCTTTTCGCTTCGAGACCCACTTCTTCTTTGCTGTATTTAATCTTGACCAGTTCTGCCTCCTCTATTTTTAGTCCTAAAAAATCGGCGATGGTCTTTGTAAATAACTGACCACCCAAATTAAAATTTCTTGTTTCTATCGCCTCACCGCCCCTTTTTATTAGGGTAACTTCGGTAAATTTTCCGCCAATATCAATAATTAAAATATCATCTTTTAAAAAACGATCTGGTCCAAGACAACCAACCAAAGCATAAGCCGAAGAATTGATTCCGACCAATCTTAGTTCCAGTCTAGCGGCCAATCCCACTAAATCCTCTAACCAGCCCAAGGATGTATAATTATTAAAAATACTTAAACAAACACTGTGCCCCTGGAAGCCCAAGGGACTTTCAAGACAACTATTATCGACCTTGATATTAATAATGTTAGCGCTAACCAATCTCACATCGGTCTCGGGAAATCCGCTTTCTAAACCGAATTCCTTTCTTATTTTTTCAAACGCTTTCCATTGGGTTTTCTGAATAAAATATTTTAACTCGGTTAAATCAATTTTTTCTCTCGGCTCCTCTCTCTTATAACAAAAAGTGGTACTTGTGCCTCTCAAAATGTTTCCCCCTATTCCTATAAAAAGTTCTTCGGCCTTGCAGCCCGTTTTTTTCTCGACTTTCTGAATCGCTTTTCGGCAATTCAAATAGAGTTTTTCAAAATCATCGACAAAATGTTCTTTTGCCCATGCCAATAAGATTCCCTTTTTTTCTTTGTTGTCAATTTTCAAAAACAGGGCCTTTATGAATTGACTGCCAATATCCAAAATTATAAGATTTTTTTTGTTTTCAAAATCTTTCTTAAAAAAGCTCATTGGTTATATTATAGCAAAAATTTTTTTATTCCAAAACAGCTTTAATTCTTCTTACTCCAGCAGAGCTTGCTTCTTCTTTTAGAATTCTAAAACGTCCCAGCTCTCCGGTTTTTTTAATATGCGGCCCAGCGCAAATCTCACAAGAAAAAGGACAATCAGACATACCAATTGAATAAACTTTCACTTTATCGCCGTACTTGGATTCAAAAACGCCCATTGCTCCGATTTCTTTGGCTTTTTTCAAAGATACTTCGTAACAATTAACCGGTAAATCTCTTGTAATTATTTCGTTCACCGCATCCTCAACTTTTTTAATTTGCTCTTGAGTCATTTTCTCTGAATGAGAAAAATCCAAACGTAATCTCTCGGCGGTTATATTCGAACCTTTTTGATAAACATGGTCTCCTAAAACTTTTCTCAAAGCAGCCAACAATAAATGTGTGGCAGTGTGTAATTTTGTCACTTGCTCTGAATTATCCGCCAAACCCGATTTAAACTTTCCCGCAGAAATTGCGGACCTAGAAACATGTTCCTTAAAACACTCTTCAAGTTCTTCTTCAAGTTCTGCCTCATCTAAAACAAAACTTTTCTCTCTAGCTAATCTTCTAATAGTGCTCATTGATAAACCCCTCGAAGAATGTAACTTAAATAATGCAGTAGCAATATCTTTAGTTATTAAAGGATTCGCAATATATGTTTCTTTTCGAGGATCAACTACTCTCATCGGTGTTATCCCATTTTTCTTCATATAATCATCAAATATTTTTTCTGCCTCCGCGTCTATTTTATTAAATTTTTCTTCTTCTTGTGTTAGCTGCTCGAGAATAAAATCTTTATTTTTTAATAATTCGGGGTAATCGTCTTTCATTAAATCAATCACTCTTTCTGCAATTATAATCGTGAAAGCATAATCTTTACTAATACCAATTTCTCTGCCGAATTCAATTGCTCTTCGTATCAACTTTCTCACCACATATCCCCGCTCCAGATTAGATGGAGCGATTCCTTTTTCATCGCCCAGAATAAATGTCGCTGCGCGTAAATGATCGGCAATAATTCGTGCAGAGCGTTCATCATAATCCGTTGCCATTCTCTTAATTAATGCCACAATTGATTTTAACGGTTCGACATCAAAAACGCTTTTCTTACCGTTTAAAACCGCAACTGTTCTTTCCACGCCCATTCCCGTATCCACATTTTTCTGTTTCAATGGTTCGTATTTTCCTTCGCCAGTTTTATTGTATTCCATAAACACATCGTTCCAGATTTCCACGCCATCATAAAACATTTCCGTGCAGGGACCACAGGGACCCGTTTTCCCAGCCGGACCCCAAAAATTATCATCTTTGCTCAAAAACACAATTTTTTCTTTTGGAATTCCTACTGATTGCCAGATTTTAGCCGACTTAACGTCCTTCGGAACTTCGTCGTCGCCTTCAAAACAAGAAACGGATATTTTGTCTTTATCCAGTCCCAGCCATTTCTTGTCAATCAAAAACTCCCAACTCATTTCAATTGCTTCTTTTTTCCAATATGAACCCAGTCCCCAATTTCCCAGCATTTCAAAAAAAGTTAAGTGAGTGTCATTTCCCACTTTCTCAATATCAGTGGTTCTGATGCATTTTTGGACATTGACCAATTTATCCCCGGAAGGATGTTTTTGTCCCAAAAGATACGGCACCAATGGATGCATTCCCGCGGAAATAAATAAAGCCGTCGGGTCATTTTCCGGAATCAAAGAAGACCCGGAAATAATCTTATGTCTTTTTTCCTCAAAAAACTTCAAATATTTCTCTTTTAATTCTCGCGTGGTCATATCTTTATTTTATCACACAATAATCCCCCCGCCCAAGAGCTTGTTTCCTTTGTAAAATACCGCTGATTGTCCCGGTGTAATTGCTCGTTGGGGTTTGTTGAAAATTATTCTATTCCTTTTGATTGTTGCGCCAACCATTTTTGCCATTGAACGGATTTTGACTTTGCATTTTCCGCTAAATGGCTTACCACTTATCCAATTCACATTCTTTACAATCATTTCTTTTTGCAGTAAATCTTTTTGCGAATTCGATACAATCAAGACGTTATTTTTAAAATCTTTTTTTACCACATAAAACGGCCCAATTCCGCCGATTTTAATCCCCTTTCTTTGCCCGATGGTATAAAATATCAATCTTTCATGCTCCCCGACTTTTTTGCCCTCGGTCGTAATAATATGACCCGGTTTTGCTTTAATGTATTTTTTCAAAAAATCCTCAATACAAGTATCAATAAAACAAATTTCCTGACTGTCTTTTTTCTCAAAAACAGGAAGCCTGAATTTTTTCGCCAATCCCCTCACCTGTCCCTTGGTATAATCACCGATGGGAAATATAATTTTTGATAATTGTCTCTGCTTTAAAGTCCAAAGAAAATATGTTTGATCTTTTTTTATATCTTTGGCAATTAAAAGTTTTCCATTTTTAACTCTCGCATAATGACCAGTCGCAATAAAATCGGCTTTTAATTTATTCAATTGTTCAAATAAGAAATTGAATTTTATCCAGCGGTTGCACTCCACACACGGATTCGGTGTATTGCCTTTTTTATATTCTTTAATCAAATAATCTACCACTCTTTTTTTAAACTCTTTTTTTGCGTCAATAACATAAAATGGAATTCCCAATTTAATTGCCACGCGCTGGGCATCTCTTTTTGCCTCAATGGAACAACACCTGTTTTCGTTTTTCCTGTTCGGTTCTTTCCAAAATTTCATAAAAACGGCTATAACGTCATAGCCGTTCTTTTTTAATAATGCAGCAGAAACCGAACTATCCACCCCGCCGCTCATGGCAACAATAACTTTTTTCTTTTTTTTCATTTCTATCTGGCGAAGATTTATTTTACACTGAGACAATTTCGGAGGCCAAAAGCATGGTTTTTGCCAAAGGCAAAATTTTGACCGAGAATTAGTGCGTTCCGACGCTGGTCGGAACGACACGTGTCGACATGTAAAATAAATCTGAGCTATTGTCCCTCTTTCTTCTCTTTCCCAATCAAATTATACAACCAGGAAAAAATCCAACCCCAAATAAATCCCCAGACAAAACCGTAAATCAAACCAAGAATCGCACCACCAAAACTAATACCGTATCCCCAGAAAAATTGCTGAAGCAAAACCAAGGTGTTTCCGCCACCTTTTATCATCACATAAATCGTCGCTATAAAAATTGCTATTGCCCATAAAATTCCCGTAGCCAAGGCAAATGCTCTTTTATTGAGTTTCATATCGATTTTTTTTCTTTTATTGAAGGTTTTCGACCTTTAAAAATCCCCACAAAAATCAAGGGAATAACCAACCATAAAAATCTAGCCGTAGAGGTATTAAAAATTTTTAAAATAGCTGGACTGAAAGCTTTAATCAAATCTTTGGGAAAAAACATAAAAACCACACTTGTCACAATTCCGATAAAAAATACACTCAGAAAAAATATTTGGAAAAGATATTTATTGCCGGTTCTCTTGGATTTTAAAATTGAACGAGAAAGTAAAAAATAAATTATACCGATTAAAACCAGAAAAGTAACAATTAAAACCACAAAATTTTCTTCGTTTCCAAAAAAATCAGGAAAAATTTTTTTAAAAGGAATCACGCCCATTAAGGCAAAAGAAATATAACTTCCCAACAATAAAACAAAAACCCTGTCCCGTCCTAATAATATTCCCAATAAAAATCCTCCGCCAACTAAAAACAACAAAATCACCACCTCCCAACTTGTAATATTCAGATTTCCCAAACTCGTCAATTGATTCATCAATTTCATTATATAATAAACAGAAATTTCGGTAAATGAAAAAGGGGCTTATGCCCCTGTTTCGATCCTCCTTCGGTTTCGATACTCTCTTATATCGAGATTACCCTCATCAACATTAGAATAAATTAACATCGCCAGGTCCAATAAGGTACTATTCAGCTTTCCTGATAAAATCAGGTAATGCAGTTCCCGGAACATGTCGCAAAATTCAACAAAATTTTGCCCACCGATTTTATTATGAAGAACTTCAACCATTTTTGAACCAGAAACCCTAAGTTCCTCCTTCAAATCAACCGTCTTTTCCAAAACCTCCATAATTCTTCTGCGAACTTCTCCGGTCCTTCTTTCTTCCATTTAAATAACCTCCTTTCAAATTTTTCTTTATCATACACCTGTTTTATATTTTCGTCAATACCTGACAAGGAATTTATTTATCACTGAGACAATTTCGCAGGCAAAATGCATGGTTTCGCCGAAGGCGAAATTTTGCCGAGAATTAGTGCAGCCACCCGCTGGGGTGGCTGACATGTGTCGACATGATAAATAAATTCCTTGTATCCTATTCTTCTTTTAATTTCTTTATTAATATTTCTTCCTCCTTCGATAAATTTTTAGGGACCTTAACCTTTATTTTCAATTTAATATTATGGTCATCCAGTTTTACGTCTCTTTCAATACCATTTAAGGCATCCTTAAAACCAATTTCCATTTCTAATATTATGTTTTTGCCTCTGGATTTTCTTCTGGTAAAACCTGCTCCGGAAAAAATATCTCCGAACATGCCAGAAAGCAAATCCTCCAGGTTGATTCTTTGACTATAAAATCCTCTTTGCTGCTCCCCAAAATCTCGCCCAAAAAAAGAAAACAAATCATCGAGATTCATTCCTTGACCAGAAAAATCTTGCCAACCCCAGGCTGGTCCGCCTTGGGCGGAAAACCCTTCAAAAGTCGTGCCAAATTGGTCATATTGAGCACGCTTATTATCATCCGATAATAGTTGATACGCCTCATTTATTTCTTTGAATTTTTTCTCGTCTCCTCCTTTTTTATCGGGATGATATTTATGGGCGAGCTCTCGATAAGCTCGCCTAACTTCGTCTTTTGATGCGCCTTTATTAACTCCTAAAATTTTATAATAATCCTTGGACATAATTTATAATTTTACTGTTTCTACTTCTTTAGTTTCTCTTTCTATTCTGGTAAATTTTAAGGCCAATAAAATTTTCATAATCAGCCAACTTAATAATATTGTCAGGGGAACAAAAATAAAGCTTACAATTTTCAAAGACAAAAACAAAGCGATTGCCAAGCCGATAGGAATAAATTTCTTGTAAGGATCAGGAGCGACATTCAATTGATAATTGGCTAATTTATAAATAAAATCTTTCAGTGTCTCGTCTTCTTTTAGTTCAATATTATATTTATCTTTTAGCTCTTTTATTTCTTTGGGAGTTAAAATCTTGCTCGCCTCAATGTCCAAATCATTCACTCCTTCCGGCAATCGTTCGGTAATTAATTTTTCAAATGGCTTAATTACTGAATTGAATGTTTCTCTGGGAATTGTTATTTCTCTTTTGGCAATCTCGGCTGGATGGGGCGAGAAAAAATAAACCAAAGCCACTACGATAAATAAAGCAGTCAATAATCTCGGCAATCCCCTTTGCCAAATCCTCCAGAAATTCAAATTAACCTGAATTTCCTCTTCTCTTTTAATCATGGCTGAAGCACTGCAAAATGCGGCAAACAAAATTATCAATCCCGCCAAATAATAAAACGGCTCATTGTTAAAAAATAAACCGAATAGACCGAGAGTTATGAGAAATGAGCCGTAAAGAACTTTGTTATCGTCAATCAAAAGCATTGCCAAGCACAAACCAATCCCCCATAAAAGAAACAAAGTTCCTCCGGCAATCCAACAACCAGTGGTTAAATTCCCGACATAAAAAACGTAATGGAGAAAATACCAAAAAAACGCGCCTAACAATATTACGGCAAAACCCAATATAATTTGCTTTTGTAAAGTTGACATATTTTATTTCTTCTCGCCTTCGCCTGTTTTTAAATCCGGGCCTTCGTCTTTTTTCTGCGCATCTTGCTGGGCTTTGTAAAGTTCGGTTCCGACTTTTTGAATGGCTTGGGATAATTCTTCCGAGGCCTTTTTTATTTCCTCGACATCATTCCCGTCTTTTGCTTTTTTCAAAACCGCAATTTTTTCTTCAATTGCTTTTTTATCATCTTCTTTAATTTTACCACCAAAATCCTTGATTGTCTTTTCGGTGGTGTAAGCCAAAGTATCAGCCATATTTCTGGCATCGATTAAGTCTCTTTTTCTTCTGTCTTCTTCGGAAAACTTCTCTGCTTCTTTTTTCATTTTTTCAATATCTTCTTTAGGAAGAGCCGAAGAATCCTTAATTGTAATATTTTGCGAACGACCAGTAGCCTTATCTTTGGCTGTAACCGTTAAAATACCATTGGCGTCAATGTCGAAAGTAACTTCAATCTGGGGAATGCCGCGCGGAGCAGAAGGAATCCCATCAAGCATAAATCTGCCCAATGTTCGGTTATCTTGCGCCATTGGTCTTTCGCCTTGTAAAATATGAATTTCCACTGATGGCTGACTATCCATGGCTGTAGAAAATATCTGAGATTTCGAAGTCGGGACAGTGGTGTTTCTCTCGATTAACGGAGTCCTTACCCCGCCCAAGGTTTCAATTCCCAAGGTTAGAGGCGTAACATCCAAAAGCAAAACATCCTTAACTTCCTCTTCGCCGGCTAAAATTGCTCCCTGAATGGCTGCGCCCATGGCCACGCATTCCATTGGATCAACTCCTCTTTCGATTTTTTGACCGAAAATATTTTCAATAAATTTCTGCACCATCGGCATTCGGGTCGGACCACCAACTAAAATAATTTTTTCGATCTCGCTTGGTTTGAACTTGGCATCTGCTAATGCCTGTTCAATGGAATGCTGACATTTTTCAACAATCGGTCGAACTAATTCCTCTAATTTTGCCCGAGTAATTTTCATTAATAAATGTTTCGGTCCTTGGGCGTCAGCGGTAATGAACGGCAGATTAATCTCGGTTTCCAAAACCGAAGAAAGTTCTATTTTTGCTTTTTCCGCTCCTTCCTTAATTCTCTGCATTGCCATTTTGTCCGATTTTAAATCAATGCCGTTATCTTTTTTGAATTCTTTGATAATATAATCAATCAAAATCTCATCCATATCCGTGCCGCCTAATTGAGTATCGCCGGAAGTTGAACGCACCTCAAAAACTCCCTGCCCGAAATTCATAATCGTCACATCCAGAGTTCCGGCGCCAAAATCAAAAACCAAAACCTGTTGGTCTTTTTCCTTGAATTTATCCAAACCATAAGCCAAACAAGCGGCAGTTGGTTCATTTACTAAGCGAATAACTTCCAAGCCGGCAATTGAACCAGCGTCTTTGGTTGCTTGACGCTGAGCATCGCTGAAATAAGCCGGCACGGTAATTACTGCTTTTTCTACCTTCTGACCCAAATACATTTCTGAGTCTTTTTTGACTTTTTGCAGAATAAAAGCCGAGATTTGCTGAGGGGTATATTCTTTGCCATAAATCTTGTATTTAAAATCAGTGCCCATTTTTCTTTTAGCAGCCGTGATTGTCCCTTCGGGATTTACCACTGCCTGACGACGGGCCGGCTCACCCACCAATAATTCTCCCTCCTTGGTAAATGCAACATAAGACGGAAACGCTTTTCCGCCAACCAAAGTAGTTCCTTCAGCAGAAGGAATCATTTTCGGCTTTCCAGCTTCCATATAACTGGCCGCCGAATTTGATGTTCCAAGGTCGATACCGATAATTTTAGACATGTGTTTTATTTTTTACCTGCCTGCCGACAGGCAGGCTTATTTGTTATTTATTAATTTTAACCCGACTTGGTCGGATAACTTTGTTATGTAATTTATAGCCTTTTTGAATCTCTTCTACAATAATCTCCTCTTTCTCTCCTTTTTCATTTTCTATGACTTCATGAAGTTCGGGATTGAATTTTTCGCCGAGGGATTTGATTTCTTCAAGCCCCTCGTTTTTTAAAATGGTTTTTAATTTATTATAAAGATGGCGAACTCCCTCGTCTTCTTTGTGTTTTAAAGCCGATTCGAAACAATCCAAAATCGGCAATAATTCGCAAATCAGCCCCGAATTCGCAAATTTAATCCATTCGGATTTTTCCTGCTCAGTTCTTTTTTCCAGATTGATATAATCCGCTTTTGCTCTTTGCCAACCAGCAAGGTATTCGGCACGTTCTTGCTCGCAGTGCTTTAATTGATGTTTGACTTTTTTGACTTTTTTATCGGGCTCATCAGAATTCTCGCTCACGTATTCAATTTTATCTTTATTGTCACCCATATGCTCATTAACTCATATACTTATAAACTCATTTACTCATAATCCTCTAGCATTTCTCTTAATTTATTAATCAATGAAATATTATAATCATATCTCATTCTTGTCGGACCCAATAAACCGACAACTTCATGTTTTTTATTGGAAGTTCTAAATCCAGTAACAATCAAAGTGTATTTTTTGGTTCTGACCAAAGGAATTTCTTTGCCAATAAACACCTTGGTTTCTTCTTCTCCGATTTGTTCAAATAAATAATTAAAGTGCTTTTCAAATATGTCTTCGGATGACTGCTTGTTTGTTTTTTCCAAAACCTTGGCTCCCCTGTTTTCTAACGAACTAATAAAAATCCGGTATGCCTTTTCCGTGGGCACTCGACCTGCCGAAGTGTGTGGTTTTAATAAATAGCCTGACCTCTCTAGTTCCATCATTTCGTTTCTTAAAGTAGCGGAACTCAACCCAAGTTTTTGGGCCAAAATTCTCGAACTTACTGGCTGTGAATTATCAACATATTCTTTGATAATTGCTTCCAGTATTTTTTGCTGTCTGATTGTCATACCCAGTGCTACAACTTCGATTTTTATACTGAGTTCATCAAAGTTGTAGATTATACATCAAAAAATGTTTGTTTATCTATTATGCCCCGATACTATCATCTGTGCCGCTCTGCGGCATCAAAGTTGTAGCACTGGGCATAGATTTACATTAGCACTCTCATCATTAGAGTGCTAATATAATATTAGCTGTACAAATTATGTGTGTCAAGTATTTTGTAAAAGCCCCAGTACTAATTTTGCACATAGATTAAAGGCGAGGCGCTGCGCCCATAAAGGATGTGGCTATGCTGCCACAGCCCCACCCAGCCACCCTAAAAGGTAAATTATATACGCCACTCGCGCCTCGCGATAGATATCAAATTTATTTTTATATTAAGTTTTTACAAATTGCATGGCAAAATTATTACGGGGTAAAGAAAAAGCCCGGGGGTGCACTTGCGCGCTGCCCACGGGCTTGAATGTTTACTTTTTGTCCTCCTTTCCCAGAATTTCCCTGAGAAACTGCTTGAGTCCTCCGAAAATGATGGGTGATCCCTTTCCTTCGGCAAACCTCTCCATGGCCTCCATGCTACGAAGCGTCAGGTCTGAGTCTTCTTTCTTTGTCGTACGATATACTATTTCGACCCTTCTTGCTTCCGCATTAGCATCGATAATTTTGGCTTCGTATCTCCGATCTGCCGCGGGAACAGCATTCATGGCTTCTTCATACTCTTTCGGCAATTGAACGTCTTGTATCCCGGCCTTAGTAACTTGAATACCCCAGTCTTCCACTTCTTTCTGAACTGCTGTCTTTATGCTCTCGTTTATTTCGTCCTTCTGATTTCCTATAAGAACATCTGGAGTAAATTTAGCGCATGTCTGTCGCAGAGTAAATATAAACAGGTCTTTCAGGGCGCCGTGAGCATCTTCAATTTTGGTAACCGAGTCTATCACGCTTTGGTTATCACTTTTGATTTTGAAGTAGAATATGGGGTCCACCGTTATCGAAATTTTGTTCAATTTGTGTTTGCTGCTACCCTCTAACCCGCTCTCTATAACAATCTTTTGCGGCGGGACATCTATCCGACGTTCATACATTTTTACGAAAAGCGTCCTTTCTGATGGCCATTTGGTCCAAGCCCAGCCCGGTTCTCGAACATGGGTCACATCGGGAATCGTGCCTTTTCGAAAAACAAGTAACCTCTCCCATGCTTTGGTTTCCTTAAAGGAATGGGACGCATACCAACTGACAATGGGAAGAACGGAGAGGAAAATCATGATCACGGCATACTTGAAGGGGAAAAACAGGGCAAAGACGAAAAGAACAAATCCATAAGGAATCGCTTTGATCGAAAGCTTGCGCCAGTTCTCGACAAACCCTTTCCAGTTGTTGATTTCCAACTGTTTCGGGTCGTCAATTTTTACCACACCTTTTGTCTCGGCCATTTTAACCTCCTTTACCGAATATTGATAATAAGCTTAAAAAGAAAGCCGATAACCACTAAGACCATCGAGAATACGAAAGAATCAGCGCCCATCTGAACGCTTCCTTCTTTTGTCTCGAGAATGCCGATCTTGAGATACCCCCTCATCATCCACAAAAGATAGGAAATTGCCAGCATTCCCAAATAGGTGGTTCCAGCCCCGATAAAGGCTATTTTCGAGAATGTCTTCAGAGTGGCATCGGAATTGAACTCCTTAATCGGGTTGGCCCCAAGAATGACGATCGCCGTAATGATGAAGATTACAAACTTCACCAACTTACCAAAACCCTGGATTCCTTCAGATCTTACCATTTTAATACCTCCTTAGATTTTTCTTTGATTTATTTGTAGCCAAATGTCGTTAGACATTTTGGTCATTGTAAGGTGCTAATTTATATTAAATTTTGCTTATTGTCATTATACACCCATTGACCTAAGTTGTCAAGTTAAATGATTTTGTCATAATCTCCAGGCCGTGATATAATTAAATTAGCTAATAATTAAATTCACCCTGTTAAATCCTGCGAAGCAGGGGTTCCGCGATGCGGGACATTTAACGGGGTAAATCCATGGAAAAAATTCAAATAAAAAATTTGACCTGGATTGATATTTCCGATCCGGACAAAAGAGATATCAATTTTCTCAAAGAAACTTTTAATTTTCACCCCCTTGTTTTAAATGAACTTGAAGTTCCCACCCTCCGGCCAAAAGTCGAACATTATGACCATTATCTTTACATGGTCCTACATTTTCCGATTTACCATTCCAAAGAAAAAACCAGTAAATCAATGGAGGTGGATTTTTTAATTACTTATAATACTTTGATTACTGTTCGTTATGGCAAAATCCAGCCCTTACAGGAATTCTGGAAAAAATGCGAATCGGGTCAACATGATCCGAATATCGAAGATTCAACCGCTTCCCTTCTCTATTGTCTTATCCAGGAATTAAATAATTTTTCCCTCCGTCAAATTGACCACATTACCAAAAAAATAGATACGATTGAAAAAGAAATTTTTGAAACCAAAAAGGCCAAAAAAGAAGAAAAAATTGTGGAAGACATCTCTGTAGTCAGGCGCGACATTTTAGATTTTCGTAGAGCGTTAAGACCACAGCATACCATTTTAGAGTCCTTAAAGCTAAAGGGTGCGGAATTTTTCGGCAAATCAACTGAGCCCTATTTTACCGATATAATCGGTGACCATATGCGTGTCTGGATTCTACTGGAAAATAATAAAGAAACCATCGAATCGTTACAAGAAGCAAATGATTCTTTGCTTTCCAATAAAACAAATCGGATAGTGAAAGTTTTAACTCTTTTTTCGGTAATAGTATTTCCTTTAACTTTGTTGGCTGCCGTCTTTGGGATGAAAACCAGTTATTCGCCGATTCTGGGAATGAGATATGATTTCTGGATAATTATAGGCATATTATTTGTAGTGGCAATTTTTATGCTGATTATATTCAAAACAAAAAAATGGCTCTAAAATTGTACAATACTTTAACCAGAAAAAAGGAAATATTTAAACCGATAAAAAATAAAACAGTCGGCATTTATACTTGTGGGCCGACTGTTTATTCTTATCAGCATATTGGTAATTTAAGAAGTTATGTTTTCGCCGACACTTTGAAAAAGGTTTTATTTTATAATGGCTATAAAGTAAAGCATGTGATGAATGTTACTGATGTTGGTCATTTGAGTTCTGATGCCGACACCGGCGAGGATAAAATAGAAAAAGCCGCTCAAAAAGAGAAGAAAACCGCCTCAGAAATTACCGAATATTACTGGAAAATTTTCAAAGATGATTTTAAAAAATTAAACATTATTGAGCCGGATATTTGGTCTAAGGCAACCGACCATATCAAAGAGCAGATTGAACTGATTAAAAAACTTGAAAAAAATGGCTATACCTATAAAACTAATGATGGAATTTATTTTAACACTGCGAAACTGAAAAATTACGGGGAACTTGCCCAATTGAAAAAACAAAAATTACAAGCAGGCAAAAGAATTAAATTAGGAGAGAAGAAAAATATTACTGACTTTGCTTTATGGAAATTTTCGGAAAAACCGGGTACGAGACAGCAGGAGTGGCAAAGCCCTTGGGGAATTGGATTTCCCGGCTGGCATATTGAATGTTCGGCCATGTCAATGGAATATTTGGGCGAACGCTTTGATATCCATACGGGCGGGATTGATCATATTTCTATTCATCACACTAATGAAATTGCCCAGAACCAAGTAGCAACAGGACATAGGGTTGTTAATTTCTGGATGCACGGCGCATTTTTAACTTTTAAAGGCGAAAAGGTCAGCAAAAGCAAAGGCGGATTATATACGATTTCGGAGCTGGAAGAAAAGGGATTCTCTCCACTCGCCTATCGTTATCTGCTTTTAACCGCTCATTATCGCTCGCCATTGGAATTTTCTTTGGAAAGCTTGAAAAAAGCCCAAGAAGGATATGAAAGGTTGAAAAATATTATTGGCGAAACGAGAGCCGACGGAAAAATCAACAATAAATACTTAGATGATTTCAATAAAACAATTAATGATGATTTGGATATACCAAAAGCAATGAGTGTTTTATGGAAATTATTGCGCGACAAAAAAGCAATGGGCAAAATAAAAACCATCAAAGAAATGGATAGGGTTTTCGGCTTGGATTTATTAAAAAAAGAGGAAATTAAAATCCCCAAAGAAATTAAAAAATTGGTTAAAGAACGAGAGAATGCCAGAAAAAATAAGGACTGGAAGAAATCCGACGAATTGCGTACAAAAATAAAATCCCTTGGCTATTGGATTGAAGATACGGGAAAGGGAGCAAAAGTGAAGAAAATTTAGACCCCAACATATAAACAACTTTTAAACAAAAGCCCGATTGACGCTGGGCTTTTTTGTTTATAACATTAGATTATGGCGAAAGAAAAAGAATTCGAAAAATTGCCGCCCCAGAGCATTGAAGCCGAACAAGCGGTTTTGGGTTCTTTACTTTTAGATAAAAAAGCGATTGTTAAAATGGCCGATATCATAAAACCAGAAGATTTTTACCGCGATGTTCATAAAATTATTTACGAAACAATGCTGGAATTATTTGAAAAGAACGAACCAATTGACATTATGACTGTTTCCAACCGCTTAGAAGAAAAAGATGACCTGGAAAAAATCGGCGGCTCAACATACCTAACAACTCTGATTAATACCGTACCAACTGCTGCCAATGTAGTTAAATACGCAAAAATTGTCCAGAAGAAAAAAATGTTAAGGGATTTAATTGAGGCAGCGCATGGCATAACCCAGATGAGCTATCAGGAAGTTGATGAGATCGAACAGGTCTTGGACCAGGCAGAAAAAAATATTTTTGCCGTCTCCCAGCGCTCTCTAAGACAATTCTTTATACCGATTAAACCGGCTCTTGAAGAAGCATTTGACAGAATTGATCAACTACATAAACACGAAGGCGGAACGCTAAGGGGCTTACCTACCGGGTTTAATGATTTGGATAATTATTTGGCTGGTCTGCAAAAATCTGATTATATTATCTTGGCTTCTCGGCCAAGCTTAGGAAAAACTACTTTGGCTTTAGATATAGCCAGAAACGTTGCCGTAAGGGGAAAAATACCGGTCGGAATATTCAGCTTGGAAATGTCGGCTGCTCAACTGGTTGATAGAATATTGTGCTCTCAGGCAAAAATAGATTTGTGGAAATTAAGAACCGGCAGATTGTCCGGAAAAGGACCAGTTAATGATTTTACCAAAATTCAAGAAGCAATCGGAGTTCTTTCCGAAAGCCCGATTTTTATTGATGATAGCGCATCTTCAACGGTCTTGGAAATTAAAACCAAAGCCAGAAGATTGCAGGCCGAACACGGATTAGGATTGATAATTGTTGACTATTTACAATTAATCACTCCCGCATATAGCCGAGAGAGCGCGGTTCAGCAAACAACCGAAATTTCCCGCTCGTTAAAGGCTCTGGCTCGCGAATTAGATGTTCCTCTGATTGCGGTTTCTCAACTTTCTCGCGCAGCTGAACAACGCTCACCGAGAATTCCTCGCTTGGCCGACCTACGAGAATCGGGCTCCTTAGAACAAGATGCGGATGTGGTTCTATTAATTTACAGAGAGGATTTAGATATTAAACAAAGTGAGAGAAAAAATATTGCCGATATTATTATTGCCAAACACAGAAACGGCCCAATCGGACAAACCGAATTATATTTTAATCAGGACTGGGTTAGTTTCCAAAACTTGGAAAAACATCAAGAAGAATAAAATGTTACCCCGTCCAATCCAAAACTTAATAGACGAATTTAGTAAACTTCCCTCAGTCGGACCAAGACAAGCAGCCCGATTTGTTTTTTATTTAATAAATCAACCCAAAGAAGAAATTGAAAAATTTGCCAAAAAATTATTTATTTTAAAAAAAATAAAATATTGTCATTTCTGCAATCGAACGATGGAAACGGATCATGAAAAAACAATTCTCTGCTCGATTTGTAAAAATAAAGACCGCAACAGAACAATGGTCTGTATTGTGGAAAAAGACACGGACATTGAGTCAATCGAGAAAACAAAAAGATACGATGGTTTATATTATGTAATTGGGACCGAGGACGAAAATAAACAACTTGCTCGGTTAAAAGACTTAATTTCAAGGATTAAAAAATCCAATAAAGAATTAAAAGAAATTATTATTGCTACCGATGCCACGACAGAGGGCGAAACCATTGCTTTATATGCTGCCCGGCAATTGGCAGAATTAAACAAAATTTATCCGGAATTAAAAATAACCCGCTTGGGTCGCGGATTATCCACTGGCTCGGAGCTCGAATATATGGACGAAGACACCCTGACTAATGCCCTACTTGGCAGAAAATAAAATTTCTTTTATTTCAATCTCGGTAAAGGTCTGACGATGACCTTTTTTTGTTGCTTCGCGTTTCTTAGCTTTATATTTGAAAATAATCACTTTATCTCTTTTTCCTTGTTTCAAAATTTTGCCAATAACCTTGGCATTTTTTATTATCGGCTTGCCAATTTCAACATTACTGTCTTTTTCCAACAATAAAACTTCTTCAAATTCAACATTGTCGCCTTCTTTTCCGGCAATTTTTTCAATTTTTATTTTATCTCCTTGTTTTACAAGGTATTGTTTACCTCCTGTTTTTATTGCTGCTAACATATTTTTATTCTTCAATGTTTCTTGGCCTCTCAATTTCTAGGGGTTCGATTTTTTCTTTGCCTTCAGTTAGTCTTGCTGTATCTTTATCTAATTTGGCAAATTCTTTGTATGCCCGGTTATAGATATTAACCGTTGTTCCTAGGTGTGCTCCCAGTTTAGCAAGAAAATCATTGTAATTCAAGAGATGCCTCCTTAAAACATCGACTCTCTTTAAAATATCTTTGGCCGACTCTTCAATTTGTAGAGCCCGCAGACCCTGTAAAACCGTCTGCAAATAAGCATAAAAGGAGGTCGGCGAAACGATGATTACGTGTTTTTCTTTAAAGGCGTATTCAATTAAGTCATAGGTGCTGATTTTTACCGCTCCAACCTGATTTATAAGTAAATCATAGTAAATTCCCTCTGATGGAATAAACATAAAAGCAAATTCCATTGTTCCTTCCGACGGTCTGATGTATTTGGCTGTTTCCTCTATTCTGTTTTTTAGGTCCTGTTTTAATAATTTTTCCAATTCATCTCTTCTTGTCGGATCTTTTTCACTTACAATACGATTGTAATTTTCTAAAGAAAACTTGGAATCGATGGGAATAATTTTGTCTTTGATAAAAATCACGGCATCAACTATTTGTCCGTCTTTAAATTTATATTGTAATTTATACTGATTCGGCTGAAAAACATTTTTTAATAATGTTTCCAAAAAGTATTCGCCTAAAATCCCTCTTTGTTTTGGATTGGCCAAAACATCGGTTAATTTTCCAAGCTGTTCCTTAACATCTTTTACGTGCTGATGGTCAGCATGAACTTTTTCCAATTGCGAAGTCACATCTTTAATGTGCCCAGTTACATCTCTGACGATCCTTCCGCTTTCCTCTAACTGCTTTTGTAATGATTCTATGTTTTTTTCTCTTGATTCTGTCAATTCTTTCCTAATCTCCTTTAATTCGTTAGACAGTCCGCTGGTTTGTTTTCTAAACGCAAAATATAAAACTAACCCCAATAAAACTGCAATTGTAATGTATAAAAATAAAGCCATAATAATATGGTACTATTTTAATAAAAACTCAGCAATTAAAAAAGCGAGATAAAAAGCCATTAAAAATAATCCTTCTTTCCAGGAAATTTTGTTCTTGGTAGCGATGAATAGATTGGCGAGTAGAATTGCGACCATCATAAATCCGCCGCCAATATAAATAACTTTTGTATTCTCAACCTGAATCGGACTAATAATCGCGGTTAGGCCCAAAATAAAGGTTGAATTTATCACAACGCTGCCGATAATATTTCCCAAACTCAATCCTTCATGCTTGGCTATGGCAGCCCTCATACCGAAAATCAATTCCGGCAAAGAAGTACCAAAAGCCACTAAAATCAAACTGATTAAAGACAAGGGAATATATAAATCTTCAGCAATCAATTTCGCCATTTCCACTAAAACCCAAGAAGAAAAAATCAAAACCAAGGCTGAAATTATAAAATAAATAAAAACTTTTAATAATTTTTCCAAACCGGTAATGTCGTGCCTGATATGGTGAACCCGATGAGTAAAGGCATCTTTCTGTTTTAAGATATGATAGATATACCAACCAAATAAAATTAATAATAAAAATCCCTCGGCACGAGAGATTTTTTTATCAAATAATAAAAGCAAAGGCAGCGAAGCAATAACAAATATAATCCAGGAATCTCTTTTGGCAATCTTGCTTTCTACTTTCAGTCCTCTGGCAACAACTGCTACTAAACCTAAAATAAAGCTAAGATTAACCAAATTTGAACCAATAACATTTCCCAATGAAACAATAGAAAAGCCCTTGATTCCCGAGGTAATGCCCACAAAAAGCTCTGGTAAAGTAGTGGCGAAAGTCATTAAAACAAAGGCCAAAACAAACTCAGTCAACTTAAAATAACCAGATAATCTGGTTAAAATTTTCACTAAAACCGCCCCACTTCTCACCAAAGCATAACAGGCTATGACAAAAACCAATAGATAAATGATTATCATTCTAACTATATTTTATCACGAATTTAGGATATAAAAAATAGCCCCAACGGGATTCGAACCCATATTACCGCCTTGAGAAGGCGATGTCCTAAACCATTAGACGATGGGGCCAGTAAATATCTTATAGCAAAATTTTAAGAAACGAGCAACTCTTCGGCCTTATTCGGCTCCAGCATAATTTCTTTGATAATCTTTTCCATTTTTATCGCCCGCGAACCCTTGACTAAAATTACATCTCCTTCTCGAATTTTTTCCTGAACAATTTTTCTGGCATCATCCGGAATATCAAATTGAAATATTTTTTTGTCATCAAGGCCGTATTTAATCGCGGATTCGGCAATAAATTTAGCTCTCGGGCCAATAGTAAAAATCAAATCAGCAATTTCGGCCGCTTTCCTACCTACTCTACGATGGGCCTCTGGCGCATATTCACCAATTTCCAGCATATCGCCCAAAACCACGATTTTTCTTCTGTCTCCAAAAACCCTTAAACTATCTAGGGCCGCTTCCATTGATAATAAGGCGGCATTATAAGAATCGTCGATAATCAGGGTATTTTTAATTCCTTTTATCACATGCATTCGTCCCGGTAATGGCTGAAACTCTTTCAGTGCCTCAACAATTTCTACTAAATTCATACTAAAAGTAATTCCCACCGCAGTTGCGGCTAAGGCCGAATATAGGTGCTGGACGCCCAAAGCATTCACCAATTTTGCCGGAACCGTACTTCCCTTAAATTCTAATTTAAAATTAAGCTCACTGACATTATTGTCAGATTCCAGTTTCAAATCATAATTAGTTGCTCGAACATCGGCTTTTTCTTTTAATCCGTAGCTTAAAACCTTAGCTTTTAAATTGTCTGCCATTTGCCTTATTTTTTCATCATCAAAATTTAAAATTGCCACCCCATTATCGTCCAAACAATTTATCAAAGTTTTCTTTTCTTGAACAATTTGATCTGGTCCGCTGAAAAATTCTACATGAACAGGAATCTCGCCAATTGCCGTGATTATGCCAACTTTAGGATGCACAAAGTTAGTTAAATATTTTATATCACCCGGTCTATCTGCTCCCATTTCTAAAACCAAAAAACTCGGATAAGAAACTTTGGTAATAATCATCCAAAATATTTTTATAAACTTAATTAGCCATAGAAAAATTGAACGACCAGCGGTTTCCAAGCCAAAAATTGTTAAAGGAACACCAATCTCATTATTGTAATTCCTTTGATTTCTTCTTACTTCTTTTTCGCCAAAATGACTTTTTAAAACATGATAAATTGCCTCTTTGGTTGAGGTTTTTCCAACGCTGCCCGTAACTGCAATGATTACCGGTTTATATTTATTTAAAACAATCTTAGATAATCTTTTCAAAATAACTTGTAGAATTTTACGCATATACTTTAATTTTATCACGATTCTTGATTATTGTGATGGTGGGATTTCATAATAATTTAAAATATATTCTGTAATTTGTCTTCCTAACGGCGTTATTGAATCAGCGGCAAAACGGATGCCTTTCGGCTTATCAACTTTAATAAGTAAAACAAAACGAGGATCGTAGGCGGGGAAAAATTCACCAAAAGTATGAATAGTTTCATCAGAATAGCCGCCCTTTTCCAAATCGGGAATCTGGGCTGTGCCAGTTTTACCGGCTACTGAATAACCTGGCACCCAGGCTTTTTTATCAAAACTGTTCTTAACTGTACTTACCATCATTGCAGTTAAACGAGAGGCGGCATCAGAAGAAATTACTCTTCGAATTTCTTGCGATTGTATTATTTTTTCTTCTCCGCTTTTATAGATAACCTTTTCCACTATGTAGGGCCTTAAAAGAACCCCGTCATTAGCAATCGCCCCAAAAGCAACAACTAATTGAATTGGGGTTACGGCAATTCCTTGTCCAAAAGAAGCGGTAGCATACTCTAAATCTTTTTTCTTTTTAAGGTTAGAAATGTTGCCCTTCTCTTCTCCGCTCAAATCTATGCCCGTTTTCTGACCAAAACCAAATTTCTCCACATAATCTTTAAAATTATCCTTACCTAATTTTTGCTGGACAAATATCGCTCCACTATTCAACGATTTTTCTAAAACTTGAGTCATGGTCTGAACGCCGTTTGCTTTTTCTGTAGCATTTTTTATTATGTGCCCGCTTATTTCTACAAATCCTTTGTCTTCATAAGTAGTATTGGGATCAATTAATCCTTTATCTAGTGCGGCAGCCATGGTTATAATCTTAAAAACCGAACCAGGCTCAAAAACACCGTCAATAACCGGATTAAGAAATAAACCAATGTCTTCTACTTCATTGTATTTATTGGGATTAAAAGTTGGCCAACTGGCCATTGCTTTAATTGCCCCAGATTTTACTTCCATAACGATAATTGTACCACTTGTTGCTTCCAATTCCTGAACTCTTTGTTTTATTTTTCCTTCAATAAAATATTGAATATTGGGATCAATAGTTAAAATCAAATCAGCCCCGTCCTCTGGAACAGCTAAGATTTTTTCGCCCACATTTATCAATTCTCCCAAGCTGTCTCTTTTCGCTTCGATAAATCCAGTCTTACCGGAAAGCTTTTCCTCATAATGCTCTTCTAATCCATACCTCCCTATTTTTTCATCCCCATAAAAACCAACAAACCCAACTAGATGGCAAGCCATTTCCCCGGCCGGAAAATAACGCCAACTTTCCTTCTGAAAATAAACTCCATCAATGCTTAAATCTTTAATTTTATTATAATTTTCTTCTTCAACCTTATTTTTCAATAGTTCGTAGGGGTCATTTAATTTACTTATTTTCTTTTTAAGCTCTTCTTCGTTGATATTCAAAAGAGGAGAAAGTTTTGTTACTGTCTCCTCTTTTTCTTTTATTTCTTTGGGCACGGCGTAAATCGTCCAATAATCTTTATTTATTGCTATCGGGAAAAGAAGGGAACGAGAATCGCTGTTTGTATGTTTATCTTTCATAAATATTTCGCCCCTTACAGGATAAACTGTTTCAAAATTTTGGTGTTGATTTGCGGCTAATTTTTTGTAAAAACTATGCTTTATTATTTGAAGAGAAAATAAGCGCAGAACTACAACAATAAAAATTAAGCCAATAAAAAAAACGAATGTATAAAATCGCCAGTTTTTCATAATTAAGATTCATTTATCTAGTCATCGCAACATCAGCTGGTGGAAGAGCCAAATATTCAACTTCTTGGGCTTTCATCATGCCAAAGCTTTCGCTCTTTATTTGTAGAACATTTATTGATTTTAGGTCAGAAATACTTACCTGGAGTACTTTATTCTGGTCGTCTAATTCGCTTAATTGATTCTTTAGTGATCTAATTTTATAACCATTACTTGTAATGCTATTTACTTGTAAAACATAGGTTAAACCGAATAACCCTATGGCAAAAATTAAAAACATAACTAAAAGTTTTTTAGTCTTAACTTTCTTTGGATATCTACAAGAAGCGTGGGCTTGTAAACGAATAATATTCGAATGGGCCAAACTAATAACGGTCATAAATATTTTTTAGAATCTTGGGCGGGGGGACACCCCGCCTAAGATTCTAAGGCTATACCTTAGAGTCCCTATTTTTTAACTGCAGCTCGCAGTTTTGCACTGCGGCTACGATAGTTCATAGAAATTTCAAACTCATCAGCCATTACGGGTCTATCAGTTAAAATTTCCAACTGCCCCTGGTTTTCTTTTTCTTTAAAAAGTCTTTTAACAATTCTATCCTCCAGAGAATGAAAAGAAATGACTACAATTCTCCCTCCCGGAGCAATAATCTCAACTGCCTGCTCCAATCCTTGTTTTAAATTTTCCAACTCGTCGTTTATAACGATTCTAAGGGCCTGGAAAATTCTGGCTAAGATTCTATTTAAGGTGCCTCTGCGGGTCAGGCTGAAAGCGCTAGGAATTGCCCTGCTTACTACTTCTCTTAATTGAAAGGTTGTTTTAATGGGTGCTAATTTTCTTCGATTAACAATTTCTCTTACTATTCTCCGGCTATATTTTTCTTCACCGTATTTTTTAAAAATCTCTATTAAACTCTCTTCTGGCCAGCTATTTATTATTTCTTCGGCTGCTACCACTTGTTTGCCATTTAAAATCATTATTAACGGCTCATCTTTTTTATACGTAAATCCCTTTCCACTTTCTTCTATCTGCCAACTCGATAAACCTAGATCAAATAAAATTCCGTTAACGATTAAAAAATTATTTTCTATAACAATTTTTTTTAATTCTTTAAAATTTCCTTGAACAAGAATTAATCTTTCTTGAGGCTGGATTCTTTTTAAAGACTCTCTGTCAATGTCAATCCCCAAAATCCTTCCATCGGGAGAAATTTTTTCTAATACGACTTTTGCGTGGCCTGCTTCACCAATTGTACAATCTATGAAATTTTCTCCGGGCTTAGGTTCTAAATATTCGATTACTTTTTCTAAAAGAACAGGTGTGTGCATAAAATTTAGACGCCCAAACCTCCAAGCCTTTCTGCCATATTGTCTATCTCTTTCTCATTTTGTTGCTTAAATGTTTCCCATTTAGCCTTATCCCAAATTTCTAATCGATTATAAACACCGGCAATTATAACGTTTTTTTTTAATTGGGCGTAACTCTTTAAATAATCAGGGATAAGAATTCTACCCAGACTATCGAAACCAACTTCGCTTGCTCCAGCCAACATTAACCTACTGAATCCCCTAGTATCTCTAGGCCCTATTGGTAATCTGCTTAATTTTTCCACTAATTTCTGCCATTCTTTAAAAGGATAAATAAAAAGACAGTTATCTAATCCCTTGGTAATAACCGCCTTTAATCCAAGCTCCTTCCTAAATTTGGAAGGTATGGCTAATCTTTTTTTAGTATCAACGGTATGAGAATATTCACCAATCAACATAATTCACTTATCCCCAAAATTTATTACTTATTAACACTTTTATCCACAATTTAACACTATACTTAAATTTTATTCCACTTAAAATAACTATGTCAACCCCTTAATTACACTTACTAGAAACTATAATAAAAATAAAAATTAGCCTCAAAGAGGCTAATTTTTAACTAAATTATCCACACCTTATTCACACTAACCCCCTATTTCATTTGCTTTTATTTCTATAAAATCACCGCGCTTAAGACTTATTTCTAATATCTTTTTAGCGATTCTGCTCTCGATTTCATCTTGAATTACCCTCCTCATTGGGCGGGCACCGAACTCCGGCTGATAACCAAGCTCAACGATTTTTTCTATTAAATCTGGATTAACCACTAAACGAATTCCCATACCCTCTAATAATCTTTTTGATAAGTCGTTCATCATTAAAATAGCTATCTTGATTAAATGTTCATGGGTTAAGGGCCTGAAAATAACCACGGCATCAAATCGATTTAAAAATTCTGGTTTAAAAACCCCATTCTTCAATAAGTAATCGGTTAAATCTTCTTTAAAAGATTCCAGATTTTTCTCCTCTTTTACCTTTTGTCTAATTAATTCGGCTCCAGCATTTGAAGTACCAATAATTATACAATCAGTTAAACTTATTTTTTTACCAAAAGCGTCAGTTATCCAGCCCTCATCAAAAACTTGAAGGAATAAATTTAAAATATTTGGATGAGCTTTTTCAATTTCGTCTAAAAGAATTAGAGAAAATGGATTATCGGAAATAGCCTTAGTAAATAATCCCGGCTCCCCTATCTCGATTGAACCAATTAAACGATTAATTGAAGAAACTTCCTGGTATTCTGACATATCAAATCTTATCATCCTTTCAGCCGAACCATAATAGGCCTCGGCCAAAGCTTTTGAGGTCTCGGTCTTACCAACGCCCGTTGGACCCAAAAATAGAAAACTGCCGATTGGTCTTTTGCCGCCTCTAATTCCCACTCTTGCCCTTCTCATGGCTTCTGAAATTAATTTAACAGCTTCTTCTTGATTAATTATCCTCTGATGAATCCTTTGCTCCAGCGCTAGTAGCTTCTCTCTTTCTGTCTCTTGAATTGTTCCCACCGGCACCTCAACTCTCTCGGAAATAATTTTATTTATATCTTCTGGTAAGATTGCTTTTTCTCCTTTGGCGGCAGTATAAACAAATGTCTCAGTTAAAATATCGATTGCTTTCTCGGGAAAAGGAGCGTCTTGGATATAACGCTCGGTTAACTTGACAATGTCTCTTAAAACTCGATAACTGACTGAAATTTTATATCTCACTTCCAGGCCAGGCAGCATATCTTCTAAGATAAGTATTGTTTCTTCGACGGTCGGCTCGATAACCTCAACTTTAACAAAAAGGTTTTTCACCGAAGCATTGTTCTCAACGTATTTATGCCATCCTTCATAAGTGGTAATGCCGATTACCTGAAAACTAGATGACGATAAATAAGGCAAAATAACCGAAGTTATATCAACGGCTGCTGGGCCCCTATCAGAACCGAGGTAATTATGAATCTCGTCAATAACCAAAATCACGTTTCCAGAACTCA
This sequence comes from Candidatus Portnoybacteria bacterium RBG_13_40_8, assembly GCA_001819435.1. Lineage (GTDB taxonomy): Bacteria > Patescibacteriota > Minisyncoccia > RBG-13-40-8-A > RBG-13-40-8-A > RBG-13-40-8-A. The sequence continues at coordinate 33,543 of MHMT01000013.1, forward strand.
CTGCTTCGGAGAAAATTATTTTTAGCCTCTCCAATATTTCACCCGGCGTGTCCAGACCAGCCAACACTGCCTGCATATCTAATTCCAAGACCCTCTTATCATTCAAATTAGAAAAAGAACGACCTTCAATAACTTTTTGAGCAAAACTATAAGCTACAGTTGAACGACCAGAGCCGGCTCGACCAACCAATAAAACATTATTTTCTCCGCTTCTAGCTAATATTCTCTCTATGGCATAAATTTCCTTTTGATGACCAATCAACTGGATAGAAAGATTCTGCTTTTTAATAATACTTGTTACTTCAACGCTGTATTTATCTAAATTTACAGTGTATCCAGCCGCCCATTGTTTACCAATCCCCCGCTGTTTCATTAAATTATCCAATCGCCAAAACTGCTTTTTCTTCTTTATGTCGTATTCAAGATAATCTTCCCAGGCCGTTACATGATTAACATCATCATAATCCATATCGAGACCGGCTATTATTTCTTTGAATCCTTCACACTCTTCGACAGCTGCTAATAAAAAATCTCTTATTTCAATATGACGATGAAAATTATTAATCGCCAAAGAAGCAGCTTTTTCGAAAACAGAATCAAATTCTTGTTTATTGATATTGTCATCCTGTTTTATTTTTTCTAATTCTGATTTTAGTTTTTCTTTAAATATATTTCTGTCCAACCCAAATTTATTAAAAATCAATTCTCCTCTCGGGTCTTGCCATAAATAAAAAATAATAGAAAAAACATTTAAAACAATTCCTCTATTCTGACAAAATTTATTTGCTCTTATTGCGGCACGAGCCACTCGAAAATCTAAATGCTCTGCCAGATTGAGACTTTTAATACTAACCTCACCGGATATTCTTTCGGCTAATGATAGCTTTATTAAAAAATTCTCTCTCAAAGAATCAAGAAAAATTAAATAAATAACCCCAACCATAAAAAAGCAAAAAGAAAGCAAGAAAAAAGCAAATGCCTGTTCTATGTTTAGTCCTAAAATTTCCGGCTTAAAAAGTACCAGAAATAAAAATATTGCCAAAACGCTGAATAAGCCATTCAGTGCCTTGATTAATTTAGGCGGGAATACTCTTTCTAGGTCAATTGCTTTGTATATAAGATTTTTTCTTCTTAAATCAAACATTATTAAGTAAAAGAATTATTGCTAAAATAAAAAGCCCCAAAATTATAAAGGGCAAACATAACCAAATTATAAAAAATAAAAATCCAAAAATAAGAACAAAAAACAAAACCATAATTCCGACAATAATAGTGACGAACCGAACTATAAGGCCGATTACGCGAGAAATTACATTAAAGGCAATGTATTCAAAAATTTCCTTAAAATCAAATCCTCGGGGTTTTTTAGTAATATCGCGCCTCCACGGAGAAATCAATGTTTTTAAAAGCAGAGGAATAGAAAAATAATTCAGAGAAAAAATAATATAATTTCTCCACGCAATTAAAACTTCCTTTACCGACTGACCGTAATACCACCGCCAAAAAACCACTGCTATAGGCATACTCATCATACAATTTTATTATACGACATTTAAGCTAAACAAAAAAGCGAGGCGCGCGGAGCGCCTCGCTCATCTTGTTTCAGATGATTCTTCTATTGAAGCTTTTCCGCCACTTCAACAGCTTTCTGCTTGAATTCCTCGATTGTGCCTTCGTTTTCTATCTCGGCGAAAAATTCCGGCCCTGGATCTTCCTGGTCTATGGCAAAAAAATCTTTGTTTCTTTCCTTAAGATTCTGGACTATATCGTCTGCATCGGTTCCTGGCCAAAAGTCCTCAAAAGTATTCTTTGGCGGCTGACTGTATTTCTCCCTTAGATATTTCTCGGCAGTTGGTTCAGAAGTAATAATTTTCAGAAGATAATATTTTACGCCCAATTCATCTGCCAGTTCTTTGATTTTCTCTCTTCTGTCCTTATCAACTTGGTTCCCATCGTAAACAGCAATGTGTCCGTTTTTAATCAACCATTCCGTAGTATTATACAGAACCGCATAAACATTCTCTCCCCACGACATTCCTGCTTCTTTTAAAACATATCTTGCGCTGTTCGCACAATTCAAAACCGCACCTTTAAGATTATCAACCAGTGTCTTTGCCAAAAGAGTTCGGCCAGAACCAATCATTCCGACAATACCGACGATAAATGGCTTGTCGGCTTTCTCGGTTGGTAATTTTCCCTGAATCATTTTCAGAAAATCCTCAGCCACTTTTTGAAGTTTTTCCTCCATAATTTTACCTCCTTAAATTAATGATTAATGATTGGGCGTGTGTGGATTCGGACCACAGATCTTTGCAATGTGAATGCAACGTTCTAACCGCTGAACTACACGCCCAAAATTACCACAAATTTACTCTATTTATTAAAACTTCATTTTTGCCGGTTAATAAGTCTCTCACAAACCTGTCATACATGTCATAACGATAATTAAATTCTTTGCTTGTCATTACTGCGCAATTCAATTCTTTACCAACCTCTGCCTCAAGATCCTTAAGAAAATTATTAAATTTTCTCTGATTAATCTTGTCGCCGACTATCAATAAATCTACCCTGGAAGCGTCATCGGCCGTAAACACACCCGATAAAACCAAAAGCTTTATATTGCCTAATCTTCTGACGGTATTTATCAAATCGTCCTTTGAAGAAATGGTTGATTTTAAAATCAAATTTCTTAATTCATTAATAAAATCAAATCCGGGGTTGAGATAATAAACGATCTTTTTTTCTTTTTTAATTCTGCCACTTTTCCTCTCAAATGAAAGCCAGGCTTTTTTCTGTTTAATAATACCTATATTTTCCAGCTTATTTAATTCTTGACGCAATACAGAAATATTACTCCTTAATCTTTTGAAAATATCTTTTTGCCGAAAAACATCTTTTGAATTTCTGAAGAAAAATTTCAAAAGCTTTAACTTTGGTTGAGATTCAAACAACTGTTCCAGGGCCCCCTTGCCGATATAAACTCTTGGTTTAATTGATTTTACTTTTCTGGATTTTCTTCTTTTCGCTGGCCTTTTTGTCTTCTTGGCTACTTTTTTTCTTTGCCAAATCTTTTTAACTGGTCTTTTCTTATCCACTCTTTTAATCTTTCTTTTTATAACTTTCCTCGGCTTGACTTTCTTAATTACTTTCTTTTTTCTTGTCTTTCTGACGATTTTTTTTACCCTTTTCTCAAATCTTAAAATCTTGACCTTCTTTTTGGGCCTTTTGACTATTTTCTTCTTTCTCGCCACAACCTTCTCATGCGGGCGGATTCGTTTGATTGGCCGCTTTGCGACTTTTCGGCGGTTTTTCTTTGGTTTTTTCGCCATAATTCTATAATAAACCTTCCTCATTCTCTTGTAAAGGGCGTTAATTTGAGATACAATAAAATAACATGGACCAGTCTCGTTTCAACCTTTATTTCAGGGAAATAATTTATCATCATCCTTCAGCCAAAAAGGATTCTGTCTGCGGGGTTTTTTCTTATGAAGCTTTGAATGTAGAAGAAGCAAATCTGGGCAACCTCTATTTGGTGGGTAAAATATCTAATCTTCCGCCCAAAAAGCATAAAAATTTTGATTTTTTACTAACTCTTTTGGCTTCGGCCATAAAAAGAGAATTCTATTCTGACCATAGAAGAACAACAATAGAAGCCCTGGAATCGGCCCTGCAAAGTGCTAACATGTATTTAGCCGACTTTACTAAAAGAGGACATAAAGAATGGTTGGGTAACCTTGATTTTGCGTGTCTGGCCTTTTCCCAAAATAATATACATATCGGACAAACGGGAGATATGCTTATCTATATAATGAGAAAAGACGCAATAAGCAATATTGCCAGAAAATTTACTGCCCAAAAGCAAAATGACCAGCCTCTTAAAACTTTTTCGAATATTGCCAGCGGAACATTGGAAGAAAATGATAAACTCCTGATTACTACTCAAGATCTTTTGGAGATCACTTCCAACCAAAAGATTAAAGAACTGCTTTCTCAATCTTCTACTGAACAACTCTATGAATTTATTAAAGATTATTTAGAGGGTCAGAAAAAGAATAAAGAAGCATCAGTTAAGTATCTTTCCTGTTTAATTTTAGAGGCAGGTGGTAAGGCGGCGATATCAAAGAAAAAACAATTAAACCAAGAAGAAATTACCAAAATTGATACGCTTGATTTGGAAAGCATATTAAATTCCCATTCGATAAAAATTAATGAAAAAATAAAAAACAGAATTTCAGTTTCTTCTGGGTTACGCAAACCAATAAACGCTATCCTTAAATTTCATATTCACAATTATTTATTAATCCTTTTTTTAATTTCATTTATCTTGCTTTCACCCTATTTTATCCAAAAAATATATTATGAAATTAAAATAAGCCAAGCAAATAATCTGATTAAAAGAATAAATGAAACAATATTCAAAAGCAAAATTTCTTTAGCTTATCAGGACCAGACAAGAAGTCAAGCACTTCTTCAGCGAGTTGATAACTTAATGATGAGCGTTTCGTCTATTTTGGATAAATTACCAGAAAAAGTAAAAGAAAAACCAACCCAGAAATTTGAAAATATTCAAAAAGATTTAGAAAATCAACAAAACAGCATAAATAATGTGATAAATATCGAAGAACCGGAAGAAATTGCCGACTTATCCAAAAACAGCTTTACGTTTTTTCCTCAAGGCATTTTAAAACTTGAAAACATTCTCTATTTCTATGAATTGAATTCCGGTTTTCTCTATAAAATTAATCTTGATGACATTAATAACCATATTCTTGTTTTTTTATCTTCGAAAGATACTTTTAAGCTGGGGACGGCAAAAGACGACTCCCTTGTTCTTCTGTCCAGCCCCGAAAAAATATATATATATAATAAAAATGATAATTACAATACGCTTCTCTTAAAACCAGGTGTTGAAAATACTCTAAACATAAAAGACATAACCAATTACGAAAATAATCTTTATTTTTTGGATGCAGAAAAATTAAATATTCTCAAATACTCGTCCGGAGAAACATATCTCGAGGGAACAGAATGGCTTAAAAATGAATTTAAACAAGACTTAACCAATGCTCAATCATTGGCTGTCGATGGAAATGTTTTTATTTTAAAAGCGGATGGATTAATTTTTGAATATGCTCAAGGTAAAAAACTTAAAGAAATAAGACCGAGAGTAAGTCCCATTCTAAATAACGGTGGTGAGTTGTTTACCAATTCCCAGATGAAAAACCTTTATATTCTTGACCCAATCAACAAAAGAATAATTGCCCAAAATAAAAAAGATGATTTTAATATTCAATATATGTCCGAAAAGTTTGATTCGTTAAAAGACTTTTGGGTTGAGCCGGATGAAAAAACGATTTATATATTGAATGATTCTAAGGTTTATAGAATAAACACGTAAATAATATAAAGGAAAACAAAATATCCCGTCTGCCAAGCGGCAGATGGGATATTTTTATTATAAGAATAGACTTTATTTTAATTCTACCACAGCACCGGCCTCTTCAAGTTTTTTCTTCATTTCTTCAGCTTCTTCTTTTTTCAGGTTTTCTTTTATAATTTTTGGCGCACCATCCGCCAAGTCTTTAGCTTCTTTCAACCCCAGACCGGTGATTTCTCGAAGTACTTTAATTACCTGAATTTTTTGAGCACCAGCATTTTTTAATTCTAAATTAAAAACGGTTTTCTCTTCTTTCACGCCTTCTCCTGTTCCACTGGTCAAACCACCAGTCATAACCGGAGCAGCGGCCATCGGCGAAACGTCGAATTTTTCTTCTAAAATCTTAACCAATTCAGCCAAATCCATCACGTTCATCTTTTCAATCTCCTCAACCAATTTTTTAAATTTTTCCGGCACTTTTATATCTTTTTTTTCTTCAGTCATATTTTTATTCTTAAATTAATTATTACTTACCCCGTTAAATCCCGCGAAGCGGGACCCCGCATATATGCGAGGTATTTAACGGGGTGAATTTTGTAAAGCACTTAATACTCCAATTAAATTTCTAATATTGCCTTGTAAAACATTCGCAAAACCACTGATCGGATATTGAATCGACCAAATTAATTTTGCCAATAATTCTTCTCTTGAAGGAATATTAGCCAAATCTTTAATCTGTTCAGTAGTCAAAAATATATCATTTATCAATCCACCTAAGATTTTTAAATTCTCATTTTTCTTGCCAAAATTAACCAAAATCTTAGCTATAGAAACAGAATCCCTATAACCAAAAACTAAAGCCAGGGAGCCTTCGAACTTAGCCATGTCTATCTTTCTATTCTCTTGTTTTAGCGCTAAATTTATTAACGTTTTTTTTGCTACTTTATATTCGCCTTCTGCTTTTTTAATTTCTCTTCTGAGTTTTTGAATGTCTACCACTTTAATTCCTTTTATATCGGTAAAAATCAAACCTTGCTGACATTTTATTTTATCAGCCAAGTCATTAATAATTTCTTTCTTCTGGGTTTTGGTTAACATAAATAAAAATCTGCGTTAAGCCGCAGACATTCTCATAAACTCACAAGCTCAATTGCTCATGAACTTTTTGCCTCGATAGGATTTATGCTTTCGCAGCCTACTGTCTACGGCTATTTAATTATAATGTTATATTATTACAATAAAAAATACTTGTCAATCTCTAACGAAGATATTTTGCCTTATTAACATTATGCTCTTCTAGTGTTTTCGAATAAATGGTCTTTCCATCGGATGCGCTTAGAAAGAAATTATAATCACTCTCTTTGGGATAGATTGCTGCTTTAATTGCGGAAAGACCAGGATTATTAATTGGCGTTGGCGGCAAACCAAGATTAATATATGTATTGTACGGTGAATTTACGCGCGTATCTTCATATGAATATTGCTTTTTCTCTATCCCCAAAATGTAAGCGATCGTGGCACAGGATTCCAAAGGATAATTATTTTTTACTCTTTTCCAAAAAATTCCCGAAACAATTGACCTGTCTTCATCGCTCACAACTTCCCTTTCTAAAATGCTTGCCATTATTAAAATATCATAAAGGTTTTTGTTTTGGTTTTTGATTTCTGCTTTCATTTCTTCGGTCACTTTCCCATCAAAAGTATCCCGCATTTTTTTAACCACAGTCTCAATCGAAGAATTCTTATAAAAATAATAAGTATCCGGAAATAAAAATCCCTCTTGGTCTTTTGGCAATTTATCTCCTTGCCTTAAAACCCCAACAGTAATCAATCTTTCTTCTATTTGTTTACTGGTCCAGCCCTCGGGAATGGTAACTTTTGCCCAATTTGGACTGGTTTCGCCTTTGGCAAGAATTTTGGAAATTTGCGGGATAGTCATCTTGGTGTTTAAAAGATATTCTCCTGCCTGGAGACGATTGTTATAACCCCTAACCCACACATAAAAGACAAAAAGCCATTTGTTTTTTATCAGGTTTTCCGCTTTTAATCCGTCGGCTACCTCGGTTGACCCCCATCCCTTTTCAATTTTTATCGTCTTCTCTTCTCCTTCGCACTCAGCGCCCCAAAACTGTAAAAATATCACCGCAAAAAAAATAGCGACAAAGATTAATAAAAATTTTCGATTAAGAAATATTTTATTCATAATTTCACATCTCTATTAATGGCACGAAAACAAAACCAGGAAATTCGTTTTCTTCGAATTCTCTTTCTGATTTTCTGATTACCAACCATATGCTTTCTTTAACTGGCGCAACCAGTCTGCCACCGATTTTTAACTGCTCTTTCCACTCTTTTGGAAGCGTCATTGCTGAAGCAGCGACAATAATCTTGTCAAACGGCGCAGCCCATTTTAGGCCCTTGCTTCCGTCAGCCTGAATAAATTTCACAATCCCCTTTTCTATAAAATTATATTTTGCAATGTTTTTTTTGCCAAATTCAGCAATCTTTTCAATTAATTCCATGGCAAAAACCTGACCATTTTCACCAACGCAATGAGCTAAAAGTGCTGTCTGCCAGCCCGAACCGGCACCGATATCTAAAATTTTATCTCCGGGCTGGGGCTGAAGTAATTCTAACATAAATGCCACGGTTAATGGTTGAGAAATTGTTTGACCATAACCGATCGGTAATGGCGCGTTAATATCGGCTTCTTCTTTTAATTCTTCCAAAACAAAATCTTCTCTTCTTACGTTTCTAAATGCCTCAATAATTAAGGAGGTTTTCAGGTATCCTTCTTTTATCAACTTATCTATTAATGTTTCCATAATTTTATTATATCAATTTTTATTATATAAAAAAATAAGCGCGAAATTTATAAAAGCCGAGGAAAAATCTCGGCTCTTGTAATACCTGACAGGAGCGCCAGGCTTCGAACCCGGAACCTCTGGTTTTGGAGACCAGTGCTCTGCCAATTGAGCTACGCTCCCAAAATTATTTTTTACTTTCTTTATGAATCGTGCGTTTCTTGCACCATTTACAGAATTTTTTATATTCTAATTTTTTCTCAACAGTTTTTCTATTTCTGCGAGTATGATAATTGATACGTTTACATTCATTACAGGCTAATTTTGTAATATATTCTTTTTTCATGTCAGTTCTTTTTTATCCATTGATTTAATTCCTCGCTGTGTTCGTATAAATCCAGAATTTCTCCTCTAAATTTATCTTCTCCTTGTTTTAAAATCCAATCGTTTTCTCCCGGTTCAAAATAAGCCACGACTTCATAATCTAATTTACCATCTTTTTTGCCGGCTTCAACTAAAATCTGACCCATAATATGGCCATCTTCATATTCAATATAAAAATCTTTGTTGCTGCTTTTGATAAACCAAAATCTATTGATATGCCATTTTCCTCCCAAGACTGGTTTAACTGGTGACATCTCGGAAATTTTTACCATACAATCTTCCATTATTTCTTCTCGACTTATTTCATTTTTAATAATCGGTAAAATATTTGCCGGTTGGACTGATTGTTCTTTGTTTTTTAAAAAATAATAAACTCCTCCACTAATCAAAATTAAAACAATAATAATTATGGGGAAATAAATTCTTTTCATGTAAGCCCAGGGGCGGAATTGAACCGCCGACCTCATTCTTACCAAGAATGCGCTCTAACCAACTGAGCTACCTGGGCAAAAATTGGGCCGGGAAGGATTCGAACCTTCGTAGTCCAAAGGACTCCAGTTTTACAGACTGGTGCATTTGACCGCTCTGCCACCGACCCAAAATATTATAAATGACCCAAAACAGTTGCCCCGCCTGCCAGCGCCTAGGTCTAAGCCGCCTGCAGGAATCGAACCCGCGTCTATGGTTTACAAAACCACTGCTTTTCCACTAAGCTAAGGCGGCGCAGGCCTTGGCGGGCAGGTCTACCGCTGAGCTAAGATGGCGAGTTAAAATCATTATTTTCCTGCTCCTCTTCTTTTCTTCTTTTTAATCTATCTCTAAGACGATCAACAATTCTGGCTAAAAAATTATCAAATTTTAAAACAATAATTTTAATTCTTCTTAAAATCTTTTCTGTTCTATGAATAAATATTTCGTGAAAAAAATTACTCGAATTTATCTTGGTTTTAACTCTTTCTAATAAAGAAGTTTCTTCGAAAGGATGTCGAGGATATCTTAAAATAACAGGAACCTTGCGTAAAACAATAACCAAGATTCCTATAATACTTATTGCAAAAACTATTTGAGAAATAGTTATTAACATAAATTATAATTCGTATCTAACGAATTCGTCTATTTTAATATTTTCTCCCAATTTAGCTACTTTCTCGTTTATTAAATCTTTTATGGTAATTAAAGGATTTTTAACATAGGGCTCTTCCAATAAACCCTTTTCATCTTTTGAGTCCATGCCGGCAATATGCATAGCTATTTCGTGAGCCAATTCTTTAAACTCTTGATTTCTGGCTACAAAATCAGTCTCGCATTTTAATTTTAATAAAACTCCGACTTTCTTGTTGGTATGAATATAGGCTTCAACAATCCCTTCTTCGGCTTTTCTTTCTGATTTTTTCATAGCCGTCAGCCGACCCTTTTCTTGTAAGATTTTTAGGGCCTTGCCTTCATTTCCCCTTGCTTCGCTAAGCGCATTTTTACATTCCATAATTGAGGCGCCGGTCTTTCCTCTTAATTCTTTTACTTTGCCTACTGATATTGTCATGATCTTATTTTAATGCCTCTTCTATTTGCTCTAACATAAATTTTAAAGCAGAAATAGATTCATCATTTGAAGGAATGGGATAATCAATTATCGTAGGGTCACTATCGGTGTCAACGAGTCCAATCACTGGTATGTTTTTCTTCTTCGCCTCTCTAACTGGGGTCATTTGCGATTTGATGCTTGTAATAAAAAGAGCATTTGGCAGCTTATCCAAATTTCTTATCCCATCGAATCTCTTCTTTAATTTTTCGATTTCTTTATCAAATTTTTGCTGTTCCTTTTTTGTGTATTTTTTAAGTTCGCCTTCTGCCTTCTTTTTCTCTAAGTCGAGAAAATGCTCCACCCTCTTTCTAATCGTCTTAAAATTCGTCATCAGTCCACCAATCCAGCGAGAGGTAACATAGGGCATATTACATTTTTTGGCTATTTCTTCAACTAAAAATTGACTTTGGGTTCTATTTTCGACAAAAAGTATCTTGCCATTATTTTCCTTTGTTTCTTTTATAAAATTTATCGCCTTTTCCAATTCTTCCATTGTCTTTTCTAAATCAATGATATAGATATTATTTTTTAAGCCAAAAATATAAGGAGTCATTTTGGGATTCCAGTTTGATTTTTTATGACCGAAATGAATACCGGCCTCAAACATTTTCTGGGCTAATTCTTCGGAAACTATTGATTTTTTCTTGGTCTCAGACATAAAATCTATGTTAACACAATAACATTAACAACACAAGGTCGCTGTTTTATTGACTAATCTATATTTGTATTATATCATTAAATTTACCGTGAAAAAAGATATTCATCCCAAATATTACCCCGACGCCATAATCCACTGCAGTTGTGGAAAAATTTTTAAAATTGGCTCAACAAAGCCAGAGATTCATATCGAAGTCTGCAGCGCTTGCCATCCCTTTTATACGGGACATGATAAAATTATTGACACAGCCGGAAGAGTAGAAAAATTTAAAAAGAGATTGGCTAGAGCCAAAAAATCAAAAAAGTAATGAATACTAACTCCAACAAGGCAATAATAGAAATCAGGGCGGGGGCAGGCGGCGACGAGGCCGCTTTATTTGCGGCTGACCTTTTTAGAATGTATAGCAAATTTGCCGAAAAACAGGGTTGGCAAATTAAAAACTTAGAATCAAATTTTTCAAGTTTAAAAGGTTTTAAAGAAGTTATTCTCCAAGTATCTGGAGAGAATGCTTATAATTTATTAAAACATGAAGGCGGAGTTCACAGAGTTCAAAGAATACCGGAAACTGAAAAAAGCGGAAGAATTCATACTTCAACCGCCAGTGTGGCTATTTTACCCCAAGCCGAAAAAACTGAAATAGAAATTAAACCAAATGATTTAAAAATTGATACTTACAGAGCCTCTGGTCCGGGCGGCCAATATGTAAACAAGACCGAATCAGCAATAAGAATAACCCATATACCCACTGGTTTGGTGGTTAGTTCCCAAAACGAAAGAAGTCAAGGCGCGAACCGAGAAAATGCGATGAGTATTTTACGCTCACGGATTTATGCTTTAAAAATCGAACAAGAATTAACAAAAATGGGACAGCAAAGAAATATCCAAATTGGTACAGCTGACCGTTCGGAAAAAATCAGAACCTATAATTTCCCCCAGGATAGAATCACCGACCATAGAATCGGCAAATCCTGGCACAATATGGAAAAAATTCTCGATGGCAATCTCTGGTCAGTCATCAAAAAATTCCAGAAATAAATTTAAAAAGCAGAAAATAAGTTTTTCTTATTATAGAAAATTTATTTTCTGCTTTTTATTATCCTTTTTCCAAAATATCAACCTGATCTTGAATCTGTTTAGTTAAATCCATGACTTGGTTACCGTAAAAATATAAAGATGAATTGTTCCATTTCGAACCAGCAAGATACATCATCGCTGCTTTCCATTCCGCATTATAAGTCTGTTGGTTAGCGCCTTTATTGGCTAGATAGAGAGCGGCGGCCACAAAAGCATCTTTAATGTTCCAAGGAGATGGTGGATTATTACCAGTTATTTCGACTACTCTTTGTTCATATCCAAGCCAAGTGGCTGGCAGAAACTGAGCTGGGCCCATTGCTCCTCCCCATCCATACCATTGTTTTTTGGAAACCGGATAAGTATCGGGGCTAATATTTAATTTTTCACAAATTTGTAAATAATATGTTCTCTGGCTGGGCTTCATATCCACCCGCCATGAGCCGGTTCCGACGTTTTTCCCTAATTGGGACTCACGACTTAAAATTGCCAAAAGAAAAGCTGGCCTGACTCCCGTATAAATCGATGCAAATTTGGCAAACTTGTACGCATCTTCAAATCTTAGAGATTCTCCATCTACAAAACCTTTAAGATAATATAATCTGTTCTTGATGACTTCAATATCTAGTTGGGTTTTCTTAACCAATTGAGTAAATAATTGTTCTTGGCCCTTGGTTTGTTCCAATAGGGTCTTTTTTTCTTTCTTTTTATTCTCTAGATTTTCTCTTTGTTCATTTTGAATTGTTTTCAGTGCAAGCTGTTCTTCCTTTTCGTCGGTGAGAGTGCCTTTTTCTTGCTCTAGATTTGATTTTAAATTAGAAAGCTTAGTAAGAAGTTGTTGAATTTGATCCTGAAAATTTTCTAAAGAATGAAGTTCGGATAAAAAGTCCGACAATTGGGCTCGGCCAAGGATTATTTCTAAATAAGAAACGTCATCATATTTACTAATTTCTCTTAATAATTCACTTAGAGCGGTTTTTTCTAAATCAACCTCCCTTTCCGCCTCTCTGATTACCATTTTCTTTTCAGATATTCTATTATCCAATTTTTTGATAATCAAATCTATTTTTTGAATCTCTAATTCTGCCTCGTTTACTTCATTATCTAAAATCTCTATTTCGGTCTGGAGCGATTTGGCTCTTTGTTGGTTTGTAATCACTCCGGTTCGATATTTAGATATTTTTTCTTCTAATTCTTTTATTTTTGCCTCCATCTCTTTCTCTTCATCCAAAGATGTTTGAGCTGAAGCAAACCCCGTACCTTTAAAAAGATACGGGGTAAATAAACCGATTAAAACCAAAATCGCTATTAAAATATTAGCTTTTTTGTGTCTAAACATTAGTTATTTTGAACTGCCTTCTTTGAATTCTTGCTTTTCTTCTATACCTTCTTTAATCTCTTCTGTTTCTTCAACTGGCTTCTCGCCCGCTACTTCCACTTCTTCAACTTTAACTTCCGGCTTTTCCTCCAATGCTTTTAATTCTTCTTCTGTTCTTGGCGGTATTACTGAAACAACCATTTCTTCTGGTTCAGCGTCTACCTTAACTCCCGAAGGCAAAATTAAATCTTTCACTCTAATATGCTTATCAAATGAATCTAAAACGGAAATATCTACTTTTATCTCGTGCGGCAAATCCTTGGGCAGAGCTTCAACTTCTATTTCGGTAATATTCTTAACCAATATGCCGTCCATGCTTTTTACGGCTGGTGCTTCGCCAACAAAAACCAACAGAACTTCGGCTTTAATCTCTTTATCCATTCTCACCTGATAAAAATCAACATGAATAAAGCTATCGCTAACAGGATCTTTAGCAATATCGTGGATTAAGACATTTTTAATATGCTCATCTACTTTAAGTTTAACTAATGTGCTCTCTCCGGCCTGTTCAAATACTTTCCTGAATTCCTCATGGCCAACCTGAATAGAAACCGGTTTATGGCCAGAACCATAAACCACAGCTGGAATAAACCCTTTTTCCCGAAGGGTTTTCAACTTTCTTCCAGATTCTTTTCTGGTTTGCGCTTTCAATTCTAATTCCATATCCTCCCATCTTACCAAGATTTTATTTAAAAAGCAACCCGTCTGAAATCCCTCTTTACTTTCGGCGAGGAATTTATTTTCACTGAGACAATTTCGGAAGCCGAAAGCATGGTTTTCGCCGAAGGCGGAATTTTGGCTGAGAATTAGTGCGGCCCCGCGCTGGCGGGGCCGACACGTGTCGACATGAAAATAAATTCCGAGCCTAGACTTTTCCCTCGCTTCCAAATAATTTTATCTTTTCAGCAACTACTTTTTTCATTTCTTCTACTGCCGGTGTCAAAATTTTATATGGCTTGACTTCGTCCGGATGAGCTTTTATCTCTCTTTCCAGAGCATCGCTGTAGGCAATTCTAAGCTCGGTATTTATATTTATTTTCACTATTCCTAATTTAATCGCTCCTTTAATGTCCTTTTCCGGTGTTTTTGAACCGCCGTGAAGAACTAAAAACGTCCTGGGGACCACTTTCTGGATTTCTTCTAATCTGTCGAGAAAAAGCGGCGGCTCTTCTTCTATTTCTATTCCGTGAGTATTACCAATGACTACTGCCAAAATATCAATGCCAGTTTTTTCAATAAATTCTCTTGCCTCGTCTGGCTTAGTCAAGTCTTCTTCTTTGATTTCTATTTTCTCTTTATGAATTTCCGAACTACCCCTTAAATATCCCAATTCTGCCTCAACTATAATTTCGGGATTTTTACTTTTGGCGTATTCTACAATTTGTCTGGTAGTTTTTATGTTTTCTTCAAAAGATAAACCAGAACCATCAAACTGAACCATATCGTAACCAGCATCAACCACTTCTTTGATACTGGCAAAGCTTTTGCAGTGGTCGGCATTTAAAATAATCGGCAAACCCGTCTCTTTTCGCCAAACTTCAACCAAAGCCACGGCTTGTTTCGTACCAATAAATTCCCTCTCGCTTTCTGAAGTTCCGATAATTACTGGTGATTTTAAATCTTT